>CAZDBA010000147.1:0-12095 GCA_964503615.1 uncultured Pirellulaceae bacterium
TTGGCCTGCTCAAACAATTCAAAACACGTGTCGATAGAAAAAAGATCGAGGACCACCGAGCGCGACAGCATACCTAGTCGCGAAAACGCTGCCCTTACTCAAACTGAGCGTTTTCAGTTCTCCTGCATTGATTCCACTTGAATTCAACGGAAGTTTGGATCCAAGCGTAGGGCATGTTGTACATGCCGATCCTGTTCATTTTATCAGGCACACACAGCCTGACCTACACCAGATCGCCAATGCTAAAACTGCTCAGTTTGAGTAGTTAGAGACTAGCCAAAAGTTTGGTGGCAACAACACGGCCGCGCATTTCTGGAAGGACGCAAAGTTCCCAATCCTAAAATCACCTCCGTTGGGTCCTGGAGCGGTCGATCCGACTACAGGACAGGTGCCAACCAGTGGCGCTTTAGCCACAAACAAGAATAAGGTGTTTGCGCCAAGCAGCTTATGTCGTTGCCCGCTTCACAATAACAGGTTTTTGTTTTATCGGCGAAACATTGGTTTTCGAAAGATCCCGGAGACTGACTGCCAAAGTCCACCAGTTCTCACCTGACTTTTTCAAATTTCTGTCATCTTTCGGTGTTGTATTAGCGAACTCGTTCGCTATTATTTAGCGAACAGCTTCGCTAATGTTTGGACGGGGACAATGACACAAAAGAGTCAGCTAACGGATGTTGAATTGCAAATTCTGGGTGTCTTGTGGAGACAGGGGCCAAGTCCGGTGCGTGTGATTCACGCTGAGTTAGAAGCAGAAAAGGGCACGAACTACTCAACTACCGTCAAGATGCTGTCGGTGATGTTGCAGAAGGGGCTAGTAACCCGGACAGAAAATGAACGTCCGCATGTTTATCGTCCCAAAGTGTCTCGCAAAGCCGCGGGGAAACGGATGCTGAAGGACCTGGTTGAAAAGATTTACGAAGGTTCCGCCATGAGTCTCGTAATGCAGGCTTTGACTTCAGAAAAACCATCGCCGGAAGAAATCGAAGAAGTACGACAGCTACTAAACGAAATGGAAGGCAAGCAATGAATGATCTCATGAGTGCAATCTGGATGTCGTATAATGGCCCATTAGTTGATGCGATTGGCTGGCTATTGCTGCATTCGGTGTGGCAGTTTGCTTTCATAGGGGCTGCGATTTTCGTCGTGCTTGGCGCAATGCGAAAGTCGTCCGCTTGGGTTCGGTATCACGTGTTGCTGACGGCGATGCTGGTTGTTGTTGCGGCCCCGGTGATGACAACGTTCTGGATGATGCAGGATGTGGGCCAGAGCCATTCTACTTGGTCCTATAAACATGGCGCAAACAATGACTATTCCATTGGTCAGGTCATCACGTATGAGGATCCGAGAAGTGTGTCGCAAGCTCAGGCGACTACGTTGGAAAATCCAAATTCTGTGCCAGGTGTTGAAGCCTCCAAGCTGACACAGTCTGCTGCGGCTTCCATCGAACCTATGTCACAACCGGCAGAAATCGCAGCCGCAGCCTTAAATATTTCTTGGTACCAACAGGTCACCAAAGTCTTGGCTCCATGGATTCCCGCAATTGTGTTTGTTTGGATGTTTGGAATTCTTGTTTGTGCGATTCGTCCTTTGTTTGGTTGGTTGATCGTTGTTCGATTGCGTCGAGTGGGAACTACTGCGGTTCCTGAAAATATTCAGACGCTTTTTCAAAACACGATGCAGCGAATGCAGGTAAAACCCATTGTGTCCCTGCTGCAGTCATCTTTGATCCAAATCCCGGTCGTTGTCGGCTACTTTAAGCCCGTCATTCTACTGCCAGTGAGCGTTGTGGCTGAATTGCCTGTGAAACAGATCGAAGCAATTCTGGCGCACGAGCTGGCTCACGTAAAACGCTTTGACTATGTCGTTAATATTTTGCAAACGGTTGTTGAAACGGTGTTCTTTTACCATCCCGCTGTGTGGTGGTTGTCGCATCAGATCAGAATCGAACGGGAACACTGTTGTGATGATGATGTTGTTCGAATTCTTGACAATCGTCGCGACTACGGTCATGCACTGTTGGCGATGACCGAACTCAAATCACACGGTGGAGCGCTGGCGATTGGAGTAGGCGGAAGTTCATTGCTTACTCGAGTTCGTCGACTGTGTGGAATCGAACCGGTGCAACGATCCTGGGCGAAATTTTTGGCTTGCTCGCTCGTGTTGCTGATTGGTGCTGGCGCACTAGGGGCTCAATGGCAAGTGGTTGCGGCCGAAGAGAATCCAAGGGAGTTCGATGTGACGGCCAAGTTGATTAGTGATACCAATGAGCCACGTGAATTACTTCAGGAAGATGAAATGACAGCGTTCCAAATTCCCGACGAGACTCTCAATTTGGTTCGTCGCTTGGCTACGGAAGAACTGAAGAAACCTTGGAAGATTGAGGAGCGTCGACCGCCAGGGCTGGAGCAACTTGACACACAGGAGGACATTGAACGGGCGATTCGTTTGGCGATTGATGACCTTAGTCGACTGGCCGATCCTCGCGCCGATCAAAAATCAGACCCACGGGTTCGGTTGAGGTATCTGGGAGATTCTGCTTTCGAGCTTATGGCGCAGGCATTGGACAGCAGCGACACAACCGTTGCATTGCAGGTTTGTTCTTTATTGGGGCAGCATGGCGAACGCGCAGTGAAGCCTTTGATTCGAGTGTTGGAAACACACCCTAGTAAATCGGTTCGGAGTGCCGCGGCGCGCGGGCTTGGGCAGACGTTTCACCCGGACGCACTGGAACCACTGATTGCTGCGCTCGATCATGACGAATCCGTGCGAGTAGCTGCCGCCAGCGCCTTGGGATGCCTGCGAGATCGCCGTGCCATTGAACCATTGAAGAAACGCTTTAGCGATCCAAACGGACATATTGCAGTAGGTGCGGTGAAAAACATCCTAGCTCCTGCGCACCTGGGGCATGTCTATTGGCCAGCTGATATGTTGAACATTCGTGCGTTAACAATCGACGCTCATGGACTGAAAGGAGAATCTTTCGGTCGCGCAGAGATTGATATTCTGTTGAGTAACATAGATTCGGAAAATGGGAGCATTGGGGCTGCCTGTTCGTATGCACTAAACAGTCTGCATCGAACAGAAGCCATTGCGCAAATAATAAGTGCGCAGCGATCGAGCAGCTCTCGGAATGTGGTCCTTGCGTCCATGCCAACCCCTGACGCCCTTGAGGCACTCTTTGCTGACTTGCAATCGACCGATATGAGGCGTAAAGAAATGGCTTTGTCGGGGCTTAGCGATGGAGCGGGGCGTTGGGCTGCTCCGCTGTTAATCGAGTTTCTGGACGATGAGAGTCTTAAAACACCAGCCAGATCAGATGCCGAAGAGGTGAATGTGGATATCTTTGTGACGTGGCCAGAATCACATACCGCCCACACTCGCCTATGGGGATTTTTCAGCCGACATGGGCTTCCTTGTGAGTTACTCAATCTTGCGGAGGGTAAAACGAATGATGTTCCCGCGGAAATAGCCGCGCTCAAAGTTTGGTGGCAACAACACGGCCGCGCATTTCTGGAAGGACGCAAAGTTCCCAATCCTAAAATCACCCTCGTTTGGTTCAGCAGTTGATCACAGGACGGGTGCCAACCAATGGCGCTATGCCTTAGCCAAAATAGTGGGAGATCTCACAGGTCGGTGGTTTCTACTCCGTCGTTCGGGTTTTTTGAGATCGTTTGCCCTTCGGCGTAAAAATTCAGTTTCTTTAGAAGAAATTCGTAAGAATATGTGATAGAAAGCGTCAACGGGAATTAAGGTACGGGCTACCTAATTCAAAATTCGCTCAATAAAAATCACGAACACGGTAAAGGCTGGATTCATGTTTAAGAAGTTTGCTATTGGTTTGATCGCTACCACGTTGATGGCAGGATCTATTTACGCACAATCAAACAGTCGGCAGCAAGGGTCTAATAACCGGCAGCAAGGCTCTAATACCCGAGGAAATTCGGCGGCTTATTCTCAAAAGCAAACGGATCGCGAGAATGCAAAAACGAGACTGAAGTACGTGGGTTTGATTCAACGTGGTGATTTTCCAGGACTAACGCTTACCTCTGCCCAACGCACCGCACTTAAGTCTGCGGTAACCGAAAATTTCGATGAGTTAAATGCCACGACAATCGCGCTTGCTAACCTGATTCCGGAAGACAACAGAAAAGCTTTTCAGAGTTCGTTTTTGAGCGCTCGTGAAGAAGGCATGTCACCTATGGCCGCTTTGAAAAGCAGTATGGCTGATTTGGAACTTTCCGAGCAGGTGCAAGCTCAAGTACTGGCGCAAAATGAAACACGACAGGTCGTAATGGATCGAATCACTGGCAGTGTCACTGAGCTGCTGACCGAAGAGCAAAAGCAGACTTTGATGGAATCGAGACCGGCCGAAATGGAAACAGAAACGGAAGCGGCAGCCGAAACTTCGGGTTCCACATCCAAGCCTGCTGGATCGGCAGCCAGGCCCGCTGGCTCAACAAAAAAAGGTTCTACTTCTCGATAGCTCAAGAAGAATTAGTTAAAAGAATTTGCCCAAAAGATTTTTTATCTTTTCAAAGCGACCGCTTCGACCTCTCTCCCTGGTCAGCGGTCGCTTTTTTTGTGTAATCATGACACCAACCAAATTTCTGTTTTCACCCGCCTTCTTTCTGCCGGCTATTTCGCGCTGAGGTTGAACCTGGGCTTTCGGCTGCCGATCAACTCCGATTCATAAGCGCGGCGCACTGCGACTTCTTTGATTCGAGAATCGGGATCGAACACGTGCAGTTCGATCGTAATATCGGTCGCGCCGTTCTCGGTTAAGTAGTTGGCCAGCGACTCGCTGCTGGATTGATCCAGATGTTGAGTCAGCCGGCGGCGGAGGTTGTTCGACTCGCCGATATAAAGATAACCGGTTGCGTCTCGAAAAATGTAGATCCCCGGACCTTCGGTGACCCGTGTGGGATCGTCTGCAATCTCTTCGGCAGCGTGGGACTGAATCTCGCGGCCCCAATCGGCGATACGGGTGATCAGCTCTGGACGCAGTTGTCGCATTTTTCGCAACCGAAACGCTGCTTTGCGAACTTGGTAGAGGTCAACCTCGGCGATCACTCCCGTGGCCAGCTCGTCAAACTCCCGGCGTAATTCGGGATCAACCATCACTCGGTCGATCGAGATTGAGTGTGTGTCGTACATTGTGCGGCTGGCGATTTCCGCCACATGCATTACCGAGGTGACATCGGTGCTTCGCCGCCGTGTTGATGGTAGATCGGACAACTGGCCCGCTTTGCGCATGTTGATCAACGTCCAACCAAATTCGGCGATATCCATATCCGTTTCTGGTGCGGCAGTTTGGCAAGCTTCTGTAAATGCGGCGAACAGTGCATCGTCCAGAATTACTTCATCGCTGCTGAAACCGTCTCGTGTTTCAGCAAAGGCCGCTTTGACGATCGCTTTCATCTGCTGGGCCTGTTCCACCTGCTCCTTCGATTCGGTCTGGGTAGAACTTTCTTCGGCGATCTCGTTTGAATGCGCGACTTGCGCCAATAAATTCACATTCGATTGGAAACTTAGCAGGCTCCCAACCGTAACAGCGCAAACGATGTGCAAAATTTTTGACCGGGCACAGAAAGTGGCCTGAGCGATCAACTTCCAGTTTGATGAGCGAACCATAGCCAACTTTCTAAAACGGTTAGAGCTTTTAAGCTTTCACACCATGGAAATCGGTGATCACTTTCCATGTTTCCTCAGGTGTTTCGCAATACTGAAACAGATCGAGGTGACGGTCCTGGATAACGCCTTCGTCAGCTAGAAATTGTAGATTTAAAATTCCGTTCCAGTATTCTTTGGAATACAAAATAATCGGAATGTCTTGCATGCGGCCCGTTTGCCGAAGAGTCAAAGTCGTAAACAGCTCGTCCAGCGTGCCGAATCCACCTGGGAAACAGACAAGGGCTTTGGCTCGCAACAGAAAATGCATCTTGCGAATCGCAAAGTAGTTAAATTGAAAACACAATCCTGGCGTGATGTACGAATTCGGTTCTTGTTCAAACGGCAGTTCGATGTTCAGTCCGATCGACTCTCCGCCGGCTTCGTAGGCGCCACGATTGGCAGCTTCCATAATGCCAGGTCCACCACCTGTTTTGATAATGAACTCGCCATCGTTTGCCTTTTTTGTGTGTTCGGTGACGATGCGAGCAAAATCGCGGCACTCTTCGTAAAAGCGACTTTTGGCGACCACCCGCTCCGCGCGAATCATCAACCGTTTTGATTCTTCCGCGTCAGGGTCTTTTTCGATAGCCGCCTTTGCCGCTGCCATCGTTTCATCCGCCTGCTCTTTCGAGATGACTTGCGTGCCACCAAACACAACGGTCGTCGATTTTATCCCGCGTTCATCCAGTAACATTTCCGGCTTGAGCAGTTCCAGTTCTAATCTCAGCGGACGCAGGTCTTCGCGCTGCATGTAGTCTTGGTCCAAATAGGCCAATCGGTAACTAGGGTCGTCCATGATCGCTTTGAGACGTTGTTTTGTTTCGCTCACGTTTTCGTTGCTCCGCAATATATGTTTGGTCTGGCCTGGTCGGGGGCCGTTTATTGTCTAATTTATGTGATTTCAGAACCGCATAGTTAACCCGAATCGTCCGACGTCGCAATCCCGGGTATAGGTTAGGCTAGGGAAACTTAGGTAACGGTGCCTTAGGTTCTATTCACAATTTACTGAATTGATCAAACTGGTAGATTGATCAGAGCCAATTTTTTGAGTACTGGCCATGGGAGTGGAGTCTATTAATGCGTAAACACGCAACTTTTGCTGAATTCTGGCCATACTATCTTCAAGAACATAGCAGGGCTTCGACTCGAGGCTGGCACTATGTTGGAACGATTTTGGCGATACTAAGCCTGTTGGTTATTGTTATTTTGCAAAAATGGATGTTCTTGCCGCTGCCGATGTTCTGCGGATATTTGTTTTCATGGCTGAGCCATTGTTTTGTTGAGCGTAATAAACCTGCGACATTCAGTTATCCGCTTTGGTCGATCGTGGCAGATTTTAAAATGCTGTTGTATTTCCTGACCGGAAAAATGGGCGCGGAACTTGAGAACGTTGGCATCGGTAAGAGTCAATAATTATTCGTTTCGGAGCGTAGATTTGCGCAGCTTGGTTCCCATCTCAAAATAGCTTACGATCGCTCGAACTTTACCGGTCCCAGTTGAAGCGATGGCGAGAGAATTGATGAAGACGACTGCTCTGAACGAAACGATAACGGATTGCGATACAGATGCGGTCGTGATCGGAATTTGGAAAGATGAACCGCTTGCCGGGATTGCTGCCGAGTTAGACCAAGCGGCGAATGGGTTGCTTTCTCGCTTGATTGAGCAGGAAGAAATTTCCACGAATGCTTGTTCCGTTTCGACCTTGCTATCGATCGACGCGCTGTCCTCACCGGTCTTGGTGGTAGTTGGGCTTGGCAAGCGAGAGGAGGCTCTGCGGTCGTTGCCTTTTCGTGCCGCGGCAGCAGCGGCAAAACAGCTTGCCATTCGACCACGCAAATCGGTCGGTTTTTATCTGGATCTCGAAAATCGAGCGCGAGCGATTTGCGGAGCGATCGTTGGTTGCCAGGGGCAGGATATCATGCGCAAGGAGGGTAAGCTGTATCCGTTCGCCGAAATGAAATGGCACGGCGCCACGGAAGAAGAAATTCAGGCAGGAACCGCATTGGGCGAAAGCCTGAACTTGACTCGTCGGTTGGTGAATTTGCCGCCCAACGAGATCTTTCCCGAATCTTTCGCTGAAGAGTGTCAACGTGTTGGCAAGCAGGCAGGTTTTCAAGTTGAAGTGTGGGACGAGCACAAACTGGCCGAAGAAAAGTGTGGAGCATTTTTGGCGGTTGGCAAAGCTTCTGATCGCCCGCCTCGATTGGTGATCATGCGCTACAACGGAGCAGAGCAGGGGAGCGCGCCACTGGCGTTGGTTGGCAAGGGAGTTACTTTCGACTCAGGCGGGCTGTCGCTCAAACCCAGTTCCAACATGTTAAATATGAAGTGCGATATGGCGGGTGCGGCGACCGTGTTGGGCGCGATGAACGCGATTGCAACTCAAAAATTGCCTGTTAACGTAATTGGCTTTGCCGGGTTGGCCGAAAATATGATCAGCGGAAACGCATATCGACTGGGAGATGTGTTGGTCGCACGCAACGGAAAAACGATCGAAGTTCACAATACCGATGCCGAAGGTCGCTTGGTACTAGCCGATACTTTGAACGTTGCCGAAGAAATGAAACCTCGTGCGATCGTTGATCTGGCGACGTTAACGGGTGCTTGTGTGGTAGCGTTGGGACAAGACATTTGTGGCGTGATGACCAATAATCAGGAGTTTTGCGATTCGGTGATGAGTGCCGCCGCAATCAGCGGCGAGTTGGTTTGGCAACTGCCGATGCACGACTTCTTTGCGCAGCAAGTCAAAAGTAACATCGCCGATATCAAAAACGTGGGAGACGGCCGCTGGGGTGGCGCAATTACAGCGGGCAAGTTTTTGCAGGAGTTCGTCGCGGACACGCCCTGGGTTCACATCGATATCGCCGGTCCCAGTTTCGCAGATCACCCGTCGCAATGGATCGACGCTGGAGCCAGTGGTTGCATGGTGATGAGCCTGGTTGAGCTGGCTAGTATGAAATAGCGTGTCACGAGCTGTTTGCCGTTTACGGAAGGCCCTCGCCGAAAATCTCGGTTATCTTCGGTTATCTCGGTTATCTCGGTTAGCGCTTGATTTTCGACGCTCCTAGCTCCGCCAGGAGGGTGTGGTGTTCCAACGGGTAGTCCCTGCAAAGCTCATTAGATTGAATATTGGTCGTTCCAATGCGATAATGCTTTGATTCAGCACAAGCCAATAGCAGCGAAGATTTACCATGCGCGAGGTTCATTCGTTTGAAGAGCTGGCCTCTTTATTGAAGTCAGAGAATTCTCTCAAAGATACGGTCGTACAAAGCGTCGACGTTACGCCTATTTCCGATGAAATCCTGAGCGCAAGAATCGACAATACTGTCTTTTTGGGCTGCGTTCTGCCGGACAATGTTTTGGCATCAGTGCTCGCGCGTGGGGCTATTGTTTTCCCGACGCTTGTGGGGCTTCCCTTTAATCCGTATGCGCCCATTTTGTATTCGGCCGATACGCTGTTTGACGGATTTTCGCCTGAGGACCCCTGCAGTTATTGCCAGACGACCGATGCCAAGGTTTACCAACACTGGCTTGATACAGGTGGTCCCAACCCGTCAACGATAACCGATGCGCTTGGCAGACGATTGCATGACATGGCAATGACAGACGCGATCGGAGACTTTCTTGCATCCCATGCGGCCGATGAAAAGATCGTGGGTATGATGGGCGGACATTCGATGATGCGCTCAGACGATGCCTATTTGATGGCTGCAAAAATATCCAGAGAACTGACGCGGCGTGGTTACCTGATGGTCAGCGGAGGTGGCCCGGGAGCGATGGAGGCGACTCATGTGGGAGCATGGTTTGCGGAAAGAACAGACTACGAGCTTGAGGAAGCAGTGCGCGAACTAGCGACGGCTCCGACTTACAAAGATAAACAGTGGCTTGCCTGTGCGTTTCAAGTTCGCGAGAAGTTTCCTCTGGACGCAGGTGTAGCACATGTCAGTCTCGGCATCCCAACTTGGCTTTACGGTCACGAACCTCCTACGCCTTTCGCGACTCACATTGCCAAATATTTCGCCAACAGTGTACGTGAGGACGGATTGGTCACGATCGCGGCGGCGGGGCTGATCTTTGCACCAGGAAGCGCCGGCACCATCCAGGAAATCCTTCAAGACGCGGCTCAGAATCACTACGCGACCACAGGCGTTTCCAGTCCCATGGTGTTTCTTGATCGAGATTATTGGACAAAAGAGAAACCGATCTACCCGCTGATCAAGCAATTAGCGGAAGGATATCAATATGAAAAGCTACTTGCGATCTTCGACGATGTCGATTCGGTGGTGAACTATATCGAGGATAACCCGCCTATCCCCAGCCACTCAGGGAAGTGGTCATTCTGTTCGGCTCACTGCAAGCCGTTGGCGTAGAATCTGGTGCAGGTAGTGCTCGAAACTGTCGCCGAGGGAATCGAAACCAACAACCAGCTGAAGCACATTCAAAATCTAGGAGTGGATACTGGCCAAGGTTACCTGTTCAGCAAACCTCTGACACAAGATGATGTGTTTGAGTATGTTTGCAAAAAGAATCAGGAATCTGTCAGCACCCGCGATTAAATCAATTTTCTAGATCGACCAAGATACATGGGCCGTAGGCAAGAACGGTGATGCCTGCCGCTTTGGCAGCAGCAATCGCACCAGCGTGTTCGGCACCAGGCTGCATCCAGATCTGTTTGATGCCAACTGCGATCGCTTGATTGACTAATTTTTCAGTCACAGCTGCTGGCGTGATGATCGAAAGTGCTTCAGGAACTTCGGGAAGCGTCTCTACGCTGGTAAACGCCTGATGTCCTTCGACCAAGTCCAATGCAGGGTGGATCGGATACACCTTCCGATCGTCGTTGGCAGTATGTTCAACCAAGGCTCGAAACACCATGTTGCCGTATTTCGCGCGATTGTTTGATGCACCAGCAACGGCGAAAGAGTTGCTGTTGAGAAATGTGAGTTGGTCTGTGGTCATTTATGTTCCTGCTAAACACCCTTGCTCTTTTTGGTCGAGAACGCGAGTGAGTTTTCTTGATCGAATTTTTGACAAGAATCAAAAGTCGTGATGCCCAGCTTACCCCCAACACGGAAGTTTACTAACCTTCCAAATTTATCGCATGGATCTTCTGTTAGACAAATGCCAGTCAGATTTGCGGGGAATTTCATTATGGGTTCGAAGGTTTGCAATTCGCATAGATGCTAGATTTTCAGTAAAAGTGGTAATTCACCGTGAAATCGTGGCTTTTTGACTGAATATACTGCCATCAAAATCGGTTCGTTTGTTTCCGTGGGTCGAAGGACAAAACGATAGGCTCGCGAAACTGTCCAGTAAGTTCTCGCAAACGGGTTCGCAACTTATAACAACTCAATTAGTCGACTAAATCCACGACCTTAAACAAGTTGCGTTGATCTTTGAGCAGTGGTTTGCCATCAGAGTTGAATCGTTGCCCCTTCTTTCTATTATCAAGTCAACTAACGACTAACCCGCGAGCAAATATTGTTTTAAAAGCCCTTTAACCAATGAGGGCGGAAATTTATTCAGGAGATGTAGAAAATGGGATTCATTCAAGATTTCAAAGATTTCGCGTTTAAAGGGAACTTGATCGACATGGCGGTCGGTATCGTGATGGGTACTGCGGTTGGCGCTATCGTCAAGTCGTTCCTGGATAACATCATCACCCCGTTGATCGCGATGGTCGCTGGCGTGCCAGACATGACTGGAATGAAATACGATATTGGTAGTGGTACTCCACGACTTGATCCACTGACCGGCGATGCGGTTAAAAATGCAGCCGGCGACGTTGTTATGGACAAGTCAGCGATTATGTATGGAACGTTTTTGCAAAACGTTATCGACTTTTTGATCCTTGCTTTGGTGATCTTCATTGCACTCAAAGTTGCTTCAAAAATGATGAAGACAGCGGCCGACGACGCTCCTCCTTCAGACGAAGTCGTATTGCTGACTGAGATCCGCGATTCATTGAAGCGATAGTAGAAACCCACCAGAATTAGCAGACTAAAGAAAGGCTCGCGCAAACGCGCGAGCCTTTTTTCGTACACGCGTCGGAAGGCGCCTCACGCACGACCGAATAGGAACCAATAAAACACATTGAACGCTGACACGCAAATGGCAAACAGTGTTAAGATCACAACCCGACCGTTTCCAAAAAATGACAGTCTGAAATCAGGCGATTTTGTCTCAGGAGCTTCATATGGATTCGTCACATTAAAATCATCCCTTAATAATTTCCGTCAAGTCGTAGTAGGAAACGCTTTCAATTCATCGGCCGAAAGAATATATCCGTGAATTTGACGGGCTTCGCGCGCTTGCCGCGATCGCCGTAATCGCAGGCCACGCCGCAAGGATGGTGAGTTGGACAATTACTAAAATGCCGGCAAGATTGGAATCTTGCCGGTATGGTTTTTTGAGGCGACGAAGTT
>CAZDBA010000148.1:0-11963 GCA_964503615.1 uncultured Pirellulaceae bacterium
TAGGTCGCATAATCGAACGCAAGTATTTTTCTGGCGATTTTGAAAACTGCTTTGGGCCATCGTTTCCAAAAGACAACATTCGGTTCCCCAGCTGGGAAATTATTCGGCCTCGCCGCGCGTAGCATGGGCCCTTGGCGCCCTGGCCCGTGGTTACACCAAATTGGTTGAAATAGCCAGAAGTTCGTTTCATCTCAGGCGCAAAAGGAATTCTGGCGAATCCCACTATAGATAACCCTGAGCGTTATTCGATTCGTTGCAACGTTTCCAGTAGGAATTTCCAGTACTTTTGGACGCTGCTGATTTGGACTCTTTCGTCAGGGGAATGGGCGCCTCGGATGTTGGGGCCGAAGCTGATCATTTCCATCTCCGGATAGTTTGTGCCTACGATCCCGCATTCCAAACCGGCGTGGCAAGCCGAAACATGAGCCGGCTCGCCAAACAACTCTTCGTACAAAGCAGACATCATTTTTACGATCGAAGAATCGGGCTTGGGTTGCCAGCCCGGATAGTCGCCTCCCTTTTCGATTTTGACATCCAGCAAACCCAACGTCGCCGAAATCGCATTGGTCAAATCATCCCGTTCACTGTTCACACCACTGCGGGTCAAGCAGCTGATTTTCAGCTTGCCGTCGGCCAGATGAACGCGGGCCAAGTTGTTCGAGGTCTGCACCAAACCGACAATTTCGGGACTCATCCGGTGAATACCACTGGGAACACCATAGATCGCGCCCAGCAGGCGAGTTTGTATTTCATTGGGCAACACGTTGGCAGGACGTTCGACCGACTCGACCAGAATCTGTGCATCCGGATCGGTCGTTTTGTGTTCGGCAATAATCGAACTGGCCAGAGTCTCGACTCCCGATTTGACTTGCTGCGAATCGGAGGCTGCGACCGCGATAACAGCTACTGACTCTCGAGGAATCGCATTTCGCAAACCACCGCCGTCGATCGAACCGATCTGTATTGCAAACTGCTGTTGAAGATTCCACAGCAAACGATTCATCAGTTTGTTTGCGTTTCCACGCCCGATGTGGATATCCATACCGGAATGGCCACCTGTGAGTCCTTTGATGGTGATCTTCAAACCGGCCATCGAATCTTCAGTTGCCATACCACTGTAGTTTCCGACCGCGGTGATATCCATGCCTCCCGCGCAGCCGATCGTTAGCTCGTTGTCGTCTTCGGTGTCCAGGTTGAGCATGATTTTGCCATTTAGCAATCCGCCCTTGAGCCCTTTAGCGCCGGTCATTCCGGTCTCTTCGTCGATCGTGAACAAAGCCTCCAGCGGGGGATGAGGAATCGAGTCACTTGCCAGGATCGTCATAATGCTCGCGACACCGATACCGTTGTCCGCACCAAGGGTCGTCCCTTTGGCATGGACCCAGTCCTCTTTGACCAGCATCTCGATGCCTTGAGTGTCAAAGTCAAACTCGGTGTCGGCATTCTTCTGGTGTACCATGTCTAGATGAGATTGCATCACGATCGGTGTTCGGTTTTCCATGCCGGGTGACGCCGGTTTGCGAATGATGACATTGCCAACTGAATCCACCATCGTTTCCAACCCCAAGCTTTCCCCGAATTGCTTGGCGAATTCGATTACTCGCTCTTCTTTCTTGGAAGGACGTGGGACTGCGTTCAGGTCGGCAAAGTGATTCCACATCGCTGTGGGTTCCAGGTCGCGAATAGCTTGGCTCATTTTTTGAATACTCATACTAAAAAGGAATGTTGCGGCCCATTCTAACAAATCGGGCTTGTGAGAATGTTGCCCAGAAACGGGCGGTGTGTCAAAAGAATGGAAAGAGCTGTAGTTGCTTTAGTCTGTTTGTGAATTTCGCAACGACCAAGGGCATTGAGGCGAATCATCGCCACCGGCCAAGCGGTTTTTTAGTGCCTGGCAGACCTCTTTCATTTTGACCGGTTTGAGGAAGTGATAGTCGAAACCAGATTGGATCGCTCTAATCCGGCAAGATTCGCTTTGATTGCCGGTTAAAGTTCCCAGCACGACTTTGTCTCCACCGGGCAAACCTCGAATAAAGACTCCCAGTTTCATTCCGTCGCTTCCGCCCAAGTCGGCATCGATCAAGGCTACGGCCGGCAATTGCGTTTTGCAAAACTTCATTGCGCACTCGGCGTTGTCCATCTCACTTACGGCAAAGCCTTTTGAAGTGAGCAACTTTGTAAACACGGTTCGCACATCCTCAAGATCCTCGACCAGCAGCATCACCGGTTCTGATGAATCGGCGGCCTCAAAAAGGTCCGGTATATCTGGTTTAGATTGCAAATCGTTGTTGTCTTTCGTCATGAATCCATCCATCTTGTTGGCGAACAACTTTCCCGTCGCCCGAATGTGGAGTGCCATTTGGGACCGGCAAAGCGGAACGATCAGGATTTATATCTGCGAAAAGTTCAATGGGCGCAAGAACCACTTGTCAATTTTGGAGACAGTGTCTTTGTATTTCTCCAGTCCCTTCATTCGGTCCCATTCCGGGTGGCCCAAAAACGCTTTCCAGTGTTTCTGGTGAGCCTGTTCGTCGGTTGCCGAGAGCATGTAAATCAAATTGGGCACTCGCGGGCCGACCAGCGTTTCACCGTAAAACACAGGGGCCATCTCAACGTCTTTCATCAGTTGGATTTCGCCACTGTTGAACATGTCGACCTTTAATGCAGCGTGGTGCTCTGTGTGACTTTCGTAAAGGCGAAGCTCGAAAATACGTGGCTGATTTTCCGCAGTGCCAGCTGGCAACTCAATCGCGGGCATCCCGGCGAACGCTTTCATAAATCGGCTTTCGATCCGCGCAAAAGCGGGATCCTTAAGCTCCTGAGCAAAGTGCGGCGCGGCCGCCTGTTGGTACACCTGATCAGCTGCCAAGTCTTGATTGAGCGAACCGAATTGGTCGGGCTCGCGAAACGGAATCAAAACATAAACACTATGGTCGTTCTCATCGTCGATCCGGGAAAACACACCAACTCGGTCGATGCCTAACCGATTCAAAGCCGGGACCAACGCGGCTTCCAAATAGTCCTGAACCTGTTCCTGTTTCTCAAAATCGAAAATCTGGTAAGTCCGGAACTCGTAGAATTCCTGCTGAATCTCTTGAGATGTTGTTTTCGATTCTGACATCGCTTGCTTTCACAAAGTGCGTTTATTCACGGAGCTAACAGGAACCGCTTTGATAATCGTTAATCAACCGCTTTGATAATTCAAGTCCTTGGGGCAAGTTACCTGGATTCCTCCCCGCTTTTCGCGAGCCCATTTTAAAGAAGACAAGCGTTTTTGCGGTCAGCAGATCCAATAGTTCAACCTGTTTGCGGCATTCTAGCTATGATTCTGTTTTGGAATCACGTACTATTAAAGAGTCCCAAGCCAAAACCGATTTCCGTGTTTTGAATAGCTTGCCGAAATTTGGCCCATTCTCAAAACACGCGAATCGCAATAGCAAGTCCCTCCTGAAATGAAGATCCACTTCTTAGGAACCACTGGTTACCACCCTAACAATCGTCGGCACACTGCTTGCATGATGGTGCCTGAGTTGGGAATCCTTTTCGACGCCGGAACCGGGATCTTTCGTGCCAGGAAACTGATTGAGACCAAGACGCTTGATATCTTTATGTCGCATGTGCATTTGGATCATTCGGTCGGGCTGACCTTTTTATTGGATATCCTCTACGGCAACGATGTCGAGCGAGTTCGAATCCACATGGAGCAGGACAAGATCGAGGTTGTACAAGAGAGTCTCTACCACAGTTTGTTGTTCCCCGTTAAACCGGAATACGAATTCTGTCCTTTTGAGAATGACAAGCCGATCCAAATGGACAACGGTGCAGAGATCGTTCCGTTTCCGCTGGACCATCCCGGAGGCAGTCACGGTTTCGTTTTAGACTACCAATCAAAACGAGTCGCCTACGTGACGGACACCACTGCCGAAAAAGATGCGGCCTACCTGGACAAAATCCAAGATGTCGATCTATTGATTCACGAGTGTAATTTTCCCGATGGCATGGAAGACTACGCAAAGCTGACGGGCCACAGTTGTCTGACGCCCGTTGCGCACGTTGCCAAGCAATCCAATGCGGGGCGTACGTTCCTGGTCCACATTAATCCGCTGGACGAATCGGACAATCCGCTTGATCTGGCCTCTGTAAAAAAGATCTGCTCAACGCTCGAAGTCGCAGAAGATCAGCAGATTGTCGAAGTCTAATTCCGCTTTACTTATTAAATCGCGCTACGTTGTAGTGCGCGGGATCAAGGTGAGGCGTTTCGCTTAGTATCATTTCTCGAACCAGCCGGCCGGTGCTGGTGGCCATGCTCAATCCGATCATGTTGTGACCGGTTGCCAGCCAGACGTTTTTCATGATCGGACTGCGATCGATAATCGGCTTGCCGTCCCAAGTCATCGGTCGCCAGCCAAACCACTCTTCTTCGATCGGATCGCAGAGTGGGTCGTGCAAGTACTTCTTGGCTCCTTCCTTGAGCAGGTTCAACCGCTTTGGATGGATCGAAGTATCGTAGCCGACGAACTCCATTGTCGAACCGACTCGGTACTTGGTATCCATCGGCGTCACCGCCACATGACTGCTCTGGAAGATCAAAGGGATCTTGGGCATACGCTCAGGCGTTGGCATCGTCAGCGAATACCCTTTGCCGGGCTGGATCGGAATCTTGCATCCCAGATGCTTGTTCAAGAACGGAGTGGTCGCACCCGTGGCGACCACGAATTGATCCGCTTCAAACGTTTTGCCTCCGCCACTGATCGCACGTGCCCCACCGTTTTCACGAAAGAACTGGTCGATTCCGATTTGCTCGACGATCGCGACTCCTTTGGCAAGCAAACGTTGCTTGATCTCGGCCATAAACCGTTCCGGTCGCATGTGGCAATCACCTTCGAAATGCCAGCCGCCACCAAAACCGGGTTTGATTGCCGGTTCCAGTTGGACCATCGCTGAGGCATCGTAGGGTGTTGCTTCTACGCCAAAATGCTCCTTCAGCAAATCGTTTGTTTTCCCGAACGCCTCGAACTCTTCTTCGGTGTCATAGATATTCAGCAAGCCAACTTCACGCCATTCGCAGTCGATGTTTTCACTTTCAATTAGCTCCTGGTAAAGTCCCAGCGAGGCTTGCAACATGGCATGCAGCCCGTGGGCCGCTTCCATCATCGAATCGTGATTGCAGCGACGGGAAAAATTCCAAAACCAACTGAGTGCCTCAACAGAAAAACGAGGTTTGAACGCAAACGGAGAATTTCGCTTCATCATCGCCTTGAGCGTCGATGTCACAGCTCCCGGTTGAGTAAGCGGTAATACGTGGCTGGGACAGATATAGCCACAGTTACCATGCGAGCAAGCCGCTCCAAATTTATCTTTCTCAACGATCGTTACATTGCAACCGGCTTCGACTAAATTCCAGGCGCACATCGCGCCGATCACTCCGCCTCCAATGACGACCACGTGATCTGCGTTGGTTCTGGTCATTATTGAATCCCCATGCAAAATGGATCGGTCGGATCGAGAAACAATTCCGATACGCCGCTAATGTGGGCACGTCCTCGAATCGTGGGCACGATAGTCGGTATCGACTGGCCATCGTGTTCCGTTGGCTCGCCCGTTTCGTAAGAGCAAGTAAACACGCTTCCTATAATGCTCTCCTGTCGCCACACTTCACCCGGCGCCAGCTTTCCCGCCGCCGCAAGACAAGCCAGTTTTGCGCTCATCCCTGTTCCACAAGGCGAACGATCGTAAGCTCCACCGGGACACAACACGAAATTGCGACTGTTATTGGCCGAGTCGTGGGGAGCGCCGAAAATCTCGATGTGGTCCAGTGTTTCTCCTGAAGTTCCCGTGATTCTTTGCTCGTTCAAGGTATCACGAATCTGTAACGTGATTCGAGTCAAATGGTTTGTGTTTTCACGGATAAGACTTTCATCCAAATTTTTGACCAGAAAAAACCAGTTGCCACCCCAAGCGATATCACCCACGACGGTACCCAGTTCAGGAACATCCACAGTGACATCCGCCTGCAGACAATAGCTGGGCACGTTCTCAACAGCCACCTCACCGCCCTCGAACAGCTCTGCAGAAACAGTACCTACAGGCGTCTCGATTTGGTGCTTTCCCAAATCTGCTCGCCCCAGATGTTGGAGCGTGACCATCAGGCCGATCGTACCGTGGCCACACATCCCCAAATAACCGGTGTTGTTGAAAAAGATGATTCCGGCCGAGCAAGTCTCGTCGATGGGTTCGCAGAGCAAGCCACCGACCAGCACGTCCGAACCTCGCGGCTCGTTAACCGTTGCACTGCGGATCGAATCGAAATCTTTCCGAAAGCAAGCCAGCCGCTCAGCAAGCGGCCCTTGCCCCAAATCGGGGCCTCCGCTCACGATAATACGAGTCGGCTCGCCACCGGTATGCGAGTCGATTACTTGAATTCGTTTCATAGTTCTGGAAAAATCCGAAATGCGCTAACCTGACTTGCGTGATAGTTTACTAAAGCCACAATGTCATTTTCGATAATTGCTGTACAAAATCTCGAATTTTAAAACGTCCGTTTTGCCCAAGTTGATTAAGCCACAAAACAGCAACCAACGCGCTAACATAAAAACGAACTTCTCGCTCCCAATCTAGAATCCAGAACAGAATAGAACACTATGACACACAAAGTCCTTATCGCCGGCAATTGGATCGAATCAGCTTCTACCGGAACGTTTCAGGCCGAAGACCCAAAATCGGCAGCCATGATTGCCGAAGACTATCCGATCAGCAGCTGGGACGAATGCTCTGCCGCTTTAGATTCTGCCACAGAAGCGTTTGCCAAATTGCAGCAGATGCCACGAACGGCGATCGCCGATTTTCTGGAGAACTACGCCGATCGTATCGAAGCGCGTTCAGAAGAGATTCGCACGATCGCAGCTCAGGAAACAGCATTGCCGTTGGACACACGGTTGGTTGGCGAGTTGGGACGTACGTCCGGCCAGTTGCGTCAGGCCGCAGCCGCCGCGCGGGCTGCCAGTTGGTGTCTGCCCACAATCGACACCGAAACCAATATCCGCTCTTACTACAGTGCGATCGGACCGGTTGCCGTATTTGGCCCGAACAATTTTCCATTAGCGTTTGGCAGCGTCTCCGGCGGTGATTTTGCTGCCGCGATCGCCGCCGGCAATCCGGTGATCGGCAAAGCGAATTCGATGCACCCGGGCACGACCCGATTGTTGGCCGAAGAAGCTCACGCCGCCGCCGAAGCAACAGGAATGCCAGCGGGAATGGTCCAGTTGATCTACCGTATGTCCCATTCCGATGGCGAGCGATTGGCTTCCGACCCACGTCTGGCTTCGATCGGATACACCGGCAGTCGCAATGCCGGGCTCAAGCTCAAGGCGGCAGCTGACGCAGTGGGCAAGCCGATTTATCTGGAGCTTTCATCAGTTAACCCGGTTGTTATTTTGCCCGGAGCGATAGAAGAACGATCGGAAGAAATCGCGACCGAGTTGACAAGCAGTTGCATGATGGGCACCGGTCAGTTTTGCACAAGTCCGGGCCTGATTGTGATGCAAGCTGGTCCCGCAGCAGATGAACTAGTCAGTTCGCTTTCCGAAAAATTTGAGGCGGCACCGGTTGGCACCTTGTTGAGCAAGTCGGGCCAATCAAGTCTGGCCTCAGCGGTTAAGACTTTGCTTTCTGCGGGAGCCGAAGCCGTCTGCGGAGCCAGTGAGGGAGGCGGAGACGGATACAGTTTCGCCAATACCGTATTGAAAACAACCGGCGATCAGTTTTTGGCCGATCCTCATCAATTGCAAACCGAAGCGTTTGGTAATTCAACGTTGGTTGTCTTGACCTCGTCACTCGAGCAGACCGTTGAGGTCGTGCAATCGTTGGAAGGTAACTTGACTGGTTGCATTTACTCCAATTCGACTGGCAGTGACGATGAGGCGTACACCAAAGTGGAACCAGGCCTGCGATTGCGAGTGGGACGATTGTTAAACGACAAGATGCCAACCGGTGTAGCAGTTTCGGCGGCAATGAATCACGGTGGTCCATTCCCGGCAACCGGTCACGCCGGTTTTACAGCGGTCGGAATTCCAGGTTCTCTGTTACGATTTTCGATGTTGCAATGTTACGACAACATCCGCCCCCATCGTCTGCCCGACGTATTGCAAGACAAAAACCCTGGCGACGTTTGGCGTCTGATAGATGGCAAGTGGACGCAGGATAGTATTTAGCATCTCTCGGATATCGCAGTGTTCATTATGCTCCTACAAAGTCAATAAGAGACAGACCGAACATAAATCTGACACTACAACAAACGCCTTTCGATATCGTCGTATTTCGTGGGGCGTTTTTGCAAAGTTCGACATGTTGTTCATGAAGAGGCTGTAAAACGTGTTCGACCGCCGATGACGATGATCCGCCTCCGCTCCGACGCGACCATCCACGCTATGCATCAGATAACATCAAAAGGTAATTAGTCTTGAAAGCAGTCTGTTTTAAAGAGATTGGCAAGGTTGAATGTATTGATCTGCCTGAGCCCGTTATCAGCGAGCCTGGTGATGCTATCGTCAAAGCGGTTTGTTCCGGACTCTGCGGATCCGACTTGCACCCATTTCACGGACGTGAGAAAGGAATGGACGTTAATGCGGTCATGGGCCACGAAATGGTCGGCGAGGTGGTCGAAGTTGGTTCATCTGTTTCTAATTTCAAAACGGGCGACATTGTCTACGCACCTTTTTCGACCAATTGTGGACACTGCTTTTATTGCCAGAACGGACTGCCATCTCGGTGCGTATCGGGACAGTTATTCGGTTGGGTTTCCAATGGAATTGGACTCGAAGGTTGCCAAAGCGAATTCGTACGGGTCCCTCTGGCTGATGGCACGTTAATGAAAAAGCCGGATAGCTTGAGCGATGTTTCAGCTTTGTTGTTGGGTGACAACTTCAGCACCGGTTTTTTCTGCGCTGAAATGGCTGAAATCAAACCGGAAGGCGCCTACGTTGTCGTCGGCTGTGGAACGGTTGGACTGCTGTGTATTCTGGCGGCAAAGTCCATGGGCGCCGAAACGATAATTGCGATTGATCCTGTAGCTCAGCGACGTGAACAGGCGGCAGCACTGGGAGCGATACCAGCGACGGAAGACTCCGCGCGTTCGATTGTTCTCGATCTTACCGCAGGACGAGGCGCCGACGGGGTGATGGAACTGGTTGGTGTTCCGGAAGCACAAAAACTCGCGTTCGAACTGATCAGGCCAGGTGGGATCATGTCTGTGATTGGTTGTCATTGCACCCCGAACTTTGCCTTCAGCCCGGTCGACGCTTACGACAAAAACCTGACCTATCGAACGGGCCGTTGTCCCGCTCGCAAGTATATGCAACTACTTACCGACCGAGTTGCCAGCGGCGAATTTGATATCGATTCTTTCGTTACTCACGAATTTGATGCAACAGATTGCGTAACCGCCTACGATGTTTTCTCAAACAGAAAAGATGGTTGCTTAAAGGCAGTATTCAGATTTTAATTGAAGCCTTTTCAAACAGCACGATTTTGGATTCGACTCGGCGCTCAAAGATAAACCCATTCGCAAACCGATCGTCTGGTTTTCCTTTCTGATGTTTGTTGCTGTGCTCTTTTGCTCGTATTTGTACATTGATGATCTGACGTTTTTTCGCATCCTGTTTCGAACGCACATGGGATGGTGGTACGCTGCATTTTTGTGCGTCATGACGGTTGCCCTCTACTTAGACTACGGTCGCCACGGGATTACTACAGAGTCGGGTGAGCCAACTGGCGTAGCTGATGTCGCCAGACTTCAGGATTGAACGAGCAAAAGGTCATTAACTTCGCTACTTCGCGCTCGTATCTACCAGCACGTGTTCAAAGGCTGGGGGCGCTTCCTCGCCGTAGTAGTTCAAAAATGTCTCCCAGTCTTTTAGCTTGGGAAGGTCTCGCGGTTCTCCTCGCGATATCATTCTCTGCCGTCTGACTTTCGGGTCACACTTTACATAGTGAACTTCCACTTCGGCTCGAAGAAGCTGGCCAAGCTGCTCAGGCCAGTCAGTTTGATGAACTTCACGCGTAAATGGTCCGACGACGATTACGTCGTGAGTCACCAAGTTTTCTTTTGCGATCCTAAACAGAGTATCGTAGATCGGCCCGCGAAAGTTTTCTTTGAACCATAACGAATCTCGATCATCGGGGTCTTTGTTCGCTGCGCTGAGTGCCGCTCGAACAATCGCCTCTGTTGCTGTATCAATATCTAGCAGAAGCGATTTGGTTTCAGCTGCCAACGCTCGGCCATAAGTCGTTTTCCCCGCGCCAGGCGGACCACAAACAATGATTGCTTTTTGTCTAGTCATCAATTGGCCTTTCTAATTCCCTGTCGTACAAGATTTTCAAGAACTTTAACGATTAAGCGTCGTTCTTTTGATCCGCGTAACTTATACGATCCAGTTGATTCTGCCGCTTTTCAGGTCGTTTTCTTATTCTGCACAGCTTTTCTTGGGTTTACCCGAAACCGTGACCTAAAGTTTTTAGTCCTGAAATAGAGCATTTTCAAATTACCTACCTAGAACAAACCAACGGAAATCAAATGATTCGTTTCGCCTTTTTTGCGATCGTTGCGACACTCGTCTCAACTCATTCGATCGACGCAAAAACAACCTATTGCCAACAAGTGGAAACCCCATCAACGGTTCCACAGACTCAGTCTGCTAATAATTTACGTTCGGCGGTTCAACGGAATCAGAAAGTAAAGCAGACAGCTCGTCAGTTAGGTGCACAAGGTCCCGCACTTCGGCCTGCTACTAATAAATTGCGTCCGTCGATTCAACTACAGCAGACAGTCCGTGAATTGGGTGCCCAGGGCCTCGCATTTCGGGCTCAGAGCACTTCTGGCAAAGAAACAAGAAGTTCAACGGTAGAGCAGAATGTTACCGAGCAAATTACACAGCAAAGCGATGTGAAGGTTGATTGGGAGGATCGCCAGGAACGTGCCGTACAAGGTTCTGCCTTCCGTCAATCAACTGGCTCTCAAACTCTGACTGCAAATCAACCTCAAGTAGAGTCTTGGAGTTCATCAACTGACCAGCGTTCGCTGGAGAACTCAACGTTGGAAACAACTCAGCTAGATGAATTGAGAACTGAGAATCGCGGCACTGTTATCAACCCGTTTCAGCAAGCCGAGCCAAACCCATTCACACCTCAATCGAGCCAATTTGAAACAGAGCGAAATAGTTCGAATGGCCAATGGCTACGAAACGGTGTTGATTCGGAGTTGACTGTCGAGCAGTTTTTGAGGCAGTCGAATGAGCAGAGAACGGCTCCCGAAGGTCCAGCACCTGTCTTGACTACTGAAAAGAGAACCACCCTCGAGTCGGTTGAATCAGCAATTACCACAGGTTTGAGCCAAAATGTTCAAAACGGAAACATTAATAAGCCTCTTCGCAAAAGAGCACGTAGAGGGGATGGCCGAACAGCCCAATACAAGGCCAAGGAAAGTACCTCACATGCCAAACGCGCTGCTGCATGGCTTTTGTGGTTGCCTATATGGTTGCCATTGGCAGGACTAACGATTCTGGGCTGGTACGCTTGGCGAGCATTTACCATTAAACGAAGCGAACGGGTACGAACCAGGGAACAAAGAAGGGCAAAGTTTACTGGCCGACGAGCGAACCAGAACGCAGCATCCAAAGGCCTTAAAATTGCGCCGGTGAACAACGAGTTAGAAGAAAGTACTTGTAGCCTTACCGAAACCAAACGTAAGGTTGCTTCGCAAGGCAACGATTCTTTCGAAACCAGCTCAGAGTTTGAGCTGGAATTGGAATGTGATGATGTTGAGAACGAGCAAATTGTTCCGTTTCCACAACTGTCAGGCACACCTCGCAAAAATGATAATATCGAGTCCGAAGTCGAAGGACGAACAAACCGGGAAACCACTTCCAGAAAGAGTACTGGTAAGCGAGTAGAGTTCGAAGGAACACGCT
>CAZDBA010000149.1:0-11888 GCA_964503615.1 uncultured Pirellulaceae bacterium
GATTTGCAAACAACTTTACCGACCCGATGGTAAAGGTCTTTAAGGACGTGTTTGCGATTAGCAACTTGCAATCTTCTTTTGTTCAGATGGCGTTTTATGGCGGGTACGCAACGATGGCAATTCCGGCCGCGCTGTTTATCCGGAAGTACTCTTACAAATCCGGAATCATCGTCGGGTTGCTCCTGTTCGCGACGGGCGCTTTTATTTCGATACCTGCTGCCAACACAATTAATTTTTGGTTGTTTATTACTGGGCTGTATATTTTGACATTTGGTTTGGCCTTTTTGGAAACAACTGCCAACCCATTCATCCTATCGATGGGTCCGGAAAAGACTTCGACACTTCGATTGAATTTGGCTCAAGCTTTCAATCCCATCGGTTCTCTGGCAGGCGCTACAATTGCGGCTACGGTTGTTATGACCAATGTCTATGTGGCCGATTTCAAAGCGGACATTAACGGCTTTAAAGATGAACTTTCGCTCGAAGAGAGTGAACAAGCAGAATTGGCCGTGTTGCCATTTTTAAAAGCTACAGATCGCCCTCGTAAGAACGACGAAAATGCCAAGGAATACGTTCGTTCAACTGCCGAGAACGAACTTGTTTACGCGTTGAATTATGACACGACGGACAAACAACTTGCTGATATAGATGATGGCGAGCTAAACATGCTTGCGTTAAAAGGTGTACTCGACGAACAAGCAGAAAATGCTTCTTGGTTTCACGAAGTTACAGAAGAGGAAAAGAGAGAAGCGATTGGGAAATTCTTGGGGCAGATTCCTGACGAACTAAAGAGTACGGCGACTGATCTTGCCATCGAAGGGGGCGGGTATGTTTCGCTGGTCGAGGCAATTGCAAAGTTAAAAGCCGGTGAAATCGACGACTTTGAAGACATGGATCTTGAGGCGGTGCAAAAGAAAGCGGCTGGCTTGGTTGCGGCTGGCTCGGAGCTTCCAGCTCTTTCTAAAGCGATCGCAGATTTCGAAGCTGGGACGATCGAATCCTATCAAGGGATGGATCTTGCTGCCGTTAAAGAAAAAGCGGGCGGGCTTTTAAAGCTCGGAGTTCCCTATGTGTCGGTGGATACGGCCCTTCGTGATTTCCGCAAAGAAAAAATCCAGTCGTACCAGGACATGGAGTTTACGACTCTACAACGACATGATTTGAATCTGGTTTCGACAACTTACATGACGCTCGGATTTATCGTCCTTGGCACGTTACTTGTGTTTCTGATCAAGAAGATGCCTAAGGCCGCAGCGGACGATGATGATGAAGACCTGAATCTGGGCGCAACCTTTGGGCGATTGATGAAGAATCCTCGCTACGTCGGCGGCGTTATTGCACAGATGTTTTATGTCGGTGCCCAGATTATGGTTTGGACTTTTATTATTCAGTACGCTGAGAAAGAGCTCGGGATGGATAATGCGACGGCAGCGAGACACCAGATCGCGGCACTTGTCATCTTTCTAACTTTCCGCTTCATCTGCACGGCGTTCCTCAGATACGTTTCGCCTGGAAAGTTGCTTGCGGTTTTGGCTTTTTGCGGAATCCTATGCACGCTCGGAGCGATCCACATCAAAGGAATGCCAGGACTCTACAGTTTGATTATGATTTCAGCCTGCATGTCGCTGATGTTCCCAACCATTTATGGAATAGCATTAGAAGGAATTGGCCAAGACGCGAAACTCGGATCTGCTGGATTGATTCTTGCGATCGTAGGCGCGGTTTGGCTGACCGGTTTTCAAGGAAAAATCCTTGACCTCGATTCGTTCATGGGAACGACAGCGACTCGCGGTTCATTTTATCTGAGCGTTGGTTGTTTTATCATCATCGCGTTTTATGGACTGCTTTGTCGCAACCCACGGAATAAAAATCTGGCTCCTGACGATCCAAACCCTGCCTAGCGTTTGGTCGGTGAGCAGGCCTTTGCCGGTTTGCATTTTGAGCTTTGTTCTTTTGGTTCGACTTCGTTCGTCTCGACCAAAAGAGACCGGCTAAAGCAAGATCGGCTGAAATAAGAAAAATTACAACCGTTATTATCAATCACTGACTTCGTAGTACTCACTGCGAATCCAACCCACAGGAAATTGAATCTATGAGTGCCAAGCAAACTTCTCCTTCTGTATTCGAGGGTGAACTGCCCAAGATTGGTATTCGCCCCACGATCGACGGTCGACTGGGCGGAGTGCGAGAGTCGCTTGAAGAGCAGACGATGAATCTTGGAAAGCGAGTCGCTGAGCTGATTTCGTCGAACCTGAATTATCCAAATGGCCAGCCAGTCCAGTGTGCGCTTCCTGATGTTTGTATTGGTGGTGTTGCAGAGGCCGATGCATGTGATGACCTTTTCCGTCGTGAGAACGTTGGCGTGACTTTGACCGTCACTCCCTGCTGGTGCTACGGCAGTGAGACGATGGACATGGATCCGATTCGCCCCAAAGCGGTTTTTGGTTTCAATGGAACGGAGCGTCCTGGCGCGGTTTATCTGGCCGCGGTACTTGCCGGTCACACACAAAAGGGAATTCCCGCATTCGGAATCTACGGACAGGACGTTCAAGAAGCCGGTGACGCGAACATGCCCGCCGACGTCCAGAAAAAGATTCTGGACTTTACCCAAGCCGGTTTGGCCGCTGCATTAATGCGGGGCAAGGCGTACTTGTCGATGGGCGGGACCTCGATGGGAATCGCGGGCTCGATGGTCGAGTATGGCTTCTGGGAAAAATGGCTTGGGATGCGTGTCGAAGATATCGACATGACCGAGTTCGTTGGTCGTATGAACAAAGATCAATTCGACAAAAGCGAATACGAGACGGCTTTGTCATGGGTCAAAGAGAATTGTCCTGAAGGCGACGACTACAACAGCGCCGATACTCAACGTTCTCGTGAGCAGATCGACAGCGAATGGACCGACAGCGTCAAAATGGCTTTGATCGCTCGCGACTTGATGGTGGGTAATCCCAAGTTGGCTGAAATGGGACTGGGCGAACAAGCTCAAGGTCACAAGGCGATCGCGTCCGGCTTCCAGGGGCAGCGGCAGTGGACTGATCACTTTCCCAACGGCGACTTTATGGAAGCGATCTTGAACACGTCGTTCGACTGGAACGGTAAACGAGCTCCTTACATCGTTGCGACCGAGAACGATGCTTTGAATGCAGCGACCATGTTGTTTGGACATTTGCTGACTAATTCAGCGCAAGTTTTCGCGGACTTGAGAACTTATTGGAGTCCTGATGCGGTTGCCGGTGCTTGCAACGGATACAAGCTGGACGGTCACGCCGAGGATGGATTGTTACACTTGATCAACTCGGGTCCTGCGACATTGGACGGTACTGGTCAACAATCGGATGCCGATGGCAATCCAACGATGAAACCGTTTTGGGATATCAGTGACGAAGAAGTTGAAAAATGTCTCAAGGCAACAACTTGGCATCCTTCGATCACCGAGTACTTCCCGGGCGGTGGGCTCAGCACTCGCTACCGAACTCGCGGCGGAATGCCTGCCACGATGACCCGTATCAATCTGGTTGACGGACTTGGCCCGGCTCTGCAAATCGCCGAAGGTTACACGGTCGAGTTGCCGGATGCCGTTCACGATACTTTGGACAATCGCACGAATCCAACTTGGCCAACAACCTGGTTTGCACCGACCTTGACCGGTCGTGGCGCGTTCACTTCGACCTATGAAGTGATGAACCACTGGGGAGCCAACCACTGTGTTATGACTGCGGGACATGTTGGTCACCTGTTTATCACACTGGCGTCAGTGTTGCGGATTCCGGTTTACATGCACAACCTGGATGACTCTCGTGTGTTCCGTCCAAGTGCTTGGAACGCGTTTGGAACGGATAATCTTGAGTCGGCCGATTTCCGCGCTTGTCAGAACTTTGGTCCGTTATACGGACGGAACTAAGGCTTTAATCTCGTGACGGAGCTCGTTAAGAGTTCCGTCTACCCTTTAATATAAGCGAGGGCCTTGTATTAAGGTTCTCGCTAACTGTTTTTAATGCGAGCACTAAACCTATGAGTGACAAACATTATATTGCCTGCGATTTGGGGGCGGAGAGCGGTCGAGTTATCCTCGGCACCGTTTCGGATGGCAAAGTAAACTTGGACGAAGTGCACCGATTTCCCAACGGCGCGATCCGAATACAAAACTCGTTGCGATGGAACCTGCTGGCGATTTTTAACGAGCTAAAAAAGGGGCTGCAAAAAGTCGCCGACAAAGATTGCTCGCCCACTTCGTTGAGTGTTGATTCGTGGGGTGTTGATTACGCTTGGTCCAACTCCAAACAGCCAATCCTTGCTCTGCCGTTCCAATACCGTGATGCACGTACAGAGGAGACTTACTCTGCAACGATGGACAAGGTCGGTGAGGAAAAGATCTTTGCCGAAACTGGCATCCAGTTCATGTCGATCAACACGATCTATCAGTTGGTTTCAGATGCAAAACACAACTCGGATGTGTTGGGAATCGCCGACCAATTCTTGAACATTGCGGACCACATGAACTACCTGTTCAGCGGTGTTGCGAGGGCGGAAGCAAGCTTGGCCAGTACGACTCAGATCTATAACCCGAACACAAACGATTGGTCTAAAGAGTTGATTGAGCAATTGGGCTTGCCTGCGAAACTCTTTCCCCAAGTCGTTCCCTCGGCAACCAAGCTGGGAAAGCTGACCGACGATTTGGAAACGGAAACGGGACTAAGCGGTGTCGAGGTGATCGCCACGTGTTCGCACGACACCGGTGCTGCTGTTGCAGCGATTCCAGCCAGCGGAGATGACTGGGCTTACTTGAGCTCTGGAACTTGGTCGTTAATCGGTGTCGAACTTCCTCAGCCTTTGATCAATGAAGAGGTTCGCAAGAACAACTTTACGAACGAAGCCGGCTATGGCGGGACGACTCGGTTTCTCAAAAACATTATCGGCCTGTGGTTGTTGCAAGAATGCCGAAGGATGTGGATTCGCGAAGGTAACGAACTGGACTACGCCGAGATCAACCGTCTAGCCGAAGCAGCTGAGCCGTTTCGCTCGCTTATCGATCCGGACGACCCCAGATTCATGAGTCCTGAAAATATGACGGTTGCCATCGCGGACTACTGCCGTGAGACAGACCAACCGGTACCAGAATCGCCGGGGCAATTCGCTCGTTGTATTTTGGAAAGTCTATCACTACTGTTCGGTCAGACGCTGGACACAATCGAAACACTCACAGGTCGTAAGCTTGCCAAGCTTCATATTGTTGGCGGCGGAAGCCAAAGCAAGTTGTTTAACGAGTTGGCTGCCAGTGCGACGAACCGAGTTGTACTTGCCGGACCTGTCGAGGCCACAGCGATCGGAAACGTTTTGTTGCAAGCGATCGCGATGGGTGATGTCCAATCGCTGGACGAATTACGTGAGATTGTACGAAACTCGTTCTCAATCGAGACTTTTCAACCCGATCCTGGTCCACAGTGGCAACAGGCAAGAGAACGTTTCGCTGCCCTCAGGGCTTGAGTTTACAAATGACATTGGATTCGCGTGCAAAGATCGGTGAATTTTGCCGAGAGTAGACGGTGAAGTTTACTGAGGGCGATTAAAATGGGTTCGGCCCAGTCAGAGACTATTTAGGACAACTTAATGAAACTTGATTACGACCCTAGGTTTCCTAGCGTTGACGATTTGCGAGCAAGGGCAAAGAAGCGAATTCCCCGGTTCGCTTTTGAATATTTGGATGGCGGTTGCAACGAAGATATAAATTTACATCGCAATACGTCGGATATTCGCGAAGTCGAATTGGTGCCGCAGTATTTGGCAGCGCATCGCGGTTCGAGTATGAAAACCGAACTGTTTGGCCACACGTACGATGCACCCTTTGGTGTCGCGCCGGTGGGACTGCAGGGATTGATGTGGCCCAAGGCACCAGAGATTTTGGCTCGCGCGGCGGTTGAGCACAACATCCCTTTCGTTTTAAGTACGGTAACAACCAGTAGTATCGAAACGATCGCAGAAATCACCGAAGGCAAAGCTTGGTTTCAGCTTTATCATCCTACCGAAGACTCGGTGCGCGATGATGTGATCAACCGGGCCAAAGAAGCCGGCTGCCCCGTCTTAGTCATTTTGTGCGACGTACCGACCTTTGGTTATCGACCGCGAGATATTCGTAACGGATTGGCGATGCCTCCCAACATGTCCTTGCGAAACATCATGCAGATTTGCGGTCGACCGAACTGGGCGATTCGAACATTGCTGGCGGGCCAACCCCAGTTTGAGACTCTCAAGAAATATATGCCGCCCGGTTTGAACTTAAAGCAACTTGGTCAATTCATGGATGCGACTTTCTCTGGACGATTGAACGAAGAAAAGATCAAACCGATTCGCGACATGTGGCCGGGCAAGTTGGTGTTGAAAGGCGTCGCCAGTCTCGAAGACGCCGAACGCGCGGTCCAGCTTGGGTTAGATGGGGTTATTTGCTCCAACCACGGCGGTCGTCAATTGGACGCGGGTCAGTCTTCGATCAAGCCGATGACTCAAATCGCAGAAAAGTATGGCGACAAGCTGACGGTGATGATGGACAGCGGTATTCGTTCCGGTCCAGATATCGCGCGAAGTATGGCGTGTGGTGCCAAGTTTACTTTTATGGGTAGGTCGTTCATGTACGGCGTGGCCGCATTGGGCAATAAAGGTGGTTCGCACACGATGGCAATCCTTAAACGTCAACTTCAGCAGGTTATGGAACAGCTTTGTTGTCACGAGACCACCGATTTTCCGGATCACTTGCTTCAGAATCAGTAGCCTTCCAATCTATCCCTCAATTGAAAATTACGATGCGCGACCTAACTGTCATAAAGCTCTGCCTGCTAATCGTGCTAGGGTTGTCTTCCGTGTTGCATTCACAAGAGCAACAGGAGAAAGAAAAGTCGATGGATAAATTGTGGGGTGAGATGGTCACCAAGCTGAGGCCCGAAGATGCCGAACGTGGCCAGTTATTCGACGAAGGCAACTACGCAATGTTTATCCACTGGGGGCTCTATTCGCAACTTGCAAATAAGGTCGATGATAAAACTTACTATGGCATCGGCGAGTGGATTATGAATCCGCGAATGGCAGGGATCCCAGCGGAAGAGTACAAGCAACTGGCGGGTACTTTTAATCCCGTCAATTTCGACGCGACCGAGATCGCTCGAATCGCCAAAGCCGCAGGGATGAAGTACATCGTGATCACGGCCAAGCATCACGATGGGTTTGCGATGTATCATTCCAAGGTAAACGATTTTAACATCGTTGACGCGACGCCCTGGAACAAAGACCCAATGAAAGATCTCGCAGCGGCTTGTAAAGAAGCGGGGCTTGGGTTCGGGTTCTACTATTCGCACAATCAAGATTGGACTTTCCCTGGCGGCAACGGTGGACCAGGCAAAGACGCTGAGGGTAACCCTGCTACGTTCGATGATTATTTCGTCAAGAAGTGTTTGCCGCAGGTCAAAGAGATCACTACGGAGTACGGTCCGATCGAAATCGTCTGGTTCGACACTCCGGGCAAGATGCCAAAGCACTATGTGGAGCAACTGGTCGAAGTGGTCCATGAGAATCAACCCAAGGCGATGGTTTCTGGCCGAGCCGGGCATGGGCTGGGCGACTACAACACGCTAGGCGATATGGAAGTTCCCCATGAAAATATCGAAGGCATGTGGGAAAGCGTCGACACAACTAACGACTCATGGGCTTACGCTTACTACGACGAGAACTGGAAATCGCCCCGAGAAATTCTCAAGCGATTACTGGCTTGCGTCGGTCGTGGCGGAACTTACATGTTGAACATTGGTCCCAAAGGGGATGGCTCTGTCCCGGCGCGTGCCGTCCAGTCGTTGGAGGAATCGGGTGAATGGATTAGACGTTACCCGCAGGTTGTTTACGGAACGGATGCTTCGCCTTGGGGGCATGCTTTGCCTTGGGGGGATGTTACTCGCAAAGACAACACGTTGTTCCTGTGTGTGTTCGATTGGCCCGCATCCGGCAAGTTGCATTTGCCGAATCTTGCTACACCAATCCAATCGGCGACGTTGCTTGGTTTGGATGATCCGGTTGAAATTTCTTCATCGAAACAAGGCGAATGGACCGTGTTGGAGTTGCCAGCTCGAGCGCCAGATAAGCTAGTGTCGGTGATCGAAGTCCAGTTTGATACGGCTCCACAGGTTGATCCAGCTTGGGCGATCGATCCTGAAATGGAAACCGAAGTTTTAGCCGAGTTCGCCGAGGTGACTGGTTTTGAAAAAGAGGCGAAACGATGGATGGAAAAATTTGGCGAATGGAAGCGTGTGGTTCAAGTTCAAGGTTTTGAGAAAGAGGGCAACGCCACCTGGAATTTGGATGTATTGGAACCAGGTGACTACGAAGTCAGCCTGACTTATTCTGGAGAAGGCCGATTGGTTTGGAGCGTTGAGGTAGCCGATGGCGAGCAGATTCAAAACCAACAGAACTCGTCGCACAACTACCAATCGTTTCCGATCGGATTGTTGAATTTTCCAAAGTCAGGTCGTTACAGTGTGAGCGTTAAATGTATTGACGGGAACAGAGAGTCGGCCAGTCTGAAAGCGATCCAGTTTTTGAAAAGGTAACTTCGTATTCTATCGGGGCACTGGGTGTTCTTTTTGTCCGATAGGAATTACCATTTGTAAGCGACAAGGCTGTGATTTTTGGGTCAGCGACTTAATTGGAAACCCGACGCGTAAGCGAGGCAGTTGAAACCCGCGTAAGCGAGGCAACAACTCGCTTTCGTTCCTTACTAACGATCACCGCCCACCGCACCGAAAATGTTGTGTGATTGAAGTGGAGAAACGATGGGTAAAATTTCCTCAGCTTTTACGGCTGGGCTGTTGGTAGGCATTCTTGTCGCCACAGTTGGGTTTTCGTTGTTCATGAAGTATCAACGAAATTCAGGTGGCCAGGTAGTTGGGCAGCGTGTGCTCCGATTGGCCCACAATCTTCCTACTGATCATCCGGTCCATCTGGCTATGGAGTCGATGAAGGAGCGTTTGGAAGAGTTGTCTAGCGGCAGTTTAAGCCTCGAAATCAATTCGGGTGGTGTTGAAGGATCGGAGACTGAGTGTCTCGAAGCTCTTCAGGACGGCACGCTGGATCTGACGAAAACTTCCGCTGCCGCGATCGAGAATTTTATTCCATCCATGGCCGTTTTTAGTCTGCCTTATGTCTTTCGTGACCGCACCCACTTTTGGAGTGTTTTGGAGGGAGAGATCGGGCAAGATTTGTTGGAGCAGGCCAGGGAGGGAAATCTTAAAGGGCTCTGTTACTATGACGCCGGTAGCCGAAATTTTTACACCAAAGACACGCCGATCCGGACGCCGGATGACTTGAAAGGATTGAAGATCCGCGTGATGAGCAGCGAGACGGCGATCAAGATGATCAAAGCGATGGGCGGTTCACCGACTGCCATTCCGTTCAATGATCTGTATAGTTCGCTGGAGACCGGAGTGGTTGACGGAGCCGAAAACAATCCGCCCAGCTTTACATCGCACAAACATTTCGAAGTCGCTAAACACTTTACTCTGGACGGTCACTCTCGAATTCCGGACATGCTGTTAATTAGCTCGATTATTTGGGACGAACTTTCGCCGCAGCAGCAAGGCTGGGTTCAGCAGGCCGCTTTGGAATCTTCGCAGCTCCAACGTGAGCTTTGGGAAAAAGAATCGGTTGCTTGCCTGGAAAGAGCCAAAGAGAACGACGTCACGGTTTACGAGGTCGACACCGCTTTGTTTGCGGCCAAAGTTCAACCGATGCTGGAGCAGATCGAAGACGAAAAAGTCAAAACATTGTTGAACCAGATCAGAAAGGTGAAATGATGAATGGCATTTGGAAGAATACGATTATCTTCTTAACCCACTTGCTGAGCTGGCTGTTGATTGTTGCGATGGCGACACTGGTTCTCGATGTGATTTGGGGGGTCGTCACTCGAGCTGTGGGCGATCAAGCAAGTTGGTCAGAGGAACTGGCGACCATTTTGATTGTCTGGGTTTCCTTGCTGGGAGGCGCCCTTGCGTTTCAGACAAAGGCTCATTTGGGAGTGGACTACTTTGTTGGCAAGTTTGATCCGGGCGTCGCAAAAAATATGGCGATCGTGAGCCTCGTGCTCGTGTTGTTTTTCGCGGTGGCCGTCTTTCTGGTTGGCGGTGGCCAATCGGTTTACAAACGAATCGTTTTCAGCCAGACAACGCCCGCCTTGGGTTTGCCCAAGTCGGTAGTCTATTCGATTTTGCCTTTGTCCGGCTTTTTTATGGTGCTGTTTACGATAGATAACCTGATGCAAGTCTGGCGAACACCGGCCGAAGAGTTTTTTGTTGGCGAAGATATTGAGGACGAAGCAGTCGCTGCCGAAGTTCAAAAGGAGGCCAACTGATGGGGCCCGTAGCTTTGGTACTGATCGTTGCGTTCGTCGTCATGATGGTGATGAACGTACCGATTGCCGTGTCGATCACCTTAGCCAGCTTTCTAGCCTTGGTTGCTCAAGGCTCCGATCCAACCGTCGTGTTGGCAAAAAAAATGTATGGCGGTATCGACGAGTTTAGCTTGTTGGCGATTCCGTTTTTTATCTTGTCTGGCGAATTGATGGGCAAAGGCGGGTTGGCAAGGCGGCTGATCGACTTTGCCGCAACGTTAGTGGGACGATTGCCAGGTGGACTGGCTTATGTGAATACATTGACGTGCATGTTGTTCGGCTCGATTTCCGGTTCTGCTGCGGCAGCGGTTTCCTCGGTCGGCGGCTTTATGATTCCGGAGATGAATCGCAAAGGATACAAGCGTGAGTTTAACGTTGCGGTGACGACGACCGCTGCGACAACCGGGCTGATGATTCCGCCCAGCAATATCATGATTGTTTATTCGATCCCAGGCGCTTGTTCTATCGGAGCGTTGTTTATCGCCGGTATTTTTCCGGGTATCGTGACCGGTCTTGCAATTATGTTCGTCGCGGGAATTATCTCGATCTTTTCCGGGTATCGCGGTGAAGTTGTCGAGATGGAAAAATGGAAACCGGTTGCTGCGACGGGGATTGTGGCCGCTTTGATCGGTGTGACGATCGCTTCTCAATATATCGACTGGCGTATTGCTTTGGGCCTGGTGGGCGCGATCACTTTGGGGGCGATGTTTTGTTTCAAAACGTTCCGGCGCGCCATTGCGACTTTGCTTTTGGTTTTGATCGTGATCGGAGGAATTCTCCAAGGTGTGTTTTCAGCGACAGAAGCTGCGGCGGTTGCGGTTGTTTACGCGTTCCTGCTGTCGGTTGTGTTCTATCGCGAAGTCAAGCTGAATCAGTTGCCAAAAATCTTGCTCAATTCTGGACTCACAACGGCGGTGGTGATGTTGTTGATCGGCGCCAGCCAGGGGATGAGCCATGTCATGACGGTCGCCAACATACCTCAGGCAGTAAGTGATTCGCTGATGGGGATGTCGGACAATCCATTTGTGATTTTGCTGACGATCAATTTGGTGCTGATTTGCGTAGGGACCTTTATGGATATGACTCCTGCCGTTTTGATTTTTACACCGATCTTTTTACCCATTGTTCAGGAGTTGGGTATGCACCCCGTGCACTTTGGCATCATGATGATTGCGAACCTGTGTATCGGACTTTGTACGCCTCCGGTGGGAACGTGTCTGTTTATCGGTTGCGGCGCGGGCAAGACTTCGATCGGCAAAGTGACGCCGACGATGGTGCCGTTCTTCGGTGCGATGGTCGCGGCGTTGATGGTGATCACCTACGTTCCCAGTGTATCGCTTTGGCTGCCGGTTAAAACCAATCGTTTGAAAGCGGAAGAGGTCGAAAAGTCATTCTTCATGAGAGGCAATTCAGAGATTGGACTCGATTCTGCTGAGGCCGATGCAGACTAAATGCCAGTCTGCCT
>CAZDBA010000150.1:0-2491 GCA_964503615.1 uncultured Pirellulaceae bacterium
AAAGAAGTCCAACGATTGCAAGTTGAGATCGACGGCGCGGCCGACAAGATTAAGGCTCAAGAGACTCAGATCGAAAAATTGTCTTCGCAAGTTGAAAGTGACCAGAAAGACTTGTTGGAATTGCAATCTGCCCGTGAAGAGCTGAGCGGGCTTAAGATTTTGTTGGAGCAATCAAGCGAAGCGGAGTCAACTTTGAAGACCAAGGTGGATGGGCTGAACCAGGATAAGGCAGAACTTTCTGCCACGATTGAGTCGTTGCGTGCTGAACAATCGAAGTTCACCGAGCAGTTGGCCCAACAAAGCGAAGAACATGCAGTCGAGTCAAAAGAAGTCCAACGATTGCAAGCTGAGATCGACAGCACAGCGGATACGATCGCGGCCCACGAGACTCAGATCCAGCAGTTGACTTTGCAAGTTGAAAACGGCGAAAGCGAATTGGTGGAGTTGCGAGCGGTTCGTGAAGAGCTGAGTGAGCATAAGACTTTGCTAGAGCAATCTAGTGAAGCGGAATCCATTTTGTCCGCATTGGTTGACGAGTTGCGACAGGAGAAAGCGGAACTTGCGACCACGAATGATTCGCTACGAACCGAGCGTTCTCAGTTGACCGAACAGTTGACGCAGCAAAGCAAGGAACAATCGAGCCAATCGGAAGAAGTCCAGCGTTTGCAAGCAGAGGTCAACGATGCGGCGGATAAAATCACAGTTTATGAGAATCGTATCCAGGAGTTGACGGCGCAGATCGAAAGCGGTCAAGCAACACTCGCCGAATTGCGGTCTGTCGAAACGGAGCAGATGGCGCTCAAGTCTCTCCTGGAAAGATCGCAAGCTACAGAAGCGGAGTTGATAGCCAAGGTTGACCATTTCGCTTTGGAGAAAGTTGAAATTACGGAACAGCTCGAGCGACTTGCGGCTCAAAACGATAGCTTGAACGATGAGTGCGAGTCGTTGAAAATTGAATTGGCATCAGCAGAGCAAATGTCTGCTGAACTTGGTGAATCCAAGACTCGTTTGGAAACAGGCTTGGACAAAGCTGTCGAAGAACTAAGCCAGTTGCAATCAGTTTTGTCTACTGGCCAGAACGAATTGCAGAAGAAAGAAGCTAAACTTCAGGAGGCTCTTGCTGATTTGGGCGCAGCGAACGATTCCATTGCGGAGCGAGATCGACAGTTGGTCAAAGCGGCTTCGGAAACGGATGTTAATGAAGCGTTGCAGCAAAGACTGAGTCAGCTTGAGCAAGAGAAAACGGCTGCAGAATCTGCGACGAAAACGGCTCAAGATGTGGCCACCGAACTACAGGCTCGAATTGACGAATCGGAAACGCAACTGGTCGGAAATCAAGCCAACATTCAACAGCTCAGCGAAAAACTCGAACTTGCTGAGGTTGAACAGGCCGAACTGCTTGATTCGGTCCAATCATTGACGAACCAGTTGGACCAGTTGCGAATGGACAAGGACGAGCAGCGGCGCGGGCAAGAGCAAGATTCGTCCGAACTGGCTGAGCAGCGTGAGAAAATCGAAGCGTTGGAAACGGCACTTACCAGTTCGATGACTGAACAGGAAACGGCCCGGAAGGAAAACGCCACAATCAAAGGAGAGCTGGCGGAGCTCAATTCGACTCAAGAGCAGTTGGCAAGTGAAAGGCAAAAGTATCAGCTTGACCAGCAAAACGCGTTGGATGAACTGGAACAGTTGCGTGCTTTGGTTGCCGAGCAAGATAAAAAGATTGCGTGGCAGTTACAGCTTGAGAATCAGTTGCGTGATGAAGCTGTTGAATTGATTCAGGAGCGAGATCAACTGGCTCGCGAACGTGAAGGGTTAACGGTTACGCAAACAGACCAAATTGGCGACGCCGATGTCGTTGAGCAGTTGCAGTTGGTGATCGAAGAACGTGATCAGTATCGACTCAAACGGCGTGAGCTGAGAAAAAAGTACAAATTCCTGTACGAGAAATTCGAAACTGCAAAGGAGCGGTTGCAATCGCGGAAGCAACAGGTTGCCTTGGCTCAGCATCATTTGAAGCAAGCGATCGAAGAAAATGCGAAATTGAGTTCGCGTTTAAAAGAGATGGATGTACGGAATCCGGACGAAGTTGCTTTGCTGCAAAACGAAATTGAACGTTTACGAGAAATTCTCCAAGTTAGTGAAGATCGCTTCAAAGAGTTTGGAGTTCGCTATCGGAAAGATCGCCTGAAGTACAAGCAGTACAAGACCCGAGTGATGGAATACAAAGCACTGATCGAAGCGTACCATCGCGTTACCAAGCTGACTCCAGCAATGGTCTCCCAAAAAGATTCTCTTCCCCAGCCACCCAAAGCCCAATCAGCAATGCTAAACTGAGCGCTTGCCAAAGATCGGCATAGGCATTTTGCGGATTTACTAAGGGGATCGGTATAAAGAATTGGGGACAGGTTTTTTGCGAATTGCGGGTATCTTGCTCGCAATCGTTTTCCTTTCAAGCTTTGTGCACGCGGAGGACTACTACGTTTGTGCA
>CAZDBA010000150.1:2591-11757 GCA_964503615.1 uncultured Pirellulaceae bacterium
CGCAATCGTTTTCCTTTCAAGCTTTGTGCACGCGGAGGACTACTACGTTTGTGCAACAAATGGAAAGGGGAAAAAAGCGACTCGTGAAAAACCGGCTAAGGACTTGGGAAACATTGTTTCGAAACTATTACCCGGCGATACCGTTCACATCGCGGGAGGAGTTTATCGGGGGCGAGGCGAGTGCGGGTGTAGGTGCGTTCCATGCTTGGTTTACCCGTTCAGGCTGGAGTCGTTGACGGCCCTGCCGTCGAAGTCTGGCTAAATCGTATTTCCGTCGAAAATGCAATCAATGTTGGGTCATCGCAGTATTTAAAGACATATGGATGTGAGATGCCCGCCACAGAATAGGTTGCAGCGTGCCTAGTTTTGCTGTTTTTAACAAATGTAGCGGGACAAATTGGATTCTGGTTGTGCAAAAATCAGCAAAACCATACTCTGGCGTGATTCTCAATTATCGTGAACAAATGGGCCCCTGCGATTCGTAAGGGTCTTGGATCAATTGACCCATCGCCAAAAGTGGACAGCTAATTTCGTGGAACCAACTGCTGAAAATAATCGCCTGCACGAGTATCAGGAAAAGCTTGATCATCAGACCCAAACGATCGCCGATGTGGCCAACCGGTGGGGGTGGATGGCGTATTTGCGAGGTGGTCTGTTTCTGGCCTCGGTCGCAGTCATTTTTCCTGGGCTGCAACAGTTGTGGGGATACCAGACAGGTTGGTTCATACTAAGCGGCATTTTGTTTTTTGCGTTTTTAGCGGTAGCGTTCTTTCATGAGGGCCTGCAGGCCAATTATCGACGGGGCAAATTGCTTTCCCGTATGTACCGCGAATCGATTGCGAGATTGAATCGTGATTGGGATAATATCAAGGTACCCGAATTTGAAGTCCCCAAGCACCAAGTTGCTTTGGCAAAAGACCTCGATTTGATTGGCCCGAGCTCGCTGTTCAAGTTGATTGGGATCGTACGAACGCCATTGGGAATCAATACGCTTGCAGACTGGATCCTCAATCCATCACAACCTGAAGAGGTCGTTAGCAGGCAAGCGGCTGTGGCAGAGTTGGCCGGCGAATCGGAGTGGCGAGAGCGGTTTCAGTTGAAGTGCGAGACGTTGGCCTCCAGTCAGTCGGGCCCCAGCCAATTTGTAGAGTGGTGCGAGCGAGAGGATTACTTCAACAAGTATTCGTGGCTGTTGCAGTTATCACGTGTCCTTTTGGTCATTTCATTGCTGGCATTGGGAGCGACGCTTTTCGGTTTGTTGACCCTGACCATTACGGGGCCGATCCTGATCGCCACGCTTGGGTTGAACTTTTTTCTAACCGTGTTTTATGCCGGATCGGTACACGAAGAATTCAACATGATTTCAACTCGCCATCATGAGATTACTTACTATCACGAACTGCTGGATATGATGGCCAAGTTCGATTCAAAGTCCGGAAAACTAAAAGAGATCCAATCTCAGTTGTTCGAGGGTACCGATGATGTTCGGAAACAAATCAGTTCGTTAGGAACATTGGTTTGGCTCGCGAATTGGCGGCGCGGCGTGATGTTTCTCGTCTATTTGGTCGTTCAGTTCTTTGGCTTTTGGGATATTCACATTCTTCGTTTGCTGGAGAACTGGAAAGCTAAACATGGTTCAAAGGCTCGCGTTTGGTTTGACAATCTGGGGCAATGGGAATCGCTTTGTGCAATGGCCAAATTGGCACACGATCAGCCGGATTGGGTGTTTCCGACGTTGACCACTGACGGTTCGAAAAAAGTTACCGGCAAGACGCTTGGTCATCCGCTGTTGAGCGATTCCGATCGGGTAAGCAACGATTGCCAAGTCGGCCCCGAGGGTACCGTTTTATTGGTAACCGGCTCAAATATGTCGGGCAAAAGTACGCTGCTGCGAAGCGTTGGATTGAACGTAATGATGGCTCAAATGGGAAGCGTAGTCTGTGCGAACGAGATGAGCTTGCCTTCGCTTAAAGTGGCCACAAGCATGCGTGTAAGCGATTCGCTGGCTGAAGGCGTGTCGTTCTTTATGGCTGAATTGAAACGACTGAAGGAGATTGTGGACCAAGCCGAACAGGTGCAGTCCGAGTCCGATTGGAACATGATGTTTTTGCTCGACGAAATTCTGCAGGGTACGAATTCACGAGAGCGACAAATTGCGGTCAGTCGCGTGGTACGTCGGTTGATTGATGATAAAGCGATTGGTTGTATCTCAACCCATGATCTTGATCTGGCGAAGACGAACGATTTGCAAGACTGTTGCAATACAGTTCACTTTGCGGAGAGGTTCGAGACTGTGGATGGTAAGGAGAAAATGGTATTCGATTACCGGATGCACGAAGGGATCTCGCCAACGACCAACGCGCTTAAACTACTTGAAATGGTAGGACTTGGGGAACGAGATACAGTGCCAGCACAATAGCGTTTCAACATTGCGTTGGAGTTGCTGAGAAGTCTGGCAGATGAAGTTTTATTTTTGTTGAGTTGACAAGCCACAGAAAAATTGCAAACCTGATCAAATCAAAGACGGGAAAATTGATATGAACGAGATATTAAAAACCAAAACTGAGCTAAGCAATTTTACGCTTGGAGCGATCTGTGGATACGGATTGCAGATCGTTGCGATTTTGCTCTGGTCCTTTTCATAAACAGACTGGCTAGAACCAGGTTAGTGGTGTCCTGCATCCGTTGGGATAATTGCCACTCCGCCCTCCAAGCCCATCCAGTGCTTTGCTTTCAGCTTGAAATTCTCTTGCTTGGTCAACGGGCCGCCTTCTTGCAAAACTGACTCAGGCGAAGTTTTGATTTTCATCAAAGTTGTCCAAGTCCACGCGAGCAAACTCTTGAACGCTCGTTGTCCATCGAATTCGAGTTCATAAGTAAGTTTACCGACAGCGTGCAGGTGCGGTTCAATCTTACTTGACTGAACGCGGCAAAAGTGACGCCACGATTTGTCCGATTCTCCCGCTTTCACTTTTTCCAGATCGACTTCATGTTTTTCCAATTCAGATTGCGGAAAGAACAATTGGTTTTGACGAGCATCGTGTGCCAATAGGGATAGTAACAGCGTTTGGTAGATCGCTTTTCCGCCTTGGATAGCGATGCTTTCCCAACTCTCCGGTTCGCCATGAATCTCAAAAATCGGTAGGACCGCTGCCAGAGCGGATCCTCCCATAAGAGTTGTGAATTTCTCGAATTGCTCGCAGGTCTTGAGTTCTTTGTTTTGCATCCACAGGTCAGCGGCCTCAAGAGGGCTTAAAATCTGCTCGGTGGGAATCTTGTACCGTTCAGCGGTGTCGTACAGTGCCGCCAATTTTGCGCTGCGGCATTTGCCGGTCATGGCAACGCGAACTTCCTCTCGATAATTTTTCCAAGCTTCTCTGCAGATACCTTCTTCGGTGTGAATGTCGAGAAAATCGCTGACACGTGTCAGGTGGCTGACGAGAGCATAGAGTGATTTGCGCTCAACACCGGTAGTGTTGCTGAAAATCCAAAGGAAGGGTCCAAAAAGCTGTTTTGCCGTTTGCTGACAGCTCTTGTAGCCGAAATCAAGTGTCTCCGAGGAAAGGTCCAGATACCCGATCGTTTCTGAATCAGGTTGGTCGGTTGTTGGAACTTCGGATGTTTGCTGTTCGTTCATGGTCGTAAATGGGTTTGAAATTTGGCCAGAGAAAGTTTGGAAGACTTTGTCTTACCGCAAGGTTACAGAATCGAAGAAGAAAACTAAACCACTGAAAGCGGTAAAAACGCTGGGTTACCTGAATTGAACGGGTAAACTGCGTGTCCAGTGTGTTTCCCGGAGGTAACAGGCCCTCATTTTTTGAGGAAAATCACCTGTATGATCAAATGGTAAAAATGTTGCCTCGCCCAAATTGATACGGTTACTTACACTATGCAAGTTGGAGAAAAAAACATGAAAATCCTCTTAGCCAGTCCGCGGGGCTTTTGCGCCGGCGTGAACATGGCGATCGAAAGCTTGCAATTAACCCTCGAGATGTTTGGGGCGCCCGTCTACGTCTACCATGAGATCGTCCACAACAAATACGTGGTCGACACGTTTCGAGAAAAAGGCGCCGTATTCGTTGACACGTTGGAAGAAGTTCCAGAAGGCTCGAACTTGCTATTTTCGGCTCATGGTGTTTCTCCAGAGATTCGTGCCATCGCAAAAAAGCGTCGTCTGAACGCCATCGACGCGACATGCCCGTTGGTAACCAAAGTTCACTTGGAAGCGATCAAGTACGCCAAAGAGGGGTACCAGATTTTCCTGATTGGTCACGAAGGGCACGATGAAGTGATCGGAACGATGGGCGAAGCTCCCGAGTCAATGATTTTGGTCGAGACGGCAGAAGATGTCGACCAATTGGAAATGGACAACGATGCAAAAGTCGCATACCTGACGCAAACAACTTTGTCGGTCGATGATGCGAACAAGATTATCGAACGACTGAGAGGTCGTTTCCCAAATCTGGTAAACCCTCCCAAGGCTGATATTTGTTACGCAACTCAAAATCGGCAGGAGGCAGTTCGCAAGCTGGCGGTTGAGGCGGACGTCTGCTTGGTGTTAGGAAGCCAAAATAGCAGCAACAGCCAACGACTGCGAGAGTTGGCAGAGGATACTGGAGTTGCCGCCCACTTGATTGACGGTGCAGCCGATATCGACCCGAGTTGGTTCAAGGGCGGCGGAGAAACAGTTTTAATCACTGCTGGTGCCAGCGCCCCGGAAACGGTTGTCGAACAGTGTATCGACTGGCTGATGGAACGGTACGAAGCAACGGTTGAACTTCGGATGATTCGAGAAGAGAACGTCCATTTCCCGCTCCCCAAAAAGCTTCGACAGCTTCAAAAAGGTTGATCACTATGATCCACCCTGCCCTACTCTGTTCGTTGTTCGTTGTCATTTTCGAATTCAATGAATCTGGCGGGCACATGATTGGTCAGCCAGACATTGTTTGGGGTTAGGAAAAATTTGAATCCTTCGTCGTGCATTTTTCCTGATTTTATTGTGAGTACGATCGGTTTGCCATGACGTGAGGCGACATGGATGCATGGTTCTGCTTGGGCGTTTAGATGCACGTCATGACGACCCATCTTTAACAATCCGTTTTCGCGAATAGCAGCGATGTCCTTTGTCGCCGCACCATGGAATAGGAATTCGGGCGGTTTGACCGAATCGTAGCCCAGCTCAATTTCGACAGAGTGTCCTTGATTGGCTCGAATTCGTTGGCCACATTCGCTGAAAACAAAACGCTGTTTGGAATTATTCTTGACAACCTGTTCCAGTGCGGACCGGTCGATTGTTTTGCCTGCCTTATTCATCTTTTCCAAAAGCAAGTCGACATCGATCCAGCCATTGTCATCCAGGACCAGTCCCACCGTTTCCGGTTTGTGCCGTAGAATCAGATTAAGGAATTTGCTGGTTCTTTTTTCTTTTTCAGGTGTCATGTTTCAATTTTTTCCGTTTTGACCAAGCGTAATTCGCTGTGTTTGCCAGTAGCGTCGCAAGCAGTTATTCTTTCTGATATCCATTTAGTGCTTATGTTCGCCTCTTGTGGATAAATATTACCTGTTTTTAGATCAAAATTTCGAGGAGTTCCAACTCGTGAAAATTGCCAATACGTTATTTGTGTCGCTTTTGTTGGCAGGCTCGTTTGTCAGCGTCCCGTTTGCAAATTCAATTTCAACAACACAGGATGGTGAAGAACAAGAAGTCGAATTGGCACCGGTCGCCGACATGCATCATTTCATGGAGTACATTTCCAAGCCCAGCTATCGGGAGTTAAAGTCTCTACTGGCCGAAGAGAAAATCCGTCGTAGTGCATGGAAGAAAGTAGAGCAGCATGCTTTGATTCTGGCCGAGACTACGATTTTGGTTGCACAGCGTCCACCAGAGGATGCGACCGAAGAAGTCACTGCTGATTGGCACGGGATTTCGGTCGATACCTACAAACATGCAGTAGCGCTCTACAAGGCAGCCGGTGAAAAGGACCAAGAGGTCGCGCTTGAGCATTACGGTTTGATGATGGACGCCTGCAATGCTTGCCACTCCAAGTACGATGAGAACGATCATCAACTTGCAAAGTAAAAAGCTTGAGTTGAAGAGAGTTAAGACACAAAGGCCAATCTGGTGATTCAGATTGGCCTTTTTTGTTACCCCGCCGTTGCGATTGGTTTTAGAGGTTATCGTTCCTTGGGATGGCGTTGTGTCAGCTCGCGAACTCCCATGTCAGCGAAGTTGATGTCAGTGGTAGGATCGTGGCCTTGAAGGCAGATCGTGCCGGCCGTCAGTCGCTTGCCACGTCGCGGGTTGTCGTTCGGCTCACGTGTGTCCGACCAATCGGTAACTTGATACCCGTTCACCCACACGCTCATGTGCGGACCGGTCGCGACGATCGTTTTGGTGAACCATTCGTTGTCGTTGGCTACAATTTTTCTGGCTGTCGTGCGGCGAAAGATCCCACCCGTTCCGCAGTTGGCTGGCACGGTCGGGTCGTTGTCTTTCATCTCATTTTGAATTTGGCTCTCATAGCCGTTCATCAGTTCGCCGGGGATACAACGGAAAAACACGCCCGAGTTAAGGCCTGTTTCGTTCGTCCGGCAACGGGTGGAAAATATAAAGTCGCCGTAGCTCTCGTTGCTTTCCAGCTGCCCGCTACCTCCGGTGACTTGCAAGAACGATTCTTCCTGTTCATTGATGATTGAGAACTTGCTGGCCTTGGCTAAATCCTGGTTCCAGTTTGAAAGACTGTCGTCCAGCATGGCGGTTAGGTTGAGAGGGCGAAGTTTGATGTTTCGAAACGCAATCTTCCCGCGGTTGAGTTGCAATCCAATGAAGCCGCGCCCCAGCGGAGATTCGTCTTGGTACTCAATCGGATCACCGCCGTCGACGGTGGAGGTGATCGAGTCGCCATCAACGGTGATTGAAACTGAAATCCAATCGGTTTCCAGGTGGTTGGCTTGCCAGAATGCTTCTGATTTTTTTCTGCCAACCAGCGAGCCAGTAGGAAACGGGTTGTCAGCAGAGGCGATATTAAATTCGTAACAGTCGCTTTTCGCGCTGCGAGGTTTGGGACTGGTTCTCAAAAAGACGCCACTGTTCGTTGAGGCGGCACAACGAAACTCGAATCGTAATTCGTAGTCATCGAATTGCGAAGTGGTGCGAAGCAAACCTGATTTGCCCTCAGAAACCTGGATCGCACCATCAACAACTTGCCAATCCGCCTCGGTCGTCTTTTTCCAGCCGAAAAGCGTCTCTCCGTCGAACAATGCGATCCATCCTTGTTCTATCTCATCTTCTGGCAAAGAAAGCTCCAGTGCCTGCCCACAAAGCAGTGATGTGAGAAAAAGTGACAGTAGAGTGGTGGTGAGTGAAAGTTGGCCCAAGGCATTCATGAAAATCTCTTCAATTGAAAATGTGATGGGTAGTTTTACCCTAAAATTCTAATAAAGAACCACGATTACGCACAGTTTTGGACTAAATTAGTTAGCGTTGCACAATGCGATTCGTAATCGCTCAAGCCCAACCCACCCAATCTATTCTGCCTGGTATCACCTCAACAAAGCAGTAAAAGTCAACTTGCTGCTCGGAACTCTCATCTATGTCTAAATCTTACACGCTGCTCACTGGGGCTACCGGTCTCGTTGGTAGGTACCTCGTACGTGATTTGTTGTTGAGCAAAGTGCGCTTAGCTGTCTTGGTTCGCCCAGGAAAAAAGCAAACGGCACATGAGCGAATTGAATCGGTTCTTCAGCATTGGGAGGATGAATTAGGAGAGTCTCTTCCCAGGCCGATCGTGTTAACAGGAGATGTCAATCAAGCCGATCTGGGTTTGAGTGAAGCGGACGTTCAATGGTTGAGCGAAAATTGCGATCATGTGATTCACAATGCAGCGGTGCTGACTTTTCAAGGTGGACGTGAGCAAGAGCCTTGGCGCACCAACTATCACGGAACCAGCAACGTAATTGAACTGGCAAAACGAATTCAAGCTGGCAACTGGCATTACGTGTCAACTGCTTATGTCTGTGGTCGACGTAACGGAGTGATTTCTGAGGACGAGTTAAAGGGTGAACATGGTTTCCGCAACGATTACGAAGAAAGTAAATTCGAATCGGAAACGATGATTCGCAAGGCAGCTGAGGGTGTAGCCAAGCTGACCGTTTATCGCCCTGCCGTTATTATCGGTGATTCAAAAACCGGTTTTACAACTTCGTACCATGGGCTGTTTCTTTACCTGCGTTTGATTGCGACACTTGTGCCCGGCCAACCTCGCGATGAAAACGGTGTCATTCAGACTCCGGTTTCGTTGCCCATATCAGGCGATGAGCCGCGAAATTTGGTTCCGGTTGATTGGGTGTCCGCTGCGATTACTCAGTTGTTTTTACAGCAAACTTCGCACGGACGGACTTTTCATCTTGCTCCTGAAAAACGAACAACTCCCCGCGAGATTATCGACTACTGCTACGAGTATTTTAATACCAGCGGAGTTGTTTACGCGGGCGAAGGTAGTTCTGAAGAAGCTGAGGTCGAGCCGAATCGGTTTCACGAGATATTTGTCGAAAACAGCCGGGCTTACGAAGCTTATTACACAGAGGATCCAACTTTTGACCGAAGTAATTTGCAATCACACTTGGACCTTCCCTGTCCCGAAGTTGATTGTGAAATGATCCATCGATTCATCGAATTTGGGACGGGTGATCAATGGGGCAAAAAGCGCAAGCCTGCGCGGGAAGTACCTTGCTGGTTTGGTGAAAAGCTGATGCACATCTCAGAGTTCGAATTTCTTTCGCCAGTTAAAAATGCAGTTCTGGGTATCGATATTCACGGACCCGGTGGTGGGCAATGGCGAATCTTGATCGACGGAGATTCGCGACGTGTTGAGCGAGGCCTGCCAGGCGATTCAGCCCCGGTGATCACTTTGGACGCCGAGGAATTGAATAAGAAAGTTTCAGAATCCACAGAAACCGGCGACAATTTTTGGCAGTCCGTTTTCCTGGACTCCAATCGTTTGATCAGTATGCTCGATAATTAGGCTTTGTCCGGACGCAGCTCATTGTTCCCCTTTTGAGCTGCGTCCCCTTTCTCTTCCCTCCCTGACTCGCGGGCAATCCTTAGCCCCAGGGCCGATACCTATGCCCCGAACTTGGATAGCCAAAGTCAATCGGCCACAGTCTC
>CAZDBA010000151.1:0-5732 GCA_964503615.1 uncultured Pirellulaceae bacterium
CTCCTGCCTCTCTCCATCTCAGCGTTTCAAATCAATCATCGGTAACTGACGAAGAATGTGGTCAAGATAAGCAGGGCTCAAAAGTCTTTTCTTTCATGGTAGTTATAGAGTGTTGCGGTACGCTGAATACCGACTTTTGCAATACTTTACCGCAACTGCTTGCCCTTTATTGCACCCAGTTGCAACCCAGTTGCAAATGGAATAGAGTGACCGATCTATTGAAAATCGCTGTCAGGGATGCTGCGATTTGCCCTCATACAGATACCAAAAATTAGAGTTTAAGGTTCGACATGTTGACAGATTCATTGCGATGGAAATTGGCATTTTGTGTTTTTGTGATCGGGTTGTCCGTTCTTTCAATAACTCGAACAGCAAAAGCTCAATTGGGCGGCTCGGAGCAGTTGCTGCGAGTCACTTGGCAGAATGCAAAAGATCGCTCACTTCACTGGGGTGAATTCGTCCAAGTTGGACCCACGATCGTGTTTCAGGATCAAGGCAAAGTAACTGGCTTTCCTGAGCTGACCGAAAGTCAAGCGCTGGGCACCATGCAACGGATCGACAATATGTTGGTGGTCGGAGTTCGTGGTGGCCCCGTAGGTCAACCGCAAGGCGGGTGGCTGTCTGTGGATCTGCAAGTCACCGAGCAACCTCATGGCGATCACTCGGACTACACTTACGGCGATGCGCCGCGCGTCACTCTTAGTGTATTAGACGACTCTAAAAAATATCCGATTCACTTATATGACTACAACAAAGAGTTCTACCTTGCCAACGATCCGATGAACGGGTTCACTCGCATCAATCCGAGCAAGTTGATGGCAGGTGGGCAAGAGGCTCTGGGAGATTTCTATCGCGGAGGTGGCGGTCATATTACGCTCGCTGCGGTGGACAAGAAAGTGGCTTACTCGACGTGGATCAACCCAACTGAAAACGGTGGTGGCCGTGTCGATGTGGTTAACCTTGAGACGCCAGGCGATGCATCTATCGCTTACTCTTTCGAGTCACCGACGTCCGGTTTGCATGGTGCGATCTCTAATAGCGGCCGCGTGTTTATGGCTCCCAAAGATGGCATCATTTGGGTGGATGCCGATCTTGATGTTAGCACGCCGGATGCGGTGAAAGTCAATCACCTTTCTTTGGGTAAGAACCCGGAAGATCAAACGCCGTATCGCACGGGTGCGTTCACGGACCACCGAGACTGGGTGTTGTTTCTGGCCGGAAAAGATGCGGACGCAGGATTGTGCATGATTCAAGCCTCGGCAGAGACTCCATCCGTCTCGAAGTTGTTGGTTGAAACCAAGCCGGGCTTGAGGCTGGGAATGCCGAAGTGCGTTACTGCCCTCAGCGGTCGAGAATATGCATTGGCGTTTCAGTCTAAACGAGCAGGTGACGCTGTCGAGCAGTTGACCGTCATCGACCTTGACCCCAACCAGGACAGGGACTTCTCCGACGCGAAGATCGAAAAATCAATCGACGTTGGTAATAGCTTGGTAGAAGGCTACCGAGCGTATCATTCGATCAGCGTTGATGATGACGAAAAATACGCAGTGTTTACGAACCCAGCCGATGGTGAGATCTGCCTGTTTTCGCTGGACAAGTTGAAGGTTATCAGTCGCCAAAACGTAGGCGGAATTCCAACAGGGATCATTGCGGTAGGCGGTGAAGCCAGTAAGCACTAGGTTAGTGACAGGTCGCTGGTGTTTGCTGGATAGTTTGGGGATTTGCTCAGGGTCATGGCGCAACGAATGTTACTGGCGACACGGGCGACCTTGTATAACGAGCTTCGGCTTTTGTTGAGAGACCGATTCTGTCTTTCTCTGTTAGCCTGCTTTTCAATTGGTTTGGCATGGGCGAGTTGGAGTTCGTCCAGTCAGTGGCGCGATTTTTCGAACCAACAATCGGAGCTTCAAGCGGAAGCTCACGAAGCGTGGTTATCCCAGCCCACTACCAATGCGCACATGGCAACTCATTTTGGTCAGACGGTGTACAAGCCGGTCTCTCCGCTGGCAGGTTTCGATCCGGGCGCCGTTTCAAAATATGGCTCATCTGTATTTTTGCAAGCGCACCATCAATCATCACCCGAGAATCCACTCATTTACGATGAAGTTGATCTGCTTCAGAACGAGGCTTATTCGCCGGCTGTGTTGCTGGAATTGTTTGGCCCGCTGTTGATCATCGTTTTGGGCATCGCATCGATTGCTCGAGAGAAAGAAGGGGGCACGCTTTCGATCCTTTTGACTTCCGGGGCGCCTTGGTCTGCAATCGCAATGGGAAAATGCTTGGCCACCATGTTCGCAATCTTCGTTGTTGCGGCGCCGGGGTTGTTTTTGCTTGCTCTGCCGTGGTTTGAAAGTAACTGCTTGTTGCCTCCTCTGGATCTTGGGGCCAGGGAAATTGTGCTGGTCGCCGCGCTGGCGATTTACTATGCCGGTTGGTTTGGCGTAACGGTTTGGGTTACAGCAAAGTCCCGCTCTCTGTCAGGCAGTTTTTCTGTTTTGATCGCACTGTGGAGCATTGTGGCGCTGGTCATGCCACGCATTGCGGGAGACGTGGCCAGCTTTGCATCACCACTACCGACGTATGCTGAGATTCGAATGGAGAAGGAAAACGCTATACACAGCGCCAATCAATCCAGCGTCGAACAAGCCAAAGCAACTCAGGCGCTTGAGGAAAAGTTATTGAAACAGTTCAAAGTCGAGCGAATCGAAGACTTGCCAATCGACATTGCCGGTGCGCGAATGATCGCTCAAGAGGACCATGCAAATCAACTGTACGATGAAATTGAAAAGCGGGTTTCGGATGCGAGAAAACGTCAGAACGACATCATCGGTGGGTTTCAATTTGCAAGTCCTTACATGGCAATGCGAGCCGTCTCGACTTCTTTCACAGCGACCCATCGAAACCATCATTTCGACTTTATGAGCGATGCGGAAAATTATCGCAGGCAATATGTGAAGGAGCTCAACACGGCCGAGATGAACGGAGAAGAACCGGGTAACTTGCCCGAGGAACAACGTCAGTTTTGGAGCAAAGTAACTGAGTACCAACCGGGGTTTGTCTCTGTGGTCAAGGATATAAGCGGCTGTGTGCCCGCATTGGCTTGCGTGGGTGTTTGGGGATTGCTCGCGGTTGTTGCCTCGCTCTACGGCTGTCCGCGCCGGTCCGAAAGTTAGTCGTAAGCAATGCAGCAACAGAACATTCCCACCGAGAAGCGGAGTCCGATACGGTTAGCGTATTGGGAGTTGCAGATTGCGCTTCGTTCAGGTGGAATTCGAATCGCTTTGGTTTTATTTGCGCTTCTTCTGCTCGTGGCCCTAACCTTGGGGGTGATTCGTACTCAAGGAAGGCAAAACGATGTGCGGTTGGTCGAGCTGGAAAACGCCCAAGTAAAAGAACTGTTTGTATCAGTTTTACAAGGCAAAACAGATACGGCAGGCGAAACAGAAGCAACCCCGACAAGATTGACGCGTCTTTCAAAGCAGCTTCGCATGTCGGCAAAGTCACCGTATCTGGTTAGTCATGCGGACAACCTCTGGGACGTTTCCCTGTTTCCGTCGCCTCTTTCTGTGCTTTCTGTTGGAGCTAGTCAGTCGTGGCCAGACCACTATCGAGTTAATGGCGTTTCGTTCTCAGAAACGATTCAGCGAAACGAACAAGTTCGCGCTGTTGCCAGTTTTTACGGGCCGTTTGATGTGGCGTTTGTCATTATGGCGATTGCACCGCTGATCATCATTGGGCTTTCGTTTAACGTTTCATCCGGTGATCGCGAATCCGGTTTGCAGAATCTTACTGTTGCCCAAACGGGTCGGCTTGGAAAGTTAATGGCGGTGCGTTGCTTTGTTCGTGCGGCACTGGTGATCGGGTTGGTGGTCGGGTTGGTCAATGGGACTCTGTTGATTACTTTTGGAACTCAATTCGATGGGAACGTCGTTGCCAACCTCATCATCTGGAACGTGTTGACAGTGCTTTACCTATTTTTCTGGTCGGCAATGTGCCTGTTTGTCAATTCGTTTGCGAGATCTTCTGCGACGAACGGGACAGCATTGTTGCTGTTTTGGTCGTTGCTGGTGATGGTGATACCTGGATTTGTTTCGCATGCGGTTCAGGAAGCGGTTCCCACTCTTCCGGAAAGCGAACTTGTTGATCGAGCGAAAGGGCTCTTCGATGAAGCGTCGAAGGATACGGGCGATATTGTCGAGCGATATCAAGTAGATCATCCCGAGGTCGAGATCGATCTGGAGGATGAGCAACAAATGGCCCTTGTAAATTACTTGTTGGCTCACGACGCGGCGGGCAATTTGGCCGTCGATAGCGTAAACTCCCATTTCTCTGCCAATTCGTTGCGAGCAAAGAACTTGGATTTATGTGCTTGGGTGTCGCCCGCGATTTCGTTTCGCAACCAAACAGATCGGTGTTCGGGCAATAGCGAGGCAGCGTTCATTGCGTTCTCAGCTCACGCGGCCAACACTCAAGCCAAGGTTGCTAAAGTGTTTTTACATCCGAGTATTGCAAACGAGCAATGCACTGCCGAGACGATCGCAGCCTTGCCAGAGTTTCAGGAGTCGGCCATTCCCAAAACGTTTTCCGGATTTCGTTCGTTGCAGTCGATCGCCTCCGTTCTTGTTTGGTTGATTGTGCTGGTGGGCCTTGGGATAGGGCAGTTTCGCGCGAGAGCGTTGAATAGAAAACAAAAACGGTTGCGACAAAGATCAGGAGTCGAGAGTGCTTGAAGCAAGACAACTTACAAAGCGATATGGCGAACGATTGGCGCTTGATTCGCTCGATTTGCAGATTGGGCCGGGGGAAGTCTATTGTCTGGTCGGTGCCAATGGCGCTGGCAAGACGACGACGATTAGCCTGTTTTTGAATTTCATTGCACCCACATCGGGGACTGCGCTGGTCAACGATATTTGTATTGCGGATCAGCCCGATTTGGCGAAACGGCATCTGGCTTATATTCCCGAAACGGTTTCGCTTTATGGTCAATTGTCGGGCGTGGAGAATCTTGACTACTTTTCGACACTGGCCGGACATCGTCTTTCAAGCGATGAAAAACTGAGCTTGCTGGAGCGAGCCGGGCTGCGCCGTGAGGACGCAACTCGAAGAGCGGCTCAGTACTCCAAGGGAATGCGTCAGAAGGTTGGTATTGCAATCGCACTTGCAAAAAAAGCGTCTGCGATCCTGATGGATGAACCGACGTCAGGGTTGGACCCCCAAGCAGCGAATGAACTTTCTCTTTTGGTCAAGCAGTTGGGAGAGGAACAGACTACCGTTTTGATGGCTACGCATGACCTGTACCGCGCCAAAGAGATCGCCACTAATATCGGCATTATGAGACAGGGGAGATTGGTGGAAACGGTAAAGCCTGGTGATGTGAGTCATACCGAGCTGGAAACGATAGCGCTGCGAAGTATGCAGTTTGAGTAAGGGTAAAAGGCAACACTAATTGGCACTAATCTTCTAATCTTCACTAATGAAGGTTGGTGATTCGGTGTTTTTGCTGCCATTCTCGCCTTTCGCTTGGCGAAAGATGCGTACACGCATGATATTGATAGCAACTTCTCTTGTTACCACAGTCGATCTTGCTGTAAAACAGACGCCGAAATGGTCAGCGTACGGTTTGAGTCGTATCTGAAATCCCAACGCATATTGAAGTTCGAAAGAAGAGAAATGGCGCGATACATTACCTTAGTTGCATTGTTGGCAATGTTTGCCGGCTGTCAAAATGGTCT
>CAZDBA010000151.1:5832-11722 GCA_964503615.1 uncultured Pirellulaceae bacterium
GCTTACGCGTCGGATTACCAGTATCGTTCGACGACGATATGTCCGGGCTCTTTTCGTTTGTGGCGTTTCATTTCGCGTTTTTCGAGCAACTCTTCCATCGTGTCCAGCATGGCAGGGTTGCCGCACAGCATGATCACGGATGTGGCAGCGTCTAACGGACAGCCGGCTGCCGATTCTAACTCGCCGTTTTCGACAAGAGCGGGTAGACGACCCGAAAGCGTGCCAGAGGCTTCTTCTCGGGTTAGCGCTTGTACGAACGAGAACTGGTCGCCACGCTCTTCGCTTAACTGATTCATTTCATCGGTGTAAGCAAGATCGGCTGCGTGGCGTACACCATGGACCAACACGATTTTCTTGAAACGTTCCCAAGGCTCCGCGGTCCGTAGCATGGCGATGTAGGGGGCCAATCCTGTACCTGTTCCAGCCAACCATAACGTGTTGGCGTCAGGTGTCTTTTTTAAAGTAAAGCTGCCCGCCGCTTTTTCGCTGACCTCAACCTCGTCGCCTGGTTCGAGCGCCCATAGCTTGGGGGTAAGTTCGCCATCTTCGACGAGGACAATAAAAAACTCGATCGTTTCTTCAAAGGGAGAAGCGACCGAGTAAGGGCGATTGATTCGTTTGTCATCCTCAACTACTGCCAACTGTAGAAACTGCCCGGGAGTAAAGGACTTCAGTTCTGGGCATTGAACGTGGAGTGTAAAGAGTCCGTCGGTCCAGACATCTTTTCTTGTGACCTTGGCTGGGCACCACTTGGGCATTGAACCACTCCGGATATCGTAGGCAGGTTTTATTACTTAATCATGTCGGATTCAAATCAACTTTTCAAGTATGTAGTTTTCGAAGTCCAGGCATTCCTGTGATCGTCCTCTCTTTTCAGTATTGCAACACAGCACGGAAACCACAGAGAGGATAACCAAGCTTTTTTCATGTCCTTGTGTGCCAAAACCTACAACGCAGTCACTCCTCTGCTCCGAAGATTTAACAAATGGCCCGGACTGAAACGGCTTATCCCGTGTCGCAGAGAACGACCAAGTTCGGTATAGTGTGCCGGCAAAAATAGCACTTTCAACGAGTCTGTTCTTAAGACCGTTTGAGTAACGTTTCAAAAAAGGAATAAGGCAAAAAGATAGTGGGAACTCTTATCGCGTTGGTTTTGATTTTCTTCTGCTGCCTGTTTATCTGGAGAGCTTGCGACGGATTCGAAGTCGCTTCGGAGTACATTGGCCGTAATCTTTCCGAAGGCGTTCGCGGCGGAACGATCAATGCCATCTCCAGTTCACTGCCCGAACTGTTCACGACTTTGCTTGCTCTCCTGTTCGTTTCGGGTGTATCGGAAAGCAATGAAAATGCGTTTGCGATAGGAATCGGAACTACCGCTGGTAGCGCGATCTTTAACGGAATGATCATTCCGGCATTTTGCATCCTGTCAGTCGTGGGCACTGTCGTTCTGGGAGTCAAAGTCACTTCGGTTAACGTCTCCACCAAAGTCCTCTTGCGAGATGGGCTTTCGCTTATTTTCTGCGAGTTGGTTTTGATCCTGTTCATCAACGGCACCAAGCTCTATTGGTGGCACGGCGTCATTTTGATGGTGCTGTACATCGCATACTTTGCCTACATGCTGCTTTCGATGAAAACGAAAAATCAACAATCGGAGAGCGAGGAAGAAGCGGACGCGGACGAAGAAGACGAAGAACGAGGTCCAATTGGCAAGCTTTTTTACTGGCTATCGCTGGGGCCGGTTCTGGATTTGGAATCAAAGTTTATTCGAGACGATGCGACTCGCGCTAAAATCAAAAACGAGACGTGGAACGGCTGGCCGTTGTTGTTCGCGTCGACCGTCGTTATCGGACTTTCCTGTTGGTTGCTAGTGATCGGTTGTGAACTATTGGGCTCGGGGCCGGACCATCCTTGCGAGTTGTTCGGGATGACGTTGCCGCCAGGGTTGAATATGCCGGTCATTTTCGTCGCAGTTATTTTTGCCTCGATGGCGACAAGCGTTCCCGACACCGTGATCTCGATTCGTGACGCACGCGACGGAGACTACGACGATGCGGTTGCCAACGCACTGGGCAGTAACATATTTGACGTTTGTTTTGCGTTGGGCTTTCCGCTGTTTCTGTATACGATCATTTTCCAAAAGCCGATTGAGATGAGCCAACAAGTCGCTGAGCAAAGCGCGGAGTTGCGGTTTATTCTTTTGGTTCTCACGATCGTTGGCTTCTTCGTGTACTTTGTTGGCAAGCGAACTACAGGCCAAAACAACATGAAGTGCGTCGAAATGAAAAAAGGCAAAGCGGTGGTGCTGCTGGCGATTTATTTCGCGTTCGCGACCTACATTATCGCCCTCGGCTTTGACGCGCAATGGGCACAAGGATTGTCCGATTGGCTACGAACGAACATCATCGCACACCTGCCTCGAATTGGCGGATGAAATGAAACCTAATTAACGTTTATCTAAAGTGGTAGAGTGTCATGCTGACAGCGGAACAAATCAAAAAAATGAACGGAAGGTTTCAGGTTTTGCAAATAATCTGTGCCGCATTGATCATTGGCCCCATTGTGACGGGAATCGTTTTGTCGTTTTTGAGACCGGCCCCCAAGATTGTTCAAGACATGGACATCATTTCGATCTCCATAGCGGGTTTCGCAATCGTCCTGTTTCTTGCCGCACCTGTTGTTGGAGCGATCACATTGAAATCAGCAGCCAACGAGCTTGCCAAGAAAAGAAAACCCGAAAGCTCAGGTCAGAAAACAGAAGAGGCTGAAATGAGCTGGCTGGGCAAATTGTTTGAGTCCCTTCAAACATCGACGATTATCCGCAATGCGATGATCGAAGGTGGTACGTTCGCTTCGATTCTTTTTTGGTTTATAAGTGGATCAGTGTTCGTGTTGGGCACTTACGTGATTGGCATCGCCTGGATGATCGTACTGTTCCCGACAAAGGGACGGCTTGCCAACAAACTCGAAGAACTACAAGTCTCTTCCGAGCGAACCCCTTAGTGGAAAGCCTGCACCTATGAGCAACTTGGAATTTAAAACAGATCCCTATGAGTTGTGGCAGATGCTTGCTACAGGTACGTGTCTTGAACACCGATGTGAATTCATTTTGCACAAACATGCTGAAGATCAAACAGAAGCGACACCAAAACAATTGGCTGCTTTGAAACTCGCCGAATCACTCGATGACTCGTTTCAAAATTTGATGGATGATGCCGCAGAGCAATTTCGGGCTTGGGTTGACAGCCGAGTCGACCTTTCTTCCGAAGGCCTCGGGGGTATAAGCCGAGCCAATATTCGAGACCACTACCGAATTTACCAAGTTCGAATTCCCAGACAGGATGGTGACTCCCTACACTACTTTCTTGATTGCGGTTGTGACTGGGAGGAAGAACACAACATGACAATGTTGGTTCGAGACATGAATATTGTTTTTTGTGGACAGGATGACTGCCGTTCCGATTGGTGGGCAATGGAAAGGGAGATCGCTGAGTATCAGAGTCGAAAGTTATAGGGCTACGTCTCAGCGGCAAATGGAATTCTGGCGAATCCTGTTACGCACTGAATTTGTGTTTTAGTGGAACGCTCTTTAGTGGAAATTCAAACGGCTTTCGATCGCTCTGGCCTCGGCGGAAACTCCTGTTGCTCGGCCGGCAGATCTTCCCAGACTGGTTGGAGGAGCTGAAACGACATCACCACTCTTTTCCTGAGGTGTGGAGGAGCAGCCCATGTGGATCGAAATGATTGTGCCTGCCACCAAAATCCAAAACAGTTTTTGCATTGAAGGTTCTCTTTTTTCTTCGACTCGCTTACTCGACTTGTCAGAATTTCCCGGACTGTTTCAATTGGGATGGATACTGTAAAGTCAACTTTTTACAAATCGCGATTTCGCGATTAACTTTGCTAGCCTTTCCACCGAGAACCCCATGAAATTGGATGTCCTAGTCGTCGCCCCACATCCCGATGATGCCGAATTGGGAATGGGTGGAGCGATTATGAAGATGCAAGCGGACGGCTTGAACGTCGGAGTGCTGGACCTCACGACTGGAGAACCAACACCGCATGGCAGCGAGTCGATCCGTGCTGCCGAAACGGCGCGTGCCACAGACATTTTAGGTTTGAAGTGGCGTGAGAATTTAGGGTTGGTTAACCGAAGTCTTGAACCGACTTTGGAGGCCCGCAAAAAGCTGGCTGAAATTTTTCGTACCACAAAGCCGAATTGGTTATTCGCTCCCTACTGGGTAGACGCCCATCCCGATCATGTCGCGGCAACAAAATTAGTCGACGATGCCAGGTTCTGGTCCAAGCTTTCCAAAACCGATATGAAGGGTGAGCGTCATCATCCTCAGCGCATCTACAACTATTACTGTGTCCACCTCAAGCTCCACGCAACTCCCGCGTTTGTTCTGGACATCAGTGATGTATGGGAGCAAAAGCTTGCTGCGATCGCGGCTTACGAAAGCCAGTTTATAACGGGTCGCGAAGAGATGTCTCCTTCGTTCCTGGAACAGCTGGAAATCGAAGCTGCGTATTGGGGAAAGTCGATCGGCGTCCGCTACGGCGAACCGTTCACCAGCCGCGAACCGATCGGAATGACAGGATTTGGAACTCTGGTTTAATTTTCCGTCTAAACACACTTATCTATTCGAAGTGTAAACGGAGAAGGGTTGTTGAATTTTTTCGATGTCAGCCCGTTCATCACGTTGCTAACTCGGTAGATGGTCAAAGCTATCGAGGCAACTTCCAAACATGGAATTGCGAAACATCGGCAGTAGCAGCAACTCCAGAAGCGCTTGGAATCATTCGACTCTGCCGTCGTCGCGCTCGGCTAAAAGGCCCAGTGTGTTTGGTTCAATGGTGTTGGCTAGGGACCGAACTGAACCATCGCCCATTACGAATTGACAGATTCCAGGGTGCCAGCTTCCAAACTGAGAATTAAATTCCGAGCTTATGTCGGCGAGTGCAAACTCTGGACCAGCAGCACGTGATATCGCCCACGGGTGGTCTCCGTTGTAGATCGAACCGTCACCCGTTAGAGCAGAAAGATTGCCTGCGGTATTGCTTCCAAACGTTCCGGGAACCACATGTTTCTCTCCTAGAAAGATTGTATTACTCAATCCGTCGAATACCGCGCCGAACGATGTCCGCGATTTCCAGCTCTCGAGAATCCGGGGAAAGGTATTTCGTTCATACTCCCAGTCGGCGATGATAAATGAGCCGTTGCCACCGTTACCACTCCAATCAGCAGCGACGGATGTCCCCACGCAACAAGCGTAGTCACTAAGTGCCCCTTCGTAATGCTGGCGGCTACCGGCAAATGGCAGATCTGGTCGGTCGCCACTTGTGCTCAGACCCGCACTTCCTGCAGTGCGGCGACTGGGGCAAAAGAAAATCGTCACCGAATTTGCTCGCAGGATATCGCCTTCGGCTACCGTATTACCTTGATCGTAATACCAACGTTTCAAATCCCACTGGTCAAAGAAATTCTGGCTTTCGATAAACGGAAGTAGATGTACTGCCCACGAGACTCCGCCTGAGCGATTCAAGCGATTCGGTGGAATCGAGCGATGAACTGCTTCATAGGAATGAACGGCAAGTCCGATTTGTTTGAGGTGATTGGCACAAGCGATTCGCTGCGCCGCTGCACGTACGTTCTGGACCGCGGGTAACAGTAACCCTATCAGGACACCGATGATCGCTATGACCACCAGTAATTCGACCAACGTAAAAGCATGTTTGGGCAAGAATGAACGTGTCATAATTTGTTACCATACGTTTCGGCGACAGAAAGCTCCAACGGATATTCTTCCCTCGATTGTATCCGTTGTATCCGACGTTGAAAGCAAAATCTTCGAGTTAGCTCGACCACCGAATGTTGTTAGATAAACGTGGG
>CAZDBA010000152.1:0-11669 GCA_964503615.1 uncultured Pirellulaceae bacterium
GGATTGTTTCTTATTGGAAAACGATCGTTTTGTTGTCGTAGGTAATCGTTTTGTGATGCAAAGCTTTTTCTAGAGCGGTCGCGAAAACCTTTTTCTCAACATCGCGCCCGATACGCTTCATGTGCTCGACCGAATCACCCGGTCTTAGGCGGATGACATCTTGCTCAATGATCGGCCCTTGGTCCAACGCTGGAATTACATAATGTGACGTCGCCCCAATCAACTTTACACCACGTTCGTACGCTAACTCGTAAGGCTTTGCACCGACGAAACTAGGTAGAAAGGAATGGTGAATGTTCACAATGGGACAGCCGGCGCCGGCAATAAATTCCTTGGTCAGGATCTTCATGTATCGCGCCAACCCAATTAAATCGGGTTTATGCTCAGCAATGATTTTTAATTGCTCTTCCTCGTGTCGCAAAGGATTTTTGTAAGTCTTCACGAAGTAAAAAGGAATGTCGTAGCGCAACGCGTATTTCTCAATCTTGCGACTGTTGGCAATTAAGAAGACCACTTCGGTATTGGGATAGTCCCCTGCTTCGCATTTGTTAAGTGCTTCGATAAGAGCGTGGGGTTCTTTTGACGAGAACAAACCCAACCTTTGCGGCTGGTCAAAAAAGTGAACTCGAAACCTGGACTGTTTGAACTGTGCGGCAACATGCTGGAATCGCTCCGCAAAAGTCTCCACATCGCTCCAAGGATTCTGTTCGCGCCATTCCAATCGCGTGAAGAAGTTTGAGGCATCCGTATATTCCTCGAAGCGTGAGATCGAAACGTTGTTGTCTTTAAAAAAATCAACCAACGCGGCAATAATTCCGACTTGGTCTCGGCACTGAAACAAGAGGCAAGAAGTTCGTTCCATTTGATTTCGTCAATAAGCAAAGAAGCAACCAGCCAGCAGTTTACATGGAGAACCGCTTCCCGAGACATACCAGTATCATCCCAAGCCTAAACGATTTTGCTGGGTGCCAACTCGAATTTGCCGCGTTGAAAGGTAAGAGCTTTCAAGGATTTCTTTGGGGCTTTAAGAAGGCTCACGCACGTCTGCGAAAAAAACGAACACCCTCCCCTGCTCTTCAACCTTCGCGAAAGATCCGTGCGTAAGGGGCGCAAGGGGCCGGGCGACGGGAGGGCGACGCTCCGGCGGAACCTCAGGCTTTGAAGCATCCATCATGCATGGTTTGTCAGGAGCGCAAGGTGACTACAAAGAAGAGTGAGAAAGCGTCGCAATACTATTTTCGCCGACAAGATTTACTGCACTGTGATCGCCTGGATACTGTTAATCCGTCCTCGAGGAACCAGGCCGCTGACGTCGATCGGCTGAGTCAACTTTTGGATCGTTGAATTTCCTGCTGCATCATGGATCGACATACGAAGATAGATCTTGTCTGGAATATCTCGACCAACTTTCCACGAGTAGGATCCTGTATTGCGTATCCCTTGCTCGATGTTCGTCCAAGGGCCTTCAGCCGTTGAACTGTAAGCCAGATCGATCGGCTTCGTCCGCAACCGATCATCGTTTGCTCGCCAATTGATCACCAGCCTGCCTACATCGTTTCCTGTACCATAAGGAACAGAAATGATCCTGCCGCTTGGCGCCTCGGTATCGATTCTGACCCACATGTCAGCTTCATCCCCCCGTGATGGAGGGCGACCGACCAAACCGTCTTTGGAATGGATTACGACACGAAAACCAAACTCACCATCCTCATCCACCTGAACAGGAAACGGACTCTCATTATCGTTATCAGTCGCCATCGAGCTCCAGGTTTGCCCGCCATTGCGAGTCACCCACAAGACGACTTTTCCGACCCCTGACGGATCGATTGCATCCACGTTGTAGTTCAACAAAAATCTGCGGCTGTTAATCGACTTTAGCTTGTTGGCTGTTTCTCGAGGGAGAAGCTCTCGATGTACAGGAGCCTTTATTTCTGGAGATGGCTTGGGCGACACTCGATTGAAATTGTTTATCGTCGGCAATGGCCGCGCCGATTTGGGCGCGTTATCTTCGGTCATTGGGTGCGCAACGTTTCGCATGTTCCTGGACGGAGAATGCAATGGCTCATCGGCTGCAAAACTTTGTTCTCGTGGTGGAGGTGTAATCGGCGTCTGCGAGCTTTCACCGCTGGTCTGACGATTAATCTCTGCCCCCATCGCTAACGGGTTTTGTGATCCAGAAGTTGTTGCTGTTGCTATGTTTTGTTCCCGATCAAACGGCTTACCCCCCTGCCCTGCCGTTGATGCCACGACCTGTTTTTGATCACCGCGTGACTGAACGTCATGGCTGTCCCAGGAAATCGACTGAGGCGGCCTTCCATTCGGTTGTGTTGCGATTTCGGAGCGCCCCGGCGAATGGGGAGCGGGATTCAGTGATATATTTTTTCGAGCCGAAGCAGTCATAACGTCCCGATTCGGCGACGCCGGTGGAACCGGAGGCGCAGCATACTCAGGAGCCGAGCCGACTCGTTTATTGGCAAACAATTTCCCACCACCTGTTGGCATAAATGGGTTGGCTTTGGGCCTTTGAACCATTCGGCAAACCCCGCCCTCACAATGCATATAGGCAACGGAGCCGGTTTCTGGTTGCTGTTTTTGAACTTGGTTTGGTGGTGTAGTGGTTGCGACGTTCGAACTGCCCGTCGCCACGCGACGCACGAAAACGTTCCGTGCACCGGAAGCTGAGTTTCCAGCTCGATCGTTGACCTGCAGGCGCACCTGGATTTCCTGATCAGCCGCGTCGGGCCACCATGCGAGTTGGTCGGTAAAGACGTTACCAGTGGATTGAACTTGAATCGGCCGATACTCAACCGGCTTCCATTGACCGGAGGAGTTCGTAACCGCTTTATAGCTGATCTGCAAAGACTCAGGAGCAATATAGCGATCCTCAGCTCGCCATTTACAGACGACTCGGCCGGCAGGATCGGCTTTGACCTCCAGATCGAGCGTCGGCTTGCGCGTATCTACGATCACTTTCAACTCGGGGCGAGGTTCGCCATCCGGATTCAGTTTACGATCCCGATCAAGTGTTTTGAGCGCGAACCAGTATTCGCCATCACCTCGGGTTTGAAACGGAAATTGAGTTTCCCGCGGATTGGTCCTGTCGTGATATTGCCAACTTTGGCCTCGGTCCTTGGACACGTACAAATGGACTTCGATGTAACGACCGTCAGGATCATTGATACTAAACGGGACTCCAAACCCAGTCATTGAAGTTGAGAGTACTCGAGCCGCGTCGGTTTGCGGAGAGTTGTTAACAGCAGAATAGTTACCAGACGAAGCGTTGGCGTACTGTTGACCTGCGAGGGAGGTAACAAAAAGAGAAGTCAAAAGGAGAGTGAAAATTGTGATACAGACGCTGCACGGAGATTTCATATCGCTCACCCAAGTAAGGTTACGATCATCAACCGACGTCCGTGCCGAAGAATCAGATCAAGTTTTTTTCAGACATAGTCCTTTGAAAATCGGTATCGGATCACCACCACACAAACTGCTGTCATTTTTTTATCGTTCGGGTTGTTACAGTTTTTCAAAAAGCAGCGACCAAAATTGTGAACTCCGTACCCCCTTAGTCCGTACCTTTATCGTTACTTAAACAGATTACATTCCAGCGATCGGCAAAAAAGTGAGCCGCATGGCACAAATCAAACAAACGCAAAAATACAGCCTCGAAAGGCGACAATGAACAAGATTCACGATCCCTCAGTCAAACCCCACATATTGGTGTCCGGTTTATGAGCTACCCAGCGATCGAAGCCTAACTGAATACCTTGAACTGGCTTAGATTGTTGCATCTCGAGGGTGATAGCTCGTTAAATCCAAACGAAAACCCTAATATTCATCTTGGACCAAGCAGCTGATCGACTTAGGAGGAAGTCAAATTTGGAGTCTTTCCAACCGATTCGATTCGATATAATCGGAAAAGCTTAACACACTAAGTTTAAGGGTTGTCTCCAGTAGATATGTATTTGCAAATCCTGTTTGCCTTTGCCAAGGCGGAAATAGTAAAAGACGAAGAGTATACCCCGATCACTTTGGAAGAAAGTGTCATATGGGTAGCGGTAATTTTAAGTGGAATCGCAATTACCATATACGTCGCCGGTTTTTTTCGGGGGCACGCTATGGGAAAGATCGACGAAACGGCAAACCATTTGGATCAGTTCAGAGATTTGCGTGATAAGGGAATGTTGGATGAAGAAGAGTTTACCCAAGTCAAAACAACGATGAGACACCAGCAAACCCAACAAGAGGTTGGATTCAATGAAGATACCTCCAGTGATGCGGAGAATAACAATCAATCGTGATAGCACGATCGAGGGTTACTCTAACTGATCTTTTGATCATCGCGCGTTGGCAGTTTAAATGGCTGTATGATATCACTTTACAGAAAGTGCTACCAAAAAGCTGATGCATTAACTAACTCGAAAATCGCGGGCAGGGAAGCACCATTGTTGATCGAATCGTATCGGTTGACAATTTTCGAGCCTAAACCCTGGCCAACTTAGGTTGGACTTGAAGATAAGGAAAGATTATGCCCGCAGGCAACGAATCTGGCAGCCACACTGGCTCGACCAAGAAAAACGCGCATTGCTCGTTTTGTAGAAAAAGTTATCGCGATGTAGGACCATTGGTTGAAGGACCAGGAGATGTTTACATCTGTGGCGAATGTATCGAACTGTGCCAGTCCATTCTGGAACAGGAACAACGTCGCCGAGGACCTACTAAACAGCTATTCTCCAAGATTTTAACACCTCGTGAAATCGTTGCTCGCATGGATGAGTATGTGATTGGCCAGCCCGACGCCAAGAAAGTTCTTGCTGTGGCTGTACATAATCACTACAAACGTCTTTCCTTAGGTTGGGAAGGTGGTGACGTTGAGATTGACAAGAGTAACATCATGTTGGTCGGTCCCACTGGCAGCGGTAAAACGTTGCTTGCCCGAACGTTGGCTCGAATTTTGAACGTCCCGTTTGCGATCGGAGATGCGACGACACTAACCGAAGCAGGTTACGTCGGCGAAGATGTCGAGAACCTTCTCCTGAAACTTTTACACGCAGCAGACTTTGACGTCGAAGCCGCTCAACGCGGTGTCATCTATCTAGATGAGATCGATAAGATCGGTAAGACAAGCAACAATGTATCAATTACTCGCGATGTTTCAGGCGAAGGCGTCCAGCAGGCTCTTTTGAAAATGCTGGAAGGCACCGTCGCCAATGTTCCTCCTCAAGGTGGCCGCAAGCATCCAGAACAACAGTATATCCAGATCGACACCAGTGACATTCTGTTTATTTGCGGTGGAACTTTTGTAGGTATTGACGATATCGTTCGCAACCGACTCGGGAAGCGAACGATTGGATTTGGCCAAGAATCCGGCTTCAAGGAAGAAGGCGATCTTCGCGAAATCATGCCACAGGTAACGAGTGATGACATTCTCGAATTCGGGCTCATCCCCGAACTCGTAGGTCGATTGCCCGTGGTAACTTCACTTTCTCCTTTGGACGAATCTGGTTTAATCAAAGTTTTGACCGAACCAAAAAATGCTCTCGTACGTCAGTTCGAAAGCTTGTTCAAAATGGAGAACTGCGATCTCAGCTTCACCGACGAAGCCCTTCGTCTAGTGGCAAAACGCGCTCAAGACAAAGGCACAGGTGCCCGCGGACTTCGCTCGATCATTGAACAAGTCATGCTGGACATCATGTTTGATCTTCCGGAGCAACCAGAAGGCTCAAAGATCGTGATCGACGGGGACACCGTAAAAGGCTCGCAACAGTCTTTTAAAATGCCAGAGTCGAAAAGCGCATAACACGCTGATCGGACCGCAGCCTAGGGTATGAACTAAAAGACAAGACCTGAATTTTTTCAGGACTTGTCTCAGACTTGACAACTGCGGATGAACTCCATACCCAATTGCATTGTTTTAACTTCAATGTAACGGCTACCAAACCGAATCAAAACTCTGTCGGGCCTCTGTCCGACAGAGTTTTTTTGTTTCCCGTGAATTTGATCCAGCCGCCCTGCCCTTTCATCGGCGTACGCCGCGGCTTAGCCGATGTGGCCGCAATTCGGGCAATCACTGTAACCGAGAGGGTAGTATTCGGCACCGCAACTATTTGGGCAAGATGCAGAGTCGCCTTGTGGCTGATAGGGAGCCCAGCCCATTTTTTTGTGGTGCTGAGCCATCGCATCTTCGCCGGTGGAAGCAACAATTTCATGCAACAATGAATCAGTGGCGGAGATGGTTCCATCCGCCCTAAGTGCCTCAATTTTGCTGGCGGGTGCAAACGTGATCGCTTCGCCTGCCCCCCACGCTTGCCATGTAACGCTTTGTTTCATAGTAGGTCGCCTCATTCATTCCACTCGCTAAGCGCGTCGGGCTTGTATGTGCTCAACTTCAGAAAGCGCAAGCGTTTGAACCTCTTCCAGATTATTCAGCTTCTGTGAACGGATTTAAAAAAGCTCGAACTTGCTCCCAATAAGCACCGTTATCGTCGAACTCTTCCCAAAGTGCTCGTGAGCCGTGGTTGCCCTTTGTTTCGGGAACAAACTTTTGCGCCGATTCGGTTTGGATACTCTCAAAGATCGCTGACCAATTTCTTGCTTCATTACGGGCGGAGGTTACGAAGACTGGGACCGTAATATTCGCAGCGGACTGCGCTACCCAGGTTTTCGGTTTTCCAAAGCGACCAAAATACTCGCCGGGAGCAAAAGAGAGCACGCCGTCGACCATTTCCGGATTCTCCCCAGCAATGACCAACGCCAAAGCTGCGCTGTAAGAACTGCCCCAAAGAATTACTTTTCCCGTCGCATGGTTTTCCTTGACGAACTCAATGGCCGCCACCATATCTTGCTGGGCGTCAGGGAAATCGGTTTCTACTCCTCGCAGCAGAGCGAATTTGAACGTGTCGTTGTCAACGTTGTTGACCGCTTTACCTGAACGTTGATCGATAGCCAAGCAGTTAAATCCCAGTTCGTTCAGTTTCGGAGCAATCTCTCGATATTCGCCACGAGACCATCCCGCTTGGTGGCAAAGCACGATAAATGGTGTCGCTTTGTCTTCGTGTGGAGCGTACAAATCCCCTGTAATGCTCACTTCGTCTCCGGCTGGGAAAGTGATCGTCTCGAACCCACCTTCCTCTTGAGCCTCACTAACCGAGCAACCGAGTTGAGTCATCACGAGAACCGCGCACAGCACTTTAATCCACATTACATCTCTCCAAACGTATATCAAAAAGGAATTCCATGGCATTCTGACAGAGTCGTCTCCGAACGCAACTCGATGCCCCATGGAAACGCCACCTTTAACAATCCAATTCAATAAGGATTATTGCAACGACTTGTCCATATTGCCGCAGTGAAGTAAACCCATCCGCCAGTCGGCAACTCAACTCCGCCTATGCATATGCGATTTTTTGACGTTTCGTTCGCTTTCTTTTTAGAAGAGGGGATGTGTCGTTGGTAAATATCTTCGGTCGTCTATAATCCTTGGTCCTGCATCGCACCGAGGTTCGATGCTTGTGAGAATTTGAACAATCCGATTTAGCGAATTAAAGAAAACGACCGTGTCAAAGCTTGACCTTCAAACGCTGCCTCAGGTGATTTCCAAGACCTTAAACGATCCCGATTTTCTACTTTGGGATATCCACACTCACCTGTTTCCCCCGCAGGCTGCGGAGTTGGTGCGGTTCGGGATCGACGAGTTGCTTAATTATCACTACGCCTATCGTCAGCTGCTTGGTTTTCGGCGGGACATCACTCCCGAGCAATTTTGGAAGTTGCCTGCCGACAGGCGAGCCGATCTTTCCTGGGAAACTTATTTCTCGCAACCGGCCGATTCCATAATTCACGCGATGCCAGTCAGCGAGGGCTTTCGCGCGATCTCCACGATTTTTTCCGGGTTAGGTTTGGATCCCAACGCTTCCGACCTGCGGGAAGCTCGTTCGTTTTTCGCGTCGGTTGACTCGCTGGAGTATCACGATCGCATCCTTAAGCTCGCTGGTATTTCGAACGTAGTGGGAACTAATAATCCGTTCGATCCTGTCGAGCTGAAGTTTTATCAATCGGGCCAACCTTGGCACCCCAGTTTCAGTGCAGCGCTGCGTTTGGATGATTTAGTACTCAATCCTAAATCGGCGTTTCAGTTTATGCGTGAACAATTTGGGCTGAGTGTTTCCGAGGATCTGTCCGAGTCGACTTGTACTGCTGCCAGAGAGTTTTGCACACAGTGGATGACCGGTGACCAGCTTCCCAATGTGAACTATGTCGGCATTTCGTTCCCACCCGATTTTCCGTGGGACGATCGGGGCGACCCACGTGTAAAAGTCCTGGAGCAGATCGTTATTCCGGCCTGTAGTGAGACGGGTACTTCCCTGTTTCTGATGCCAGAGCCGGTTCGTGGTTTGGAGCCGTCGATGCAAAACGCCGGTGACTATGTTGGCAAAATGGACTCGGTTGCCTTTGGTCGCTTTGCACAGAGGCACCCAGAAGTCGACATTTGGGTTTCGCCGCTCAATTTTTCCAGCCAGTTTGAGATGTCTGCATTAACCTGTGTTCTTCCACACGTGAGTCCGTGGTCAACTTGGTGGTACAACCATCAACCGGGTATCACGAACAGTTTGTGTGACATGCGAATCGAAATGCATGGTGAAAATTCGTGGTTGTTTAACTCAGATGCTCGCGTTTTAGAACAGTTGTATTCCAAGTGGACTCATTTCAAGCAAGAGTTCTCCGGCATTGCAACTCGTCAGTTGGCACGCGTGATCGAATCGGGCTATGAAGTCAGTGAAGATTCGATTCGCAAATGGATTTCGACTCTTTTTGATCCACGTAGAATCGCTCGCTCAAAATGGCAAGCGGCGTTGGCTGAGTCGTTTCCGGCGGTCGAAAAGTAGTCGTAGACGAACGGAAAAGACGAAAACTCAATATCGTTTTTGGTTTTCGGACCTGGGCACTCGGCGTTTGACGTGCTTGATTTTTGAAGTGCCCCTTTAGGCTGAATATGTCGCCCAATAATCCGCCGGTAATGCAATCCGATTCTTGTGTGAGCAGCACTGGTGTGCTAGAGCCAAAGTCTAAGTCAGACCAGTTGGACGACATTCAAAATACGCCTGCTGAGATCCGCGGTAACTTTCTCAAAATCATCGCTTTTCAGATCACGCTGCGAACCGGTTGGATTTTTAAAACCGAAAGTATTGTGATGCCGGTCGTTGTCGATTTGGTGGCCGGTTCGGGGTGGCTTCGAGGTATTCTGCCCGTTCTGAACCGTTTCGGGCAAAGCATTCCTCCGTTGTTGGCCGCCGATTTCGTAACACGAACTCCGCTGAAGAAGCGCGTACTGTTTGCAGCCGCGTTAACGATGAGTTTCTGCTTTTTATTGCTGGCTTTGATATGGAAACTGACTGGAGGGCAGCGAACGCCTTGGTTGCCCGTTGTCTTTCTGATTATCTACGGCCTGTTTTTTATTGCGGTCGGCATTCTTCAGTTGGTTCTCAGCACTTTGATTGGCAAAGTCGTAAGAACCGAGCGGCGCGGGCGGTTAATGCTGTTTGCCAATATCTGTGGCTCAATCTGCGCGGTGATCTGCGCCTATTTTCTCTTGAGAGAATGGATCAGTCCGGAGCGGGGAAGGTTTGAGTATATCTTTGCGTTTGCCGGCGTTGCTTTTTTAATTGCCGGCATCCTGGGACTCTTCCTATGTGAATCCAAAGACGACTTTCCCAAGACCAAACCGTTTTCCATCCGCTCGATTTTTGGGCAAGTGTACACCACGCTCAAGACCGATCACAATTTTCGTTTGTTGGCGACGCTCGCGGCGTTGTTTGGATTGTCGATCAGTTTGTTTCCTCACTATCAACGATTGGCGTTTGATCGACTGAACATTGGATTGGATGCGTTGATCCCCTGGCTGATCGCTCAGAATCTCGGTGTGGCCTGTTTTAGCTTGCCTGCAGGCTGGCTTGCTGATCGTTTTGGAAATCGTGCTGTTCTCAGGATAGCGTTGCTGGGGTTGTGCATCGCACCGGTTTTAGCAATCGGATTGTCTTGGATGGGTGAATCGGCAAATGGATTGTTCGTTTGGGTTTTCGTGTTATTAGGGCTGACACCAGTCACCTTTCGCACGGTAAGCAATTACACGCTGGAAATTGTCGATCGGGATCAGCAACCTCGATACCTTAGTACGTTGAGTCTGTGCATGGCGGTCCCGACGATGATTTTGGCTGCGCCACTTGGTTGGGCAGTTGATCATTTCGGTTTTGAGCCCGTGTTTGGGAGCGTGATATTTTGTTTAGTCGTCGCGTGGATAATGACGATTAAACTTGCAGAGCCGCGACATTCAGTAACCAGTTAGCCTGCTGGCAATGAAGCCAGTAGCCAGCGTACACGTTTTAGTGTGAACGGTTTCAATAGTTACATGGGTTTTTCAAGCCCAGACAATGTCGGTCTCAAGAGTGGTATTAAAACCACCCGTTTTGCATCCCCATTTTTTAGGAGTGGATCATGTTGAAAGCTCTCGTAGTGATGATGGTAGCCTCGTTCGGTTTGCTTTTTGTACAAGAGGACCAAGGCCCCGATTTGGAAGGCGTAAAATGCGTCGTCAATGGTGAACGTGGAGCAAACGCAGAGTTTGCTGTCGAGTACGGTAGCGGCAAAGTTTACTTTTGCTGTCAGGGATGCGTTAAAAAGTTCAAAGCAGATCAAGCAGCCAACGCACCTACAATGAACACCAAGGCGAACCATCAGTTGGTCGTAACGGGACAGTTCGCGCAAAACCAATGCCCGATCAGTGGAAGAGCGGTTGATGCTGAGCAAGTTGTCAACGTGGCTGGCGTCGAGGTCTCGTTTTGCTGTGGCGGTTGTGTCACGAAAATCGAGAATGCCGAAGGGATGCAAGCCAAAGCAGAACTAGTCTTTGGCGATAAGGCGTTTACCAGAGGCTACGCGAAAAAGGCAGAGGAAGAGTAGACGGCCCTCAGTTTGAGGCAAGACAGAATCACCCTTCCGGCGGAGCTGGAAGAGTCGAAAATCGAACGCTTAGCGAGATTTTCGGGGAGGGTGGCGTAACCTGGATGCTCTTCTCCAAGGGTTTTCTTTTCGATCGCTACAGCCGAGGAGGTTACCTCGATTGCTAATGCATAGTTTCCGGCACCATATTCAGATACCCCCTGTTGATAGAGTTGTTGAGCACGAACAATTTCTTCACGCTGCTCCTGAGGTAATGTGGAAAACTGTTTAAGAGTTTCGACTTTAACCCTTTTCCGGCTCAGAGAATGTTGGAAGCTCAACGAATCGAGCGTTGATGAAAGCCGTGTAATCGAATTGACCTTTAGGCCGAAGCGGTTGAGGTAGCGCTCAAAGCTCGTTGTATCTACAAACGGATTCTGTTTGATTACCGAACGACCCGTTCGCCCGAACACCCCCTTAGCTGCGCGGGCAACGCCCGGATGAGTTTATTTTATCGTTGTATAATTTTGACAGGCAAGCAGGCTTTTGAGGTCGTGGCCTGATACCAAATCGGTCACCAAACTACACCTTGGCACCTTGCGAGCGTGCTGCTGATATTGGTCAGGAATTGATCTAATTCGTCGGTGGAAAAGTAGAGCAGCAGTCCCTCGGTCACGAGGGTGACCGAGGTCGGTCAACTGGAGCAAGTTTTGAATACTTGTTTCGTCCAACAC
>CAZDBA010000153.1:0-11534 GCA_964503615.1 uncultured Pirellulaceae bacterium
GCATCACAGCTTTTACACCCCAGATGCTGGGTGTCGAATTTGGCGGATCACTGTCTGAGCTACCCGGAGCAGCGAACGAGTTCTATGAGTCTCGAGCGACGCGGTGGGATGATTCCGAGGGAGGCGGGAGTAATATTCTGGGAGGAGCGCTTCCGGGGCTACCGATTTTCATTCGTTTCCCGATTCAAGTTCTTACTTTTTTCGTTCTGCCACTGCCATTCGAAATCCGCAAGGCCTCTTTGGCTTTGGCGTTTTTGGACAGTATTGTTTTTTGTTATCTCTACTACCGATTCCATCGCAACACCCAACGAGATGGGTTAATTGTTTTTTGGGTTTACGTGTTTGCGGTCGCCTTTTTTGCCAACAATTATGGCAACGTGTTTCGTCTGAGACTGCCAGCCTATTTCATTATGTTTGCAGGCCTGTTGAGAAAATGATCTTTCGCATCATCGGACATAAAGGGCTGGCAATGGCAGCCGCCTTTCTCAACATCGTTTTGGCAGCCGAAGTTCTGCCCGAGGCTTCCAGTGTCTATTACTTGGCCTCGTTTTCCTTTATTCAGATCATGATGGCGTATGCGGGATTCGGAGTCGCGCATAAATTGGTGGCTGCCGAAGACGATCAAGCCATGCAGGCAAAAACCTGGCCATGGTTTCTGGCTTCGATCCTTTTCGGATGCGCTCTGATCGTTGCCCAAAACTTTCTCGTCGAAGCTCCACACAAATACCAAATCTTGCTGTTCGTTTGTTTGGCATTGACTCTGACTGTACTCTCCGAATGGGTGCGATGTGCGATTGCCAGACACTCTGGGTTTGTAATCTACAATGTAATGATCTTGTGTACTGCAGTAGGAATTCTAATCACTCGCGATTTCTCGTATCTCCTCAGTCTATTTCCTGCGGGAGGAATCGTCTTGTTGATGATCATGGAGTTTCGCGGGATCAAGCCACAAGGCAAATTGATCTCCCCTGGACTTGCCGACATTCTTCGCGCAGCGCGGGTGGCATCGGTCAACCAGTTCTACAACGTAATCATTTCCCTGTTTTCCCTCCTAATGGCGGGACTGCCGGGCCTGTTGACACTGATTCTCGTCTACCGCTTTCAGATATTTTTTAATTGGCAATCGTTTTACTGGCTGCGGTTTGGTCACAAGAAAACGGTGGGTGGCATCGACGATTCGCACCGTCGAGAAAACTGGAAGACCATATACCTCAACATTGCAGCTCTGGTGGGTGTCGCAGTAGGCAGTGGCATCTTGGTGCTGTTTGACTTGCAGGAGCACCTGGGCCGCGCCTTCAACACCGAGTTTTTGAAACTGCTATTGTTCTACGCAACGATACGCGTTTCCGTAAACCTGTTTTTCCCTTACGAGTTATTTTTGATTTACGGGACGGATCTCAAAACGGATCTAAAGCTTGTTGGGATTTCCTTGCTTACATTTATCCTAATTTGTGCGTTCGCATTTTACGTTGGTCAACTATTCTGGATCATAGCCTTCGTCGAGTTTTCCTGGCTCACTTGGCGAATCTACTCAAAAAATATATTGGCTGAAAAGAGACAGACCACATGAGTAATGTTACAATGAGTGTCGAAAGAGTTAAGTTCTTTTTTGTTGGTGTCGGCAAGTGCGGAACTTCGTGGATCTTTGAGATCGCGCGAAAGAAAGCCCTGATGTCGGTACCGAAAATCAAAGAGCCCTACATCATTGACGAGCCGCCTGAAAAACGGGAAAAGATGGTGCAGTCTCTGTACGATTCCCACACCCAAATGGCCGATTTCTCAAACGTCTATTATTGGGATCCCGAAAATGCCAAAAAGATTTTTGAATACAACCCGGACGCCCTGATCATCATCACCGTTCGCAAACCAAGCAAGCGAATCGTGTCCCATTTCGAATTCCTTAAGCGCAATGGAAAGTACGTTGGCATGAGTTTGGCCGAGTATCTAAAAAATGGAGACTCGGATTCCATTGTTGCTCGGTCAGAATACCCCGAGATGATTCAGCGATACGAAACGACCTTTGGTAAAGACAAGGTGCTGATCCTGCCGCTAGAACAGTTGAAGAGTGAACCTCAAACCTACATCGATCGCTTGACTCAATTTTGCGGGTTGCCATCATTGCGACTGGAAGAGGAAGACAAAGCTCCCGTTTTGAAGCGCGCCACCTCACGCAACCCGCTTCTTGCCCGCACTGCAAAAGGAGTGTCGGTTTTGTTCCGCAAACTTAAGCTACTCAAAATCTTGGGAAAATTAAAAGACTCAAAATTCATACATGGCATTCTCTATAGCGAATCCAAAGGCCCCGTAGTGAGAGATGACGATTTCGGTGCACTGACCGATCGCGTTGCCGAGATGGATGAAGAATATGACACCCTCCTCAAATCATACGGATTGTAAAATCCCTGAGCGTTTAACCCTCCATGATTAGTCATCCGAAAATTTCGATCGTTGGCGTACCCAAAGGGGGCACTACGTCGCTGCATTGCTGGCTGGAAAGACTGCAAGGCGTGAACGCTGCTACGCCCAAAGAGACTTTTTACTTCATGGATCCGGACAATCCACAGGTCAACCCGTCATCGAATTTCCACAAGAATTCAGGTCAGGGATATGAGAAATATTTTAAAGGTACACCAGACGACCTGACTCTGGATTCCACAACACATTACTTTTACCAACAGACTGCAATCGACTGCTTTTCAGAATCGGGCACAAAAGTCTGCGCGGTTCTGCGCGACCCGGTTCGGCGTCTGGTCTCCTATTTCAACTACGTTGGTATCTCCCGAGGCGCTTTCAAGCAACCCATCGACTTTACTGAATTTACCGAACACTTGCTGTCCGAAAACATGCATACGCTGCGGGATCGTTTCACGTCCGACGCTGAATTTTTCACACTGGAAACGGCATTGGATCAAGGCGAATATGCGAAATACGTCAAACGATGGCAGGAGAAAATCTCACCCGAAAATTTTCGTGTGATGATTTTTGAAGATCTGGTTTCCGACAGAGACTCGTTCCTGGTTGAGCTAGGAAGTTTTTTCGGATTGGAAATCAGCGACGATGACCTCAACCTGTTCGAAGTTCAAAACGAAAGTCGAACCGTCCGATTCCCAGCGGTAAACCGTGTGCTCCGATCAGCAAGTTCATTACTGAGAGCTATGCCATTTTTCGAGACGCTGCGAAGAAAATATCATCAAGTTCAAGGAGGTGATCCGATAAAATTCGATTGGGACCAACACACCGAAGCGATCGAATGCCTCTACGAACATTACAGCCCTTTGAACAATCAACTGTCTGAGTTAATTGGCGTCGACCTTGATCGTTGGCAACAACACTCCGCAGACTAATCCCCTTCCATATTGCCGTGTCTGACACTTCGCAAAATACGATTCTCGTTACCGGAGCCAGTGGGTTTCTCGGAAGTGAGATCGTGCGCCAATGCCACAGCAATAACCAGCCGGTGCGCAGTATTGGACGTCGGCAACAAAACCATCCTGGATACCACTCGCTCGACCTCGTGTCGGATCAAATCCCCGCCCAACTGTTCGACAACGTCCGTACGGTCATTCACTCGGCGGGATTGGCTCATCAGTTTGGAAAATCAGCAAACGATCGGCAGCGGTTCTTCGCCGTCAACGCCGACGCAACTGAAAAAATGATACGGGCTTCGGCAGCCAACGGTGTGCAGCATTTTGTCTTAATCAGCAGCAGTGGAGTTTACGGTCCATCCAGGTACCCCCGCGACGAAAACAGTGAGTGCAAACCACAGGGGCACTACGCGGAAAGTAAATTTGCTGCGGAAGAAAAAGCGATCACTGTTGCTAACGAAACAGGCATCCGGCTCACCATCGTTCGGATGACAACGCTCTACGGCGAAGGCGATCACGGCAATATGAATCGACTCATTAAGGCGATCGACTCGGGCAAGTTCGTTCAGATTGGCAACGGTTCCAATCGCAAGAACTTTATTCACAAGTCGGATGCGGCCCGCGCGTGTTTGATCATCGCAGGCTCACACCCCGCTGAAACGATGACCTACAACGTTGGGGTACCTTCTGTCGCTATGGATCAAGTTCTCGACGGTATCATTGGTGCCCTCGACTGCAAGCCGCCCATTCGGGTACCGAGCTCTATCGCCTCGTCAATTTCTGGGATCGCCGCAGCGGTCTGTCTGGGCAAAGGCCCGTTTGCTGGACTCAATCGTTCGATTAAGAAATGGCTGAGTAACGACGAGTTCTCGACCGAAAAATTTCAATCCGATTTCGGATTCAGCGGCGAAGTTTCTCTCGAAGAAGGACTTGCTCGTCAAGTCTCGGCTTACAGATCTAACGCAGAAACAGAAATCGGAAAGCCCACAAACGGTTCGATCTTCAAGCGAATTTTTGACGTACTGCTGTGCCTGTTTTTGATCGCAATATTCGCAATTCCGATGCTGATCCTCGCGGCTTTGGTCAAACTGACTTCGAAAGGCCCCGCGCTTTATTGGTCTGAACGCGTCGGCAAGAACAATAAACTGTTCCCGATGGCCAAGTTCCGATCGATGCGGACCGACGCTCCAGAAGTAGCGACTCATCTATTGGGGGATTCCAAGAGTTGGATTACGCCACTCGGCCGAATTATGCGCAAGACAAGCCTCGACGAACTACCGCAACTATGGAACATTTTGGCGGGCCACATGTCGTTTGTTGGACCTCGGCCTGCGTTACACAACCAAGAAGATTTGAACGAGCTTCGCACTACACTTGGAGTTCACACGATGCGACCGGGCATCACCGGACTGGCCCAAGTCAGCGGACGTGACGAATTGCTTATCAGCGAAAAAGTCGAATTCGATCGTCAATATATGGAGCGGCAAAGCTTTCTGTTTGACTTGAGCATGATTGTTAAAACAGCTCTAGCAGTCATTCTGAAAAAGGATGTCAAACAAGCAGACGACGATTCGATCGTTCCCTTTGTCATCCTCCGCGAGGGAATAGGGGAGTGCGTGATTGCAACTCCTGAAACGATTCCAGCCGTCGCGTTAGTAACCGACCAGCGACCAGAAAGCCGGTTCGTCAGTTTACGTACTGAGCAACCACTAACTGCCAGAACACTAAGTGACGTGATAGGAAACTGCCAAATCACACACGGGTTTGCCCGTTATGGAGAGTTCGAATACGCTGAATCGGTAAACGATACAATTGCTAAATTTTCTTCAGGCTCGATTACTTTGTCATACCTACCGTCAAGCGATTCAAACGACTTAAGCCAACAGATCATTCAGGATTTCCAAATTGTAAGCCGCGCGATCGAGACTGCGAATGTAGAGCCCCGGTCGAATTCTCAAGATCCTGACTACCGACAACGACTTGAGAAAACAACCCTTGGGCATTAACATCTCTGTCACTAAACACCTTACACTCCCCGTCCCCCTTTCCCGATTTCACCATAACAACGAGAACTTGCAGGCAGGGAAACTCGCTTTTGCAAGGCGAACAGCCGCTTCCCTAATGTGAAGCCGCAAGCAATATTCCCTACAACAACTCCCTCAGCTCAAACTTTTCAAATTAGGAATACCAAAGTGAGAATTCTGGTCACCGGTGGTTGCGGTTTTATCGGCGCCAACCTTGTTCGATATCTGATCAATGAAACTGATCACCACGTAATCAACCTCGACAAATTGACTTATGCGGGCAACCCCCACTCGCTCAACGATATCGCTGACTCGGATCGCTACGAATTCGTGCAAGCAGACATTGCTGACCCGACGCGAATTCGCGAAGTATTCGAAACGGTCGACCCGGATGCGGTCGCCCACCTCGCGGCAGAATCCCATGTAGACCGATCCATTGATGGCCCGTCAGAATTTATCCAAACGAACGTCGTTGGCACGTTCAACCTGCTGGATTCAGCATTGGCACATTACAAACAATTGGACGAGGATAGAAAAAAGAGCTTTCGCTTTCTTCATGTCTCCACCGACGAAGTCTATGGATCGTTAGGCGACACCGGAATGTTTAGTGAAACAACACCCTACGATCCACACTCACCGTACTCGGCAACCAAAGCTGCCTCAGACCACTTGGCCAGAGCATGGAAAACGACATACGGATTACCCGTCCTAGTCACCAACTGCTCCAACAATTACGGGCCCTATCAATTTCCCGAAAAACTGTTGCCTGTAATGATCATCAAGTGCATGAACGAGGAGCCTCTGCCGGTCTACGGCAAAGGATTGAACGTTCGCGATTGGCTTTACGTCGAAGATCACGTTCGAGCGCTGTACACCGTTTTGGAAACGGGCGTGCCGGGTGAGACCTACAACATTGGCGGAAACAGTGAGCGGCGGAACATCGATTTGGTCAACGCACTTTGCGAAATCATGGACGACCTCCATCCTAGGAAATCCGGCGGCAAACACGCCGATCTGATTACCTATGTGACCGACCGACCTGGCCATGACTTTCGCTACGCAATCGACTCCAGCAAAATTCAAAGCGAGCTGAATTGGACACCCCAACACTCGTTAGAGGTTTGCCTGCGACAGACGGTCCAATGGTACCTTGAAAATCAGGATTGGTGGCAGAATATTTTGGACGGCAACTACAAACTGGAGCGACTGGGAAAGTAGCGCACCAAGTTGCCCCTGTCCGAAATCAATCATTATGAAAATCCTCTTCGTTAGCGCAACCGAATATGCCATCGAGCATTTCGCGGGTCCCTATATACTTGCTCTGCAAAAAGCAGGTCACGAGATCCACGTTTTGACCGGTGGCGAAATTGGAAACTACCAAGGTCCCGAATCGGTCGTTCGAAAAGCGATCGGGCTGAAGCGAAAGCCGAGTCCTTTCAGCGACCTGAAGGAACTCTTTTCCCTTACTCGTTACATTCGCAAACACAAGTTTTCAGTCATCTATTCGATCAGCCCCAAAGGCGGATTGATTGGACAGATGGCCGCTAAACTGGCGATGGTCAAACATCGGGTTCACTTCGTTACTGGCCAAACCTGGAAAACCAGATCGGGCATAGGACGCTGGGGGCTGAAAAAGCTTGACTGGTTGATTTGCCAACTGGTTTCCAAAGCGTATGTGGATAGTCGCTCGCAAGCAGAGTTTTTGATTGAACAAAAAGTCCTCAAGCGTCGCAAAGCGAACGTGCTTGCGTCGGGGTCGGTATCCGGAGTCGTCGTCAACGAGTTTTTGTTTTCGCAAGAGAAGCGGGATCGAGTCCGCGCTCAATACAACATTACTGACGAAAACGTACTGATATTTTTCTTGGGTCGTATCTCGTCGGTAAAAGGAGTCACCGATCTGGTTGAGGCTTTCGCCCAAGCCTATAAAAGAAACGACCAACTGCGATTGTTGGTCGTCGGTCCCGATGACGGTGACGCAGATGCAGTCGCATCTAAAATCAAACAACACGGATTGGAACAAGTCGTCACCGCAACGGGAACTTCGACTCCTCGACCGGCGGTTCAATATTCAGCCGCAGATATCTTTTGCGTTCCCTCCTACATGGAGGGTTTTGGCAACGTCGTACTTGAATCGGCCTGTGCGGGGGTACCCACGATCGGATCAGACATTTACGGTTTGCAAGACGCGATCGTTGATGGCGAAACGGGTCTCCGATACGAATTAGGCAACATCTCAGAGCTGGCAGACAAACTGGTTCAGCTAGCCAACGACGAACCGCTTCGTAAACAACTTGGCCAAAATGCTCTGGCTCGCGTTAAAGCAGAATTTGCTCAGGAACATCTGGTCAAAGCGTTCATCGAAGCACACGCGCAGATGGTTGAACCTACGGCCGGTGCCCAATCACCTACTGAAACCACGAGATAAGTCGACCGATGACGAAACGTATTTTGACCATTATTGGAACGCGACCAGAAGCAATTAAGCTTTGCCCGCTGGTCCAAGAACTACAAAGTCGCCCTGAGGCATTCGAATCGGTAGTTTGTTCTACCGGTCAACACAAGGAGATGCTGCAGCAAGTCTTCGACACGTTTAACGTAACCGCCGACTTTGATCTGGCTTTGATGGCGCCCAACCAAAGCCTGGCTCAAGTCACCGCTCGCGCGGTGAAAGGATTGGACGAGGTATTCGAAAAAGTCAAACCGAACGCTTGTATCGTTCAGGGTGATACCAGTACTGCATTTTGTGGCGCGTTGGTTGGGCACTATCACAAAACCTTGATCGGTCACGTCGAAGCCGGGTTGCGCACTGGAAACAAATTCTCACCGTTCCCCGAAGAGATGAACCGCCGCCTTGTTGGTCGCATGGCCGATTTTCATTTTGCACCTACTCCGCAATCTCGCGATGCACTGTTGAACGAAGACACCGACCCGAATACCGTTTTCGTTACCGGAAATACCGTTATCGACGCTCTGTTCTGGGTGCAAAAAAAGGTCACTCAGGAAATCCCAGCAGCTGCTCGCGAGGTAGCGAATCTGCTCGGGGAAAACCAAGTCGTACTCGTCACAGGCCATCGTCGCGAAAGTTTCGGCGGCGGATTCGAGAACATGTGCCAAGCCATTCGCGAGTCCGCCGATACCCATCACGACTGGCACTTTGTTTATCCCGTCCACTTGAATCCAAACGTTCAGGAACCGGTCAACCGCCTACTGGCCGATCACCCGCGAATTCATTTGATTGCGCCGCTGAGCTACGAACCCTTTGTTTGGCTGATGGATCGCTCGACCGTTGTGCTCACCGACTCGGGTGGAGTTCAGGAAGAAGCTCCGTCACTGGGCAAGCCTGTTTTGGTTATGAGAGAAACTACCGAACGCGAAGAAGGGATCACAGCTGGAAACGCAAAACTCGTTGGAACATCGAAAGAGAAGATCACCAGCGAACTTTCCAAACTGCTTACCAATCCAGCTGCCCGCGAAGCGATGGCCAGCGTGCAAAATCCGTACGGATCGGGTGACGCCGCTCGCCAAATCGTCGACATCCTTGCAGATCGACTTGGTTAGCTATTTCAAACCCATTTTGAACCAACTTGCGTTTAGTTGCTCTCTTTTGGCTCTTTCAGCTCGCCACCTATTGGTTTTGATTTTCTATACAGCTCAATAAAAAACAGCGGCTTGAGCCGAAACGGCCGTTTGAGCACTCAGCCAACGTGTCAGTTCTGGCGATCTTTTTAAAGTCGCGTAGAAAACGGTATACCGTCGATTCAGCTCAAGTTGGAACGAACGGCGACTATGACAGTTCTACGACAAAGCCTAGTATTAAGTAAACAAGGCATGGCTGTGTGTGTTGGTGAGGGCGCGAATTGGCATTCTTTTTTATAGTAGTTTTCATAGTAATCGCACTTATCTGGTTCAATTGGTTACTGCCCAAAGTTTATGGCCTTTCCGGCAAGCACGGTCGCTTAAACGTTTTGAACCGAATCGCAAGAGTTTTTAAAGGTCAGACGATTCAACCTCGCAACGGTGTTCCCTATGTTCTTATCCGGGTTCACGGCCAGTTGTATCGTGTCGCGATTCGTTCTGGAGCGGGCCAAGCGAGAGTGCCGCAGAATTTTCTCAACATTAGCGCGGTAATGAACGCTAATGATCAATCGGCTGACGGTGGCAAGCCGTTTCAAATGTCGTTGACTCTGGAACGATTCGAACGAAAAAAAGTACGAGTCCCCGATCTGGAATTGGGAAAGCCCGACTTTGACCGTTGCTTTTATATTAGAACCAATGATGAGAAGAGAGCTGTTGAGACGCTCACCAGTCAAACCCAACATTTGATCCACGACATTCATCTGCAAGCTGCTATCTTCCGTTTTGAGTTGCACTTAGCGGGACGGCAAATTCAACTGGACAAAGGAATCAGCATTGATGAGTCACCCGCTAAGCTTTTCAGGATGATTCGATTGTTTGTGGATTTGCATCAGTCTCTGAGTGAAACGCAATTGAGTCTGGGACAAATCGAAATCGAGCAAGTGTTATTGCGGGATACGGTTTGTTTGATTTGTGGTGAAACCGTTGCCGATCCCAAAGTGACATGTTCCAGCTGCGAAACGGAATACCATCTTGACTGCTGGAATTATATTGGACAGTGCGGTCGCTACGCCTGCGGTGGAACGAAATATTTGGCCGGAGGTACACAAGGCGGAACACCAGCTCAAGAATCGGATGAGGACTTGTTTCGCATTGATGAATAGTGCTTTGGCATTCGATTGGCGGATGCTCTTTTCAAGCTAAGTGATTAGGGTCGCTTATTCGCTGGTTTAACGATTTGTTACGATTTTAATACAAATCACCCTAGCCACGCCCAGACTGGTTTCCCCAGCAGCTTTGTTTTTCACCCCAAATCTCTGCCATTGATATACCGCTAGGTTTACCAAACCCTCTATCCTTTCCCAGTAATTGTTTGTGCAAAGGAAAGCTGAAACGTTTTTTTCTTCCGGTTTTAACGTGGTTTTAGGCACCGTTGGCTGTTTGGATGCGAATGACACTAAATCATTTCTGTGTGATTCGAATTAAATGCTGGCAATCCGATAATTTTCGTTTTATAAAGGGATAGTTGTTGTTTTGGGAACACTTTTGGCTTGTGCTTATCCAAAACTCACCGATTTCCAACATGGCAAAAGAGTTAGATGGCCATGGACTTCAGGTTTGTTAGAGAAGGTGTCTCGTGGGAAAGAAATTGTATTGCGGTAACTTGAATTTCAAAGTTACCAGTTCAGATCTTGAGCAACTGTTTACACAGTATGGAAAGGTCGACAGCGCTCAGGTTATCACAGATCGTGAATCAGGACGAAGCAAAGGATTCGGCTTCGTAGAAATGTCATCCGAAGAAGAAGCAACGGCTGCGATTAATGGATTGAACGAGCAAGAGCACGAAGGACGCAACCTGACCGTCAACGAGGCGCGTCCTCGTCAGGAACGTTCGCGAGGCGGCGGTGGTGGCGGCGGACGCTGGTAAGGAATTAATGCGTTTGGCGATGCAATAGTGTCGGCAATACACCCGACCGAACGCTTGGCGATTGAGGGGTTTGTTGTTAACAGTCGTCTGTGGGCGGCTCGCGCAACAACTTAATCAATCTGGCAACGGTAGACGTACGCCATCAGACAGGGATCAGACAAGGATCGAACTGTGTCGGTTCACTGAAAGAATAGTTCCCAACAGATTGCTTGATCGAAGACGCTTGCAGCCGAGTGCAATTGGCAGGCAACTGGTATTTGTTGCACTATCCATTGTAGATCCAACGGTGGGCGAAGGCGCGCCGCCGTCACAACGTCAATGTGCGGTGACAGTGATTTCTGCTTTGCCGCGTTTTCTTTTGATAATTTCCCGCTTGGCGTATTAATTGAGCCACCTTGGAAGACGATATCCGCTGATGATTGACCAGCAAACATGGCCTGACTTTCTGCCATGCTGGTGTTTTCGGTTCCAAGCCAAAATCACTCTTTCCGCCGCATGGGCATAATCTGATCCGAGGATTGTGAAAATAACCGCAGGTGTTTTTTATTCCCCTTCAGCCCTCAACTTCGCAAAAAGCCCACTTATCAGCGATGAGTGGGCTTATGGTTCCGGTTATTTCCCGAGGTAGCCAATTCTAAATTT
>CAZDBA010000154.1:0-11468 GCA_964503615.1 uncultured Pirellulaceae bacterium
CTGCTAAACACAGAGGTCCTGCCAACTGCTAATTATTCAAACTAAGCCGCTGGTACACTGGATCGAAAATAATCCTTTCAGTTCCAGTGATAGCTGGGAGCCATATCCCGTTTCGCTTCGCAGCTCGCCTCGGAATTGATTGCCAGCCAGCAGTGGGCGCTCCATCTGGCCCTGGCATTAAATCTTATGGGACTTTTCTGCTAAGATCCTTTAGAATAAGTCTCGAACTAACAGGCTCTTTCCTTAACACCCTGATTCATTATGAACGAACCAATCGGGCTACAAACATTCTTGGTAGAGATTAATGGGAAATCCTGTTCGGCCCGAACGGGTGAAACGGTTTTCGAAGTTGCTGAGCGGGCTGGGATCGAAATCCCAACGCTTTGCCACGATCCTCGACTGGAACCTGCTGGTGCTTGTCGTGTTTGTCTGGTCGAGGTCGAGGGACAAAGGCGAATGCAGCCGGGTTGTGCATGGCGCGTCACTGCGGGCATGAAAATCCAAACAGAAAGCGACCGGATTCAGAGGCATCGAAAAGTCCTTTACGGAATGTACCTTGCCGATCACTCATTGGACGACGCTGGGTTGCCGATCGAGACGGGAAACACCAACCAGCTTAGAGAACTTGCCCAGAAAACGGAGCCGGTAAAACTACATCAGATCCAAGCTCCCCGCGTTGGACGGCCAGACGACGACAATCCGTATATCCAATTTGATCCAGAGCTGTGCATCGTTTGCGGACGGTGTACTCGATACTGTGATGAGGTCGAGGCGGTCAGCGCGATCACGTTAGCCTTTCGTGGAAGCGAAACTACCATTTCAACAGCTGGCCAGCGGAGCTTGTTGGAAACGTCTTGCGAATTGTGTGGAGGTTGCATCGACACCTGCCCTACCGGTGCGATGATCGAGAAAAAAGCACCTCAAGTCCTGCCGCCGGAGACCAAGACAACACGGACCACTTGCAATTTCTGTGGCGTTGGTTGCCAAATGGACCTGCACGTTCTCGATAACAAAATCGTGAAAATCACCAGCCCTGATCCAGGTGAAACGGTTAACGATGGAAACCTCTGCGTCAAAGGTCGGTTCGCGTACGATTTTGTGCATCACGGGGACCGAATCACAGAACCGCTTATTCGTGGTGCCGATGGCCAATTACACACGTCGACGTGGGACGAAGCGATCCAGTACGCCGCCAAAGGATTGCAGGCAATTGCCGACCAGCACGGTGCGGATGCGTTGGGCTTTATTTCGTCCAGTCGTTGCACCGGCGAAGAAAACTACCTCATGCAAAAACTTTCGCGAGCTGCATTCAGGACCAACAACATTCATCAATGTGCCGCGACATGACACGCTCCAACGGTTGCCGGTCTGGTAACCATGTTTGGGGCTGGAGCAATGACAAACTCGATCGACGAAATCCGTGATACGGAAATGATGTTCGTGATCGGAAGCAACACTAGCGAAGCCCACCCAATCATCGCTATGGAGATGAAACGCGCGGTCGGACGTGGGGCAAAACTGGTTGTCGCCGACCCACGAGAAATTTGGTTAGCCGAAGTCGGGCACAAGCACCTGCAACTGAAACCGGGTACCGATGTTTGGCTTTTGAACGCGATGGCTAATGTGATCATCCAGGAAGACCTTATCGACCATAACTTCGTCAAACATCACACGGAGAATTTTGAAGCGGTCGTTGAGGCGGTAAAGGACTACACGCCTGAAGCGGCTGAAAAGATAACGGGCGTTAAGGCGAACGATATTCGCGAAGTCGCTCGCATGTACGCGACGACCGAAAAAGCGGGAATCTATTATACGCTTGGGATCACCGAACATACTCATGGCACGGACAACGTTTACTGTTTAGCGAATCTGGTTGCGATGACAGGTCACTTGGGTGTTCGTAGCGCTGGGATGAACCCGCTGCGTGGACAAAACAATGTCCAAGGCGCCAACGATGCGGGTGCGACACCGATCTTTTATCCGGGTTATCAACGGGTCACCGATGATGCGGTTCGTGAGAAATTCGAACAGGCCTGGAAGGTTCCCCTGTCAAAAAAAGAAGGGCTGAATCTAAACGTGATGATGAAGTCACTTCAAAAGGGCGAAATTCGCGGGTTGTTTGTAATGGGCGAAGACATCGTAATCTCAGAACCCAATGTGGGCGCGGTTGAGAAGGGGCTGAACGAACATTGTGAAATACTGATCTGCCAGGAGATTTTTCACAACGTGACAACAACCTTTGCCGACGTGGTTTTTCCAGCGGCTTGTTTCGCAGAAAAGGACGGAGTGTTTACCAATAGCGATCGACGAGTGCAGCGAGTTCGCAAAGCGGTCGAGCCGCCGGGCAACGCTCGGGCCGATTGGGAAATCCTCTGCGACTTTGCCCGTGCCGCCGGTTACGATATGCCACACTATTCGGGGCCTGACGAAGTCTACGATGAGATGGCATCGCTTACGCCCAAGATCGCTGGCATTTCACACGAACGATTAGAGAAAAATATCCAGGGACTGCAGTGGCCTTGTCCCGATGCAGGACATGCTGGCACACCGACGTTGCATATGGACGGGCCGATTATTGGAAAAGTCCAAATGCAACCAGTTGCCTACCGCCCGAGCGCAGAACTGCCTGATCCAGAATATCCTCTGGTGCTTTCGACGGGTCGCACTTTGTATCACTACAACTCTGCAACTCAAACGAGGCGAGATCCGGGGCCAGTGGCAAAACAGCGGGAGAACTTTATCGAAGTCCATCGTCGCGATGCGAAAAAAATGGGTCTTAGTGATGGGGAGATTGTGAACGTGACTTCTCGTCGAGGCACGGTAAAAGCAGCGACTTGGATTTCGCCCCGTGTCCGCCCCGGTTGCGTTTGGATGCCAATGCACTTTGCCGAATCTCGAGCGAATTTGTTGACCAACGACGCAGGCGATCCCGTGACTCAAACGGGCGAGTACAAAGTCTGTGCGGTAAGAGTCGAGAAAAGAAAGACGTGAGAAGACGGCACAATCGGAACTATAAGTTCTTTGGATCGCACGCAGTCCCCAAGTCGCTTTTTTAAGTCCCAATTCCGCTATTGGGGTCGACGGCTGGATAACGATTTTTACGGTTCCGCGAACTTTGTCGCGGCGAAATCGGTCTGGTAAGAGAAGTCGGCTGAAAACTTTTCAAGCACGTCTAAAACAAGCGGATTCAGGGCTTGTTGCCAAATTTTTATTTGCTACCCTTTTGAAATCGAATTGGCGGCGAAGTCGTCCGTTCGTGGAGGGAACGTAGCTCAGTCGGTAGAGCAACGGACTTTTAATCCGTAGGTCCTGGGTTCGAGCCCCAGCGTTCTCACTAAAACCTGGATACCCACGAAAGAGCCCTGTTTTTACAGGGCTCTTTTTTGGTGCGATGGTAGCTTTATTTTCACCGGGTTGAGTTTGTTTCTTTAGCTTGGAATTCGGCGCCTTTTCTAACTTCGAACGAAACCATAAGATACGGGGCCAGACAAAACAGAAGTAAAAGGAATGACGATGAGTGATACAAAAGTCAAAGGCGTTATCGAGGTTATCGAAGAGACCAAAACCTACGGTCAAAAAGGATTTCGCAAACGGTTGGTCGTGTTGGCTCAAGAAAGCCCACGATTTACAAACTATGTTCCGATCGAATTTGTGCAGGACAATTGTGATGCGGTCGATGAACTGAAGGTCGGTGATGAGCTTGAGGTGACTTATCGGTTGAGCGGCCGAAAGTGGCAAAAGGATCCGAGTGCCGAAGTTAAATATTTCGTTAACGTTGAAGGCATGAGCTTTCGCGTTTTGACCGGAGCAGGAAAATCAGGCGACGCAGGAGCAAGTTCAACCGGAGACCCGTTTGACGAAGCGAACGCGGCGTTTGACGAAGGTGATGTTCCTTTCTAAGAATTGTAATTAGTCGTAATCGCTGTGGTCCTTGATTTCGCGCGCGTCTCTGTCCAGATCAAAGGCAGTTTTGCCTGACGGGGATGAGATCAACCGAATGAGTAATGATCCCGCTAACTTAGATCCTTCTGGAGCCGCGCCGCCGGATCCTGATGCGGTTCATTTTGCGAAGGTCACAGCGGGCGTTTATCGCAGCGCTGACCCCGAGGTCGTTTGGAAGGCGATTCAGTACGCGATCCGGCATAAACTGCCCAGCGAAAACCCGATAATCGCTTTGATGTTCGTTCGGATTGCCGAAACGTTTCCTGAAGTCGCAGACTATTTGAACGAGGTTAAGTCAAAGGCCAGCGAGACGGAGCAGTCGGCGCTTAAACTGATCTTGGACCCTCCAACCGAAATTCAAAACGGTGCTTACTTGCCTGAAAAGGTAGAATCGCCTGGCGAATTAGATTTGTGCTGGAGCGAATTTTTGGTCACCGGCGATATCGCGACAATTGAAAAGGTCGTAGCGGTTTTGGACGAGCCGGATCATACGCGCCGGTTTCTTAACGAAGTTTTGACTGGCAAGTCGACTGCCGCTGACAGCGAGTCAGGTGAACGACTGGAATTGACAGAGGAAGATCGCGATCAACTGGCTGGCGTTGGTATTATGATCGGCCGCCAAGAGGATGGGGGGGCTTTTCAAGTCCTCTCGCCGGGCGATTTAGATCTGCTGATGTGGATCGGGTTAAAAACAAAGATTGCAACCTGCACAAGAATCGTCAGGAGTATGGGCGAATCGTTGGTGACGCGCATGGCCACAAAAGGCGCCGCGCTGTGGTCGTTACAATCCAACGCTGGGCAGCATGGAACGGTGCGCCTGCTGTGTATCGAAGCGGCGAAACAGCCCGGTGGTTTCGGTCGGTCGCTTTTGAATGTGCAGTGATTGGCAACTCGGGACGCGGAGGCTGTTGCTCGCTAACGCGTCGGGTTTCCAACAAGAAAAACAAACAATTGAGCCTGTTTTTTAACTGACTTGACTCGACGCTCAAAAAACAAAATTATATATTCAACCGAGCGCGGGCATCGGATTCATGAACCGATGCAAACCGACGAACAGATTTGACCCAACAAGTGACTGAGTTCGAGTGCAACTGAAATGGATCCATCAACCAAAGTAGAAGTTTTACGTGCGTGTTGTTGTGTTGCTGGCGCAGACGGAAAATGTTCTGGCCCGGAAGCTAACCTATTGCAACGGATGGCAAAAGAGATTGGAGTAGGGCAAGCTTCGTTAGGGGCGATGATCGATCGTGCCGAAAACGACAAAAGTTTCTACGAGCAGCACTTCAAAATTCTAAAAGCGGAGCCTAGCCAGGCACTTGCGATTCTTTTCCAGGTCGCGGCTGCAGACGGGGTGCTGGTAGATGAGGAAGTTAACATCCTACAAGGGCTTGCAAACAACCTAGGCGTCCCGCAGAACATATTTGATGAAGTCAAGGAAGCGGTAATCAAACAATTGCCACCCAGATAGTTGGCGATTCTCGGTTGTGTCCTAGGCAGAATGCGGGCTTAGGGAGGTCGATACTGGACGATGTTGGGGCTTTGACATTTGCGCGGATATTCCGGTTTTCGGTTTTTAAACGTACATGATCAGAGACAATTTCTGGAAAGTTTGCTTTGTGGTTGCCCCAGCTCTTGAATTCCAAGGGGCGACAAGTTGAAATGGGCTTTGAATCTTCCTGGTTTTCCTTGCTGAGAGATCTTATGGTCCGCATCCTATTTTTCACTTTCTGCGTTGCTTTATTCGCTGCTCCTCAATCTTCTGAGGCTCAGATATTTCGTAGATTTGGTGGACAGACAAGACGGTTTGCACCTCAGCCTCAGGCGCAACCACAACCTTTCAGACAACCACAAGCTCGACCCCAATTTCAGCAACCAGTGCAACCTGTGCAGCCGAGGTACACTCGAGGGCCTAATCAATCGATCAATCGCATTCCTGCTCCGAACGGTGTTGCTCCGGGAGTTGCGGTTATCAATCCAACGACAGGGCAGGTGGTAAATGGAACTCAGATCCCATCGACGGTCGTTCCGTCCCCAGTTGTGAACCCGCAACTCCCGGGTATCGAGATTCAAGGTCAGTTCGATCCAGTCATCCAGACCTCAAGCGAATTGTTGGACCTGTCCGGCCAGATTCAGCCGGTCAATGGGACCCAACCTGTTCCGACCCAACGACCGACCCCTGGTGTTGCTTCCGTGTTGAATTCTTCGGCTCCTGGTCTTATGCCTGCTGAAATTCGCCGCAAGCCGATCGAGCCAGTCGAAAGCAAATCGATTCTACAGATCATCTCTGACTAGATTCAGGCTCGCTTCTAAAGCCACCTTTTTCTGGCGAATTTGGCCCTTCTTAAGATGCGCTTCCACTGGGAAGCGAACGGTGACGATGGCAGGTTTGGTTGGTAGATTCCCAGCTAAAGCTAAAGTCGAAAATTGTGAACCTGTTTGCTTAATCTGTGTCGTTCAGATGTAAGGCCGATTCTTAACGGCTGTTAATCAAAGATTTTCCCAAGAGGGAACCTGGCTATGCGTGTCTTATTTCTCCAACCTGTTCGGTTTTTCGTTTAACAGGAATCAAAATCGGTCGGTGCCAAAGTCTTCATCTGACTGCCTTCGTTTTTGATCGTCCCTGTGAAAACCGTTTCTGTTTCAAAACAAACTGCGCACAACGTGCGCGCTTTTGGAGAATAAAAATGGGACTTTCTAAAAAAGAACGTGAACTGTTGCTAAAACAGTACTGCGGAGTGATTAACGACGATGATGCGATAGATCCACGCCACTATTTTTGCAATAAGCGAAAACACAAAAGGCAGTATCGCAAGGTGTTTCAACTGTGTCGGCAAATTTCTGACACGCTTCAATTGGTCATCAACGAAGGTGATCCACTTTTGGAGGGACTGTCTGTCGTTGAGGTTTTGCCCGCGCCTGACTCGCGAAGGTTTTTGGTGATCGTCAGTGTTGATTCGCAAACTCAAATCGAGTCAGCCCAGGATGTCGAGATGATCATGAGGTGTCTGCAGCGCAACCAACCTCGATTGCGAGGCGAGATCGCGCGTACGATCAATCGTCGCAAGACGCCAAGTCTGATCTTTGAGATCGCAAATTTGGCTTAGAGTTTTCGCTGGATTCTTCTGTTAATAAAGGGGGCCTCAAGTTCGAGGCACCCTTTTTTGCCCTCTGGATGTTTTTCGGGATTGGGCTGGAAAACGATTGAAGCAGAGAGAACTAAAAGGGAATTTCCCGTCTCTTTCACATGACATGGCAGATTGCTCGGATCTCCTGTTTCAAGCCAAATTGACAATTCGGCTCAACAGATCGCTACATTCCCTTCATATAAAAGTCAGATTTGTCGCAAGTCGGTATTGAATCGTTTGTTACAGTCCGCGAAACTAAGGGCAATTCAAAGCAGTAAGTGAATTGAGTGCATTTCACTGTTGGAACTAAGCAAGTCCTAAATTTGGTAAAGAAAATGAATCAAAAAGTTACTTTGCTCGCTGGTGTTCTGCTCGGCGCATTCCTGATCCAGCCTGCCGACGGTCAGCTGTTTGGCCGACGTTTACAGCAGCGGCAAGTACTGCCTCAACCGCTGAGGCAAGTACCCCAACCGCAGAGGCAAGTACTACCCCAACAGCGGCAGGTACTACCTCAACAAAGAGTTCTTCGACCGCAGGTACAACCACAAGTACCACAAGTTCGACTCATGCCAAGAGTGGTGCAACCACAAGTCTACCCAACTCAAGCGGTTCAACTCAGACAGACAGTACGCCAGCCTGTTCAGCGAATTCAACAACCTATTCAGCGAATTCAACAACCTGTTCCGATCGTTCGCCAGCCAGTACAGGTACAACAGCGCCAACAAATTCAGCAAATCGCGGTGCCACAAGTACAACCACAACAAAACCTTGTTCGTTATCAAATCCAAACCGTAGCAGTCCGCCAACCCAACTGCGTTCGCTACTATCAATATCGAGTTCCGGTTTACCAACAATTGGTTCAACCTCAAGCTCCGACGACGATTGCGAGTCGAATTCCAACCGCGACAGGACAGATTGTGGGATCTGTCGAGGGCCTGCAAACGGCGGCCACGTCTGAGGTAAACTTGCCTAGCGAGCAGGTTTCGGTTTTGCAAAAAAATGATGAAGGAAAACCTGAAGCTGTTGTGGCAGCCAAGCCTCTTGAGATCGATGAGATCATCGAAGAGCCAAGTGATCCCATCCTAACCGACGTGCCTCTTCCGCTGACACTGGACGAAAACATAGCTGTTGACTCTCCTGTGGAATCCAGTGAGCCGCTGACAATCGACGACAGTATTGTCGTTGAGCCTCCTGCGGAATCCAGTGAACCGCTGACAATTGATGAGCCGCTTGACGTTTTTGATGACATTCAAGTGCTCGAGGAAGAGCCGATGGTCGAACCGACCACTCCCGATTTCCGGCTCGAAGAGTCTGATATTCCGGATGACATTTTTTCAGAGGCGGCTCCAACCTTTCCTTCTGTTGAAAATGATCCTTTTGACTAATCCGAAGAAAGCTGAGTCAGATTCTGTTTGCCACCGCGCACAGAAATGAAATCCCTGTCCTATTGCCCTTTTTTTAAGGGCAATTTTTTTTAGAACCGTGAAATACGAATTTCGATCGTGACATTTCTTCGAGCGATTTGCTGGCTCCGTTTGAGTGTCGCGTATTTTTTTGCTTAATAGTTCCTATCGAGAACCCAACGAATGAAACCTTTTTTAACTTTACTTTCTCTTTTATCGATTTGTGGTTTCTGCCTTGCTCAAGATCTTGACAGTGCCAATTTCGACAAATCGATACGGCCACAAGACGATTTGTTCCGCTATGTAAATGGAACGTGGCTTAAAAAAACAGAAATCCCATCCGACAAGTCGAATTACGGTTCGTTTAGCGTGCTGGCCGATCTCTCGCTGGAACGGGTAAAAAAGATAATGGAGCGGACATCCAGCAAACCGCAGGCTCCCGGAACTGAAGAACAGAAGGTCGGCGATTTTTACAAGAGCTTTATGGATGTCGATCGAGTCAATCAGTTGGGGATAGCTCCTTTGCAGCCAGAGCTAAACACGATTCGCTCTCTTCGGACCAAGCAAGAGATCATCAACCATTTCGCGCACCTTACCAAAATTGGAGTTGGGACCCCGGTCGGTTCGTTTGTTACGGTTGATTCCAAGGATTCCGAGCGGTACCTGTTTGCAGTCATTCAGAGCGGAACTTCGCTGCCTGACCGTGACTATTATCTGAACGATGAAGAAAAATCGGTATCCGCTCGTGCGGCTTTGGTTGCTTATATTACTCGACTTTTTGAGTTGGTTAATGCTGAGGGAGCGGAGGACATTGCCAAAAGCATTGTCGAATTGGAAACGAAATTAGCCGAAGCACAATGGCCGCGTACCGAACTACGAGATGCCGAAAAACGGTACAACAAGTTTCTGGTTTCGGAATTGCCAGAAAAGCTGGGAAGCGAGTTTTCCTGGTCGCAATTCCTGAACGCTTTAGGGCGTTCGGATATCACTGAAATTAACGTGATGACTCCCAGCTTTTTCGAGAGCTTTGACAAGATCTTTGCAGAGACTGATGAAGCGGTTTGGCTTCACTATATGGAGTTTCAGTTAATCGATTCCTACGCAAAGTATTTGAGCGAAGATTTTGTCAACGCAAGATTTGAATTGTACGGTAAAGAGCTTGCCGGAATTCCAGAGCAAAAGCCGCGCTGGAAACAGGCGGTGGAGGCTGCCTCGGGTAGCGGAGCGGGCAGCTTTGGCACACTGGGTGAAGTCGTGGGCAGGGTCTATGTCAAAGAGCACTTCAAACCAGAAGCTAAAAAGCAAATGGAGGAGTTGGTTGCAAATCTACTCAAGTCTTTCGGCAACAGTGTTGATGAACTGGAGTGGATGACTGATACCACCAAAGAGATGGCCAAGGAAAAGCTTGAGAAGATCACGACCAAAATTGGTTACCCAGCCAAATGGCGTGACTATTCCAGCTTGCAAATTCGCCCTGATGATCTTCTTGGCAACATGTTGCGAAGTAATATTGTTGAGTACGATCGTAATGCGAATAAGCTCGGGCAACCGGTCGACAAGCAGGAATGGGGAATGACTCCCCAGACGGTGAACGCATACTACAATCCGACTAAGAATGAGATCGTGTTTCCTGCCGCAATTCTGCAACCTCCGTTTTTCGATCCGGATGCGACAATGGCTTTGAACTACGGCGGAATCGGCGCAGTGATTGGCCATGAGATCAGCCATGCCTTCGATGACCAAGGAAGCCGCTACGACGGTGACGGTAACCTGAAGAACTGGTGGACGGACGAGGATCGCGCAGCATTCAAATCGCTTGCCGACAAATTGATCGCTCAGTACGAAGGATACGAACCGCTACCAGGTGAGAAAGTGAACGGCGAACTTACTCTGGGTGAGAACATCGCCGATCTAAGTGGCTTGGCAATTGCCTTCAAAGCATTGCAGATCGCGAAAGATGGTAAAGAACCTGCTAAAGTCGCCGGTTGGACGGCAGATCAGGTGTTCTTTGTTGGTTGGAGTCGAGTGTGGCGGCGAAAGTACCGCGAAAGTGAAATGATCAAGCGGCTGTTGACTGACCCACACTCACCCTCAGAATTTCGAGCCAATGGACCTGTGATGAACATCGATGCTTTTTACAAGGCGTTTGAACTGAAAGAGGGTGACAAACTCTACAAACCAGATTCAGAACGAATTCGCATTTGGTAAGGGCGACATTCCGACATTCCCTAAAACGTTACAGCTCAGTTGCCAAAGTAATTAAAGCGCAATTTATAGTCTGCACCTTTGATTGAATGTAAAGTTCAAAAATAGGGAGGAAGAAATTCCAGCCGTCTTAATATCGCCCTAACATCGTTGTCCAGCTTTCTGACTCAAAAAAGTGAGTCAGAAAGTCCGGCCCGATCGTAATATCGTCACGAAAAACGGTTTAGTTACTTGCCGGGGCTTTGGCAATCGTTCAGCGAAGAGTTTCAAGATTTCAAATTCTCGGGACATTGAGTATTTTGAGGTCGACAAATCTCGTTCAAAAAGATCACTTCTAGGATAACAAGCTGAACATTATGAAATCAATTTTAAAAGTAGCGCTATTCGTGCTGATTGGCGTTTTTTGCTCTGGCACTTTGCAGGCCCAAGTTGTGATCTATGACAACTTAACTGCAGACGGTGGAAACACAAATTTCGGAGGCGGCACTGGATTCCCAGCTTCTCGTCGTATGATCGGCGATGACATCAACACGCTCCCTTTGAACGATCCAGATGAATTTTATTCAGTCGATACCGTAGATTTCCCTCTGCGATTTGCAAGCACCGCAGAAATCTCTCCCGGGGTAATCGTTGACTTTACCGAATTCACAGATGTCGAGGTGACAGTCACGTTTTGGGAAAATGTGGTAACCGCAACTAACGCAGACGGTACTGCCAACGGCAATGCTACGGCTGCGACAGTACGGTTTTGTTTGGAGAAACGAGAGCTGGTGATGACCGGGAGTACGCTTGG
>CAZDBA010000155.1:0-11382 GCA_964503615.1 uncultured Pirellulaceae bacterium
CCTGCCGCCGACCGATAGGTTTCGCGCCAACGCACTTTGACCCCATCAACTGAATAATGCGCTGGGCCGGAAGTGACCGTCGCTTGCCCCGGTTTCGCATCAGGATTCTGCAACCGTCGCAATTCTTCGGACGGATACCCGAGAGGGTTGCCATCGAACAGGTACGCGAATTTTTCGTCTATGTAACCGGCGCATTGAATGGTTTGAGACCAATCAAAGTTCGTTATTTCTTCGACGAAGTACCACGTTTCGTTATGAAGCTCTTCGCCGTCACCGTAAAGTTTGCTGGCAAGTTCTGACATGTCATCAGGTACGCCTCGTGGTTGATCGATCGGCTTAAAGGGTTCTTCGGTCCTTGTGCCATTGCGACAGTCAGCAAGAATGGCGAACAGACTGTAATTACGTCCATCGTAAAACGGCTCGCGCGGATCGTCCACTAACTCCCAAGTTCCGTCTTCGGTTTTTCGTTCTGCAAAGATGGTAATGTCTGTTCCCATACTACTTGGCCAATTTCAACGTTGTGATGATCTCTTCAGCGCCTGGTGTCAATTTGCGAAGTTTGGTGACCAGAACTTCTTTTTCAGACGAAGTAGCTTTTTCAGCTCTACCCTTGATCTGGTTGACCTTCTTTTTTCGGTGTCGGCGACGACGTAGTTCGCGACGTCTTTCACTACCTGGCATTAATCTCTCCAATTGGGTTTTCTACAGGCCGAACAGTTTATGTTAATAACTCGTCCCTTTCAACGGACGAGCTCGACCTCGGTCAAGTAGGGCGCGGATCACTCGGTTTGAATGTTTCCAATTTAACCAGCCTGAGGCTCGTTCAACTCTGCGAGAAGTATGTTGAATGACCACCTGGTTCATTGCCCCACCTTGCCAATTGCCAATTAGGCTTCTGGCACTCTTCTGGCGCCTTTCTGACATGTTAAGGCCATCCTCATAACCAACAGGATCAGGCGAAAGCGTACGGTCACGTTTATTGATACGAATTGTTTTGAGAGGTACGTGGAAACCCAAGCTAATTTCAAGAAAGATGCGATAGGAGTTTTCGTTAGACCTAACTTTACTTGAATCCCTCATGTGTGTGGATAATTTAGCTTCGGGTCTTTCAAAATCTCAACTTTCACATGTCCAAAGATGTTACCCAGACAGCTTCTGTAAGACTGAAGGCTCCTGCAACCAAAGATCCTGTGGCGCTGCTGGATTACATCGAGGAGCTTCACACCCAACTTGAAGTCGCAGAACGCGATAGAGAAATCCAAAATGCGGTTTTTCGAATCTCTGACTTGGCAAGTGCCTCCGAGGACTTGCAGGGGTTTTATGCATCCTTACATGAAATCGTCAAAGACCTAACCTCTGTCGATGCGTTTTACATTGCGCTTTATCATACTGATGAACAATGCATCAGCTTTCCGTACTATCACGACCCGTACGATGACGTTCAAGATCAGGAATCTCTGCCGCTTCAAAATCGCTCGATGATTCCGGTTAATAAGCTTGAGAACTCGTTGACTTGGAAGGTGATTCGTACCAACGAAGTTATGAGAGTTCGGGCTGATGCTGAAGTAGGTGGTATTGGCAAAGATGCTGTTGATTGGATGGGAATTCCGTTGCGACGTGACGGGCAGCCAATTGGAGTAGTTTCCATTCAAAGTTATCAAGATAGTTTTCGCTACACAGACATGGAAGTCGACATGATGATTTTCATGGCCAATCACATTGGCACGGCTTTGCAGCGTCGACGCGACTCTTTGGCGATTGTCCAGGCCAATCTCGATTTGCAAGCCACTGCCGAAAAACTTGCCGGTGCCAATGAGGAATTGACTCAAAAAATTGAAGAGAATGCGGCGATTAACAAACGGATGCTCAGTATTTCTCACGAAGCGGGCAAATCAGAAGTCGCTACGGGCGTTCTGCACAATGTTGGAAATGTACTCAATAGTATCAATGTTTCAGCACAACTAGTTCAGGAGTTTTACGCTCAGTCAAAACTTCCATCGTTGAGAAAAACAATCGATTTGATTAATGCGCAAGAAGATTCGGTCGAATTTTTAGCCAATGATCCGCGGGCAAAAGTCATTCCATCGTTTTTGGAGGGATTAGTGGAGATTCTTGAGGAAGAACAATCCAATACGAAATCCGAGATTCAAAAGCTAATCGAACATGTCAACCACGTAAAGGTTGTCGTTGCCATGCAACAGTCTTTTGCTGGTGTGTCTGGCTTGCAGGAGCCGGTTTGTCTGTTCAAGCTGTTCGACGACGCCGAGATCTTGCTTTCCAACTCAATTTTTCGTCACGAGATTGAACTTACTTTGGATTTCGAAGACCTGCCCAAGGTTATGTTGGAACGACAACGTTTGTTGCAAGTCGTCGTAAACTTGTTGAAAAACGCCAAAGATGCCCTGACCGCGGGACGCATGAAGAACCGACGGTTGACAGTTCGAGCTCGTCGCGACCAAGAATGGTTGTGCATCGAAGTCGAAGACAACGGCGTGGGTATCGCTAAAGACAATCTGGCCAAAATCTTCTCGCACGGCTTTACTACAAAAGATGATGGGCATGGCTTTGGTTTACACACCTGTGCAAATACTATTCAAGAGTTAGGTGGAAAGCTCACTGCTAGAAGCGAGGGACTTGGTAAAGGTGCCACATTTGCCATCCGACTTCCGTTTGAAGAAGCAAGTGTTGAAGGTTTGAATCAGGAACGAAGTGAATGATGTTAGCGGACACAAAAAGAGTCTTAGTTGTAGACGACAATCAAGCTGTTCACGAAGATTACCGTAAGGTTCTGGAATCCAAACGGGACCAGAGTCTGCTGGATGAAATGGAAAGCTTAATCTGGGGTGATGCTGCGGAATCAACACCAAAACCTCAGGGTTGCAATTTTCAGATCGAATCAGCACACCAAGGTGAAGAAGGTCTGAAGTTGGTCAATGACTCGCTGGAATCCAATAATCCATACTCTGTAGCATTTATCGATATGAGAATGCCACCCGGATGGAACGGAATCAAGACGGCCCAAGAAATCTGGAAGGTTGACCCAAACATGCCGATCGTGATTTGCACCGCCTACACTGATTATACCTGGGACGAGATCGTAGCCGAATTGCCACGAAGTGAATTATTGCTGATCCTGAAAAAGCCTTTCGACAATATTGAGCTAAAGCAAATGGCAGCTTCGCAATCGAAGCTTCGCAGGCTAGTTGAGCTTTCGGCGCAGGTTGAGTCCAGCAGCGCCAGTTGCAAGTAACGGTAAACCGTTTACGGCCCTAAACCTTTAATTGATATTCCGGGCAGATTTAGCTGCAACCAATCGTTGGCTTTTATTGCGAGTGGACTCCCTGATACTTTTGCCCCCGGGGCTGACAGAATATCGAATGCGCCGAATTTATTTTCTACCGGTCTGCACTCGGAAAACTGAATTGAACGAAGATTTTTCATTTCGTTCAATTTGAGCAACTTGTCCGCCAAGATCCGCGCCTGTCGAAAATTGAGCGTGTGAACGTGGCGGTTCCTGATTATTGAATTTGCAAACCGCTCTGTCACTTCACACTGGTAAATGCTCAGGCAACCTACTTGCATTTGATCGATAAAATCCGCCGCCAGTCGATTGCTTCCACGCAAATCAAGCCGGTCCACTTGAAGACCCCGTAAACTCGATACATCGATTTTGCCCGTCGGATCATCTTCCTGAGCGAGTGAGTCAAGTTCCGTCAATCGCAATTCGAGAATCTCCAGTCGCTTGAAATACGAAAGTGATTCGATCACCCGCCGAGCGTTATGAAGAGCATGCCGATTGTCGCTTGCTTCGTCAGAATCTGTCCTCAAACAAATTTCAAGGTCGATTACAGTAGGAGTTCGAAAGTACTCTTTGCCAATTCCATTTTGCAACCAACCTGGGGTCAGTTTTGCATACCAAGTATTGCGATACGATCTTACTTGCCCACCACTCCCTTCCAAAACTTCAATCGCTCTGTGGCTCCGGATCGCGTGATCAGAGATGCGGGTAAGGCCGAAGCAAAACAACGCGGTCAACAGCAATATTGCCTTTAGTGAAAACCGAAGTCCTTTTCGCTTTTTGCGTCTGCAAGCACTTTCAGCGTGCTGCTCGGCCGATCGATCCATTCCATCCTGGATCTGGTCCTCAGCTGAAGCAACTACATTTTCACCGCCGTCGTGCATTGGCTTGCCAATTGTCTAGATCTTTCTGACTTTAACCACCGTTGAGTGAAAGGCCTGTTGACCTGTGATCGGGTCGGGGGCGATTGGCATGATGCTGTTTTGGTTCCAGCCGTTACCCGTGTTTTTCTTCCACTTGGACGGATCGCCATTCGATTCGTCTTGCCACCACATGTTTTCTTCCCAATCCTTGTCACGATAGTTTTTGGGATCACTTCCTTGCAAGACCGCACCATCTGCGACTGTGGCCATTGCCGATGCCTTTTTGGCTTGGGCCACGCTGGTGTATTGCCAGTGACCGCAGCTGTTACTCATTGCGATCGCGTTGGGGTGAATGCCGTGCATCGTTACGATTGGAACACGCATTACCCCGGCTACCAATCGGCCATTCTCTTCGTCTTTGGGGCCGTGAGTCAGGTTAGGATTCGACTCTTGCAGCATCTTTGAGTGATAACCAGTCAGCTCGATCCAGTCTCCATCCTTCAAACCAAATTTTTCAGCGGTCGCAGGATTCAACCATGCTGGATTACTGTGCACGATCTCGGCCAGCCATTTGAGGTTCATCGTTCGACCATGGTTATGAACGTTCCACTTGAACGAGGTCATAATCAACTGGTCGTCGTCCATCTCGGTGTGCTCGATCGGTTGAATCCAAATTGGCATCTCGTCGATCGGAACATCGTACGGCTTGTGTTGCTCGGGACGTGGCTTGGTTTTCAACATGCCCGAGCGTTTAATCAACTCGGTCGTATCTTGGTTCAAACCGGTATCTTTGACGAACAAGCTACGGATCTCGAATTTACGACTGGGCGTTTTGAAACCACGCAACGCAACTCCGTCCTGCATGATGCCGACTCCGACACCTTCCGCGTTTCGGATGATTCCTTCATCATCCGTTTTGGTTGATTCAAGGTCACTTTCGGCCAATGGTTTTGCAAACGGCTCGTAGAACGGCTCGCGTGTTTGATCTTCCCACGCCCCCTCTTCCATCAAGCGATCCAAGCCCGACTTACCTGTCTTGGGGTTAACGGGAACGTTGGACGCCCATTGCTCCATGTACTCTTCTTGCGTTTCCTTGTACCACTCTTCCATGCCACCGCCGATCCGTTTGGCGATCTCAGGAAAGATCCAGCGGACGTCACGAGACTCGCCGACCGGTTGCACCATGGGGGTTCTCAAGCCCACGTAAGGTCGCAAATTGTAACTGCCGCGGGCGTCGAGGTCCCATCGCTCCAGGTAGGTCGTCCAAGGCAAAACGATATCGGCGTAGTGAGCTGTTTCGTTGTAGAACGGATTGATGCAAACATGGAACTTGATCAATTCCTCGTTACACATCACCTCTTTGGTCAGGCTCTCTTCTGGCCAAGTCAGTGGCGAGTCGAGATTGTAGGTCATATAAGCGTCCAGTTTCGCCCGGCCTTGCATCAAATAAAGATAGATGATCTCGCCGACCTTCATTCTTCGCCAGACATTGGCCAGCGGAAATTCGGGCGGGTCTTCCAGCACGTTCCAATTCTTGGCTCCCGGCGGCATCGCTGGTGTTTTCACATTGGGATCCAATCCTCCCCACGGCGACCAACACCATCCGCCTTTTTTACCCACGCTTCCGACCAAGGCGTTCAGCATCTGAATCGCTCGGTCGTTGTAAAAACCGTTGAGGTGAGCGGACGAGCCGCGGTTGCACATCGTTGTGGCAGTCGGCGCGGCCTCGGCGAACTCCAAAGCGATACGACGAATATCGGCTGCTGGAATTCCGGAAACTTTCTCAGCCCACTCAGGCGTATGTTTGGACAAGTGCTCTTTGAGTTCGGCAACGCTGCTGGTGGTCCAGTTATTGATAAAGTCCGAATCCTGTTTGTCCGCAGCCAAAATCGCATTCGCCATCGCCAAAGCAACCGCACCATCGGTACCTGGAAACGGCGCGAACCATTCATCACTGGCGCCGGCGGTGTTGGAAAGTCGTACATCGAACGTCACCATTTTGGCTCCGTTGTTGAAACGACCATTTTGAATTCGGTTTGCGAACGGAATGTGGCCTTGGTGCGCCTCAAACGCATTGGAGCCAAAGTTCAAAATGTATTTCGTGTGTTCAACATCGTTCAGGTCCCAATCACTTTCCCACAAATAGGTCAAGTTCGCTGCACGTCGGTTTCCACTGCAAAGTGAACGATGCGAAAGTTGCGTCTTGGTTCCATAGGCATTCAAGAACCGCTTCAAAGCGTCTTTGGAACGTTGTCGTCCCTGATGAAAAGCAAAATTCTCAGGCTTTCCCGAATCCCGAATCGCTTTTAACTTTGCCGAGATCTCGTCGAGTGCTTCATCCCAGGTAATTCGCTTCCATTTACCTTCACCGCGGGCACCGACTCGTTTCAGCGGATACAGCAAACGTTCCGGGTGGTAGATGTGATTCAATCCTGCCTGCCCACGAGCGCAAACTCGGCCGCGACTGTTGGGGTCGTTCGGATTCCCTTCGATCTTGATCAATCGCCCATCTTTGACGTGCCCCATAATTCCGCAAACGGTACTGCACAGTTGGCACATACCTGGAACTTTTTTCGTGTTGGCGTATTTGTTCGTGTCTGGCCAACCGTTAGGGTTCTCGCTCACCACTTTTCGCTTGGGTGGCTTGGCCGGTTTTTCGCCTGCTGGACTATTGGAAGCTTTTGTTTGCCCCGCACATCCGATCGTTGCGGACGACATAATTGCGGCGCCGAGTTTCAGAAAGTTACGACGGGACTGACTGTTGTTCTGAGACATGTTTTGAATCAATTTCTACGGCTTGAGTGGAAAGAGAGAAAGAACGGAACTGGATAGCGTTGGCAATTTACAAAATCACCGGCTACTCGGTTGGTTTGTCTTTCCAATTGTAAATGTTGTAAGCTTCCGGGTTGTACGATTCGCCTTCCTTGGGAACACGCTCTTCGACCTCTGCAGGAGCGGGGCCGGTAAACCACATTTTCGGTTTCGTGTTCTTGTCTGCACGCAGTTGAACTAACTTCAAACCGTTCTCGGTCGCTTCCGCCTTTGCTTTAGAGACTTTCGATTCCGGGTCGTTCAAGTCGCCGAAATAGATTGCATCAGAAGGGCAGGTCGATGCACACGCCGGTTCGAGATCATGTTCCATGCGGTGATAACAATTGTGGCACTTAACCGCTTGTCCATTGTCGTTGTCGATGTAAATCGCTCCGTAGGGACAAGCTTGCACGCAATTGCCTGATCCGTCGCAAGTGTTGTAGTCAACGATCACGCTACCGCCGACACCCTTCTTGATCGCACCGGTTGGACAAGCTTTCAGGCACGGCGCGTCTTCGCAATGCTGGCAAGCCATCGGCAAAAACATGCGGGCCACCTTCGGATACTCACCCACGTCTTTGTAAAACGTTTGGCGAATGTAGTTGCCCAGCGGAACCTCGTTCTCGGCCTTGCAGGCGACTTCGCAACCGTGGCATCCGAAACACCGTCGGGTATCAATGAACCACCCAAAGCTCTTTCCATCATCAGGAGCCTTCATGCGTTCCGCCCAAAACTCTTCGGGTTGGAACTCGGGATCCTGAACAGGTTTGGGGTTCGAGTTGGTAAGGAACTCTCGTCTATTTTTCATGCTTGTTATGCTTCAAATGGTCAGTAAGACTCAGCGAAGATAACCGAGCAGCTAAACCCGGTCAACGTTTCGATTTTCTGAGTGAGTTTAAATCTTGAGGCAAAGCAAAACACCATCGTTCACCGTGAGGCGATTCACCGACAGTGCTTTGGCCGTTTAGTCTTTTAGTCGCCGAAACAGGTGCCCAGATCCCGGCCAGTCATTATCGTGTCGCCATCGATCGGCACTGTTTTGATGGCATCCGTACAATCCACAAGCGGGATATAGCGAACGTTGGGCGGCGCCAGGCCAACCATGACATTGCTCTTCCCTTCTTCTAACGCTCGAACCGCAGCGGCTCCGAATCGAAAAGAAAGCAAGCGGTCACGAGCCGTCGGGCTTCCGCCACGCAGCAAGTGCCCCAGCACCACAACACGAACTTGGTTGTCTATCTTGTCACGCAATTGTTCCGCAATAAACTCTCCAACTCCGCCCAGCTTTTTAATGCCGCCCGTTTCGACCCACTGCGATTCTCCGCCCTTGGGCATTGCGCCTTCAGCGACACAGATGATCGAGAAATTTCGTTTGGCCGCATTTCGCTGACCGACTTTCTCCGCAATCTTGTCGATCTCAAAAGGGATCTCCGGGATCAGAACTACGTCTGCCGATCCAGCGATTCCGGCATGCAAGGCGATCCATCCTGCGTGACGCCCCATGACTTCTACGATCATCACACGTTGGTGCGCCGAAGCTGTACTGTGCAAACGTCCTATCGCTTCAGTAGCAAACTCGACTGCGGTATCAAAACCGAAAGTGGCAATCGTCCCTTTGAGATCGTTGTCGATCGTTTTCGGCACGCCAACAACTCGAATCCCCAACTGGGAGACTTGATGAGCGATGCCCATCGTTCCGTCACCGCCGATCGCAACCAACGCATCGATCTTGGCGTCTTTGAATGCTCCTGTCAGTCGGTCAGAAATGTCGATCGTCTCCTGACTGCCATCCTCTTTGGTAACGTTATAGGCAAATGGATTACCCCGGTTCGTGGTACCCAGGATCGTACCGCCGGTGTGTGCGATACCGCGAACCGATTCCTTGCTAAGCGGAATCAACCCGCCATCTGGAAATTCCTCCGGGTGTAATACACCATCAAAGCCGCAGCGAATCCCGCAACACTCCCAACCACGTGAAATGGCAGCCAAAGTAACCGCGCGAATTACGGCGTTCAGCCCTGGTGCATCTCCGCCACCGGTGGTGATGGCAATTTTTTTGATCGACATTTCGTTCCAAATCTAAGATGTTGCAAAGACCCAGTTTAGATTTTGAGCCGGGAATCGAAAATAGCTCTTCAACTCCCACTTCTGTTTTCGCCGCCGGAATAAGTAAACCTTTATGGCGAATTGTAAATTCGTGGCAAAATCAGTTTCACGATTACTCCGCATGCGCTCGCACCCACGAGACAACCGATCGCCAACGCAGTCTTGCCAAAAATAAAGTAGCCGATTGCTGGCAAAGTCAAATAGACGATTCCCGATGCAAACAGTGCACCCACGATACTGATACCCAGATTCTGATCTTGCTGGACATTCGGTTCCAAAGCGGCAATCGGCTTCCACCCCGGCCCACCTGGTTTAATCTTGGTGAAAAAGTCTCGCAAGGTCGTTTCGTTTTCGGCGGGTGTTATGAACATCACGAGTAACCAAGTCACAATCGTCGCTCCAGCAATAATCGCCATCTGTTCCTCACCGCGGAACTCACCGATGAGCGATTTGCAAGTTTCCGTTTGCATAAACAGAAAATATCCCAACGAGGCAAGCATCGCCACGATCTCTGTCCAAGCGTTAATCCGCCACCAAAACCACCGCAGCATAAACACCAATCCCGTCCCTGCACCCAATGCCGCGAGTAACTTCCATGCGTCGTCTACGGAGGTCCCTTGCATAAACCAACCGAACACGATTCCCACAATCAGAACAACGATCGAAACGATTCGTGACATCCTGGCGAGCGATCGCTCGGAAGCGTTCTTCATGGCAAGGGGCTGAATAAAGTCACGCACCAAATAGGAAGCTCCCCAATTCATTTGCGTGCTGATCGTCGACATGAACGCAGCAAAGAAAGCGACCAACATCAACCCAGCCAATCCTGGCGTACACAGTTCCCGCATTAGCATCGGAAAACCGATATCGGTGTCAAACGAATCGTCAGCAATATAGTTGGTTCGCAACTCCGGATATTTCGCTAACGCGACAAACGAAATCATGATCCAAGGCCACGGCCGCACACAATAGTGAGCGATTTGGTACCATAGCGTCGCCAACACACTGTGCCGTTCATCCTGGCAAGCCGCCATCCGCTGTACGACGTAACCGCCACCACCTGGTTCTGCACCGGGAAACCAAGTCGCCCACCATTGCATGGTGAGCATGATCAGAAAAACATGCAGCGCTAACCAGGGGCCGGGCGTCGCCTTTTTGATCGTTGATTTCAATTGGCTTGTCGACTCATCAAGCGATTCTTCTTGTTCGCTTTTTGTTTTTGGTTCGGTCGATTTCAAACTTAAATCGTCACGCACCCTTTTAATGTTCTTTTGCAACGCGTCTTTGAACGGTTGGGAAAGTTCAGGTTGCTCGGCAATAAAAAGCTCGGCGCCTTTGATCGCCGCAGACGCGTTTTCCTCTGGCGTCGCCTCTGGGGGTGTTTTCAAGGCCTCGGTTACGGTTGCCGATTGAGTTGCTGATTGCGCGGAGAGGCTGGGGAAGTAGTCGAACGCGCCGCGGTTGCCAAAATTGTCTTCGACTTTGGTTTCCAGGTTTGCGATTCCACCCACGCTATCGACTGCGACCACCGCCAACCAAATACACCCTCCCATGGCGAGGAAGAATTGAATGACGTCCGATACCGCAACACCCCACATGCCAGACATCGTCGAGTAAACGCCCACCACCGCCATCATTCCGATGATGGACAGCCAAGCCATTCCTGTTGGGCTGAGCCCAGCCACCGGTTCCAATTCGAAAAAAACGGTCTGCTGCAAAACTTTGAGCATGGCACCGATCACCCAACCGATGATGATCGGATTGACAATCAAAGCGATGTAGAACGCTCTTGAGTATCGTAAGATATCAGCGGCCCGACCCGCGTATCGAATTTTGATCAACTCAACGTCGGTCATCACCTCCGAGCGTCGCCAAAGTCTCGCGTAGACGAATACAGTGAACATTCCGCCTATCGCAAACGCCCACCAAAACCAGTTACCCGCCAAGCCGTTTTTGACGATCAAACTGGTGACGGCCAGTGGGGTATCGGCTGCGAACGTGGTGGCAACCATCGAGGTGCCCGCGATCCACCATGGCAACGATCGCCCTGAAACAAAGAACTCGGAAAGACTACTGCCGGCCCGCCGCCGAAAAAACAGGCCGATTCCGATCGTAAGCAGGAAATAGCCTACGATGATGAGCCAATCGATAACTGTCAGGGTCATGAAATACTTCTAAAAAGGAATCGAAACTTTGGCGGTCGTTGAAGTTGAATTTTAGCGGAAGAGCCCTTGGTTTCGATAGGAGCAATTTCGATTCTGGCAGGGTGATTCATTTGAGGTTTGGCCAACAAGACAATTCAGG
>CAZDBA010000156.1:0-11305 GCA_964503615.1 uncultured Pirellulaceae bacterium
TCAAGCGCGCCTACATCAGACATTTCCTCTATCAATTCCTTAGGCATTGCCAGATTGGCGGCCATCTGCGCCCCTGCAAATCCGATCGCAACCAGAAAGGTAAAAACAAAAATGTCACGTAGCGAAAACGACTCTACGGGTGGCGACGAGCGAAACGTGAATTGCAAACCAAAAAATAAACGAAAGAACCACAATGGAATTTGCGCGGCAAACGAGACTCCAGCAACTCCGAAAAGGATATATTGGATCAGCGTAGAAAATAACTCGAAGCCAACATCCCCCCAAGCCATTAGTGTGAATCCGGCAAGGTGCCCAAGCCCAACGATACCAACGAGCAGGTGAGCCCAAATTAGCCGTTTGAGGTAGCTGCCCGGTCCAAACACAGCCCAGACACTTCCCACAAAAGCAGCCGCCAAGGCCAAAGTAACCAACAAGCCGACGATAAGCATACCAAACGCAGATTGTTGAGATGTTTTGATTGCCACATAAAGCAACACCGAGACAAATGCCAAGCCGCCCGCCATCCAAAGTAGATGAGCAAAGTCAGATATATTTACCGGGCGATCGACGAGCTGCGTTGTGTCAGAGTCGTTCACGGAAATCCCTATTCACCTCAATTGGGTTCGAACATGATTAGATAAAATTCTAGTGGTTCGAACTGAACTTTTTGCTTTCACTCCATGACACGAATGGCCGCTGGAATTTTCTGCCTTTTTCCTGCCTTGATAGACGGGGCTTAAACCTTTTAATTTGCCCTTGGCTACTTTTTTGGTTGTTACTGTAAGGATCTACACAACGTAGATCGTTTTCTAGCGGTTGTGGCTAAACAAACAAATCGCACAATCAAACCGTTATGCCATTGACTAAGCAGCCTTTGACTAAGCATGCACTCAGTTTGTCATGGCGACGTAAATGCGCCAAATCTAAAAGATCAAATTGCCCTGCTTTTGGCTTTAGCTTATGCTTTAAATGTTGCTCCAAGGAGTAGGCTGTTTGCAAAACGATAAAACATCCATGCGGGGATGCTGAAATGAGCTTGGCTTTCAAAGACTCAAGACAAGGTTTTACGCTGGTAGAACTTTTGGTTGTCATTGGGATCATTGGCATACTAATCTCCATGCTATTGCCTGCTATCCAAGTAGTTCGATCGGCAGCTAGAACAACGGCCTGTTCTAACAATCTAAAACAAGTTGTTATCGCCACGCTGAATTACGAAAGTTCATTTCAGCAATTTCCACCCGGCTACCTTGGCCCTGACCCAAACGACACGGGTCTAAGCATCAGAAAGGGCGGTCGACAACAGTTTACAGGCGGATTGGTTTTCATATTCGCTCATATGGAGCAGGCAAATATTAGAAGTTTGGTTCCAGACGAATACCTTTCGTTGGCGAGACTTGGCGAGCCTGCTTGGTGGGTCAATGACGATCTTCGTGCACTTGCAGAAGCTAAAGTGCCATCTCTTGTTTGCCCCGAAGTAGACGAACAACCGCTTAACGTTATTGTCAGCACTCATGTTTCTCTCGATGAGAATCTCGAGGATCCCGAAGAGAGACCGGTTTTCGATGGGTTGGCCGTTAATCCCGAAGGAAGACTGATACAGAATTTCGAATTTGGATTAACCAGTTATCGGCCATGCGGCGGAGAAGTAGGTCTTATTCCAGGTCGTCGTGGCATTTTGAGGAATCGTTCAGAAACAACGTTGAGCGAAATAACCGATGGCGCCAGCAACACGATCTTGTTCGGTGAGGCGAGTCCTGGCGATACGGAGTACGGATGGATAGCCGGTGGAACGATTGAGTCTGTCTTCGGATTCGGAGAGACCACCCACCGCTGGGGAAGTCTTCATCCAGGTGGGGTTGTAAATTTTTGTTTTGCAGACGGTTCGGTTCATAGTTTCAACGACTCATTAGATCTCTCAATATTGGCGACTTATTCTTCAATGGAAGATGGCCAAGTAAATGAAGAGTTTTGAAAAGGTCTTGTAGAACGACAGTTAAGCTCCAGGCAACAGACACCTTTTTTGACAGGAAGAAAAGAACACTAATCGATTAGTGTTCCCAATTCTGCCGACCGACCGAGCCAACCGAGACGGCGGAATCAGCCGCAACGCGACCAAGTTTCATAGCGATTGGCCGTAACAATGTGACGTCTGGGTGCCATTTAAGTGAGCGGCAAGGCGCTAGCCGCCGGTTCGTTGCCATTGGTAAGATGTTGGCATGTCTGACGTTTCCCAAAATCCGATTTCGCTTTTCATCACGTGTACCACGTACCAAAGAGTGGCACTAATCTTCACTAATCAAGGACTGGGGCGCCGCTGCTTTGCCCGATCTCAAAATCAGTGTCAATTAGACTGTTTTGTAACGTGAGAGTGCCCCAAGCCGTTGTTGCTAAGCGCGGGTTTCATTATTGAACTCTTCCAAGGCGTTGGCCGCTGCGCCCTGTTCGGCTTCCTTTTTGTTTTTACCCCAAGCCGGTTCGAAGCTTCGTTTGCCCACTTGTGCCGCGACCAAAAACGACTTCTTATGATCAGGGCCTTTTTGGTCCACCACTTTATAAGACGGTGAAATGCCATAGTCTTTTTGAGCCAACTGTTGCAAAGCCGATTTGTAGTTGACTTGAGAATCACCCTCAACCGCTTCCCGGATCAAAGGCTTGACCAGTGGCAACAAAAACTCTCGTGCTGTCGACAGGTCACTATCGAGATAGATTGCGGCTAAAATCGATTCGAACGCGTTGGCAAGCAACGAAATCGGGACTTCGCCACTGGCAGTTACTCCCTTGCCTACGATCAGGAAATCGACGATGCCCAGTTGTTGAGCAAACATGGCACAGGATTTTCGGCTGACGACAATCGATTTAATCTTAGTCAGTTCTCCCTCAAGCCAATCGGGTTCGGTTCGATACAAAAATTCGCAAACTACAAACCCAAGCACCGAATCGCCCAAGAACTCCAATCGTTCGTTCGAGCTCAAACGAGTCGGCGCACCGGAAGCGTGCGTTATCGCTTCGTGCAATAGATAGACATCGCTGAAACGATAGCCAAGACTGGTTTGGCAACGCTCAAGCAATTCATATTGCTCAGAATTGAGGCTGGTTCTACTCATCAACGTAAGGGTCGAATATTTTCGGTCAAACCAACACTCAAAACTCGGCCGGAGTTTGTAATTACGGGCGAGTTTTGAATGTTCCTTTGTGAATTCGATTATGGTTTGCCTTTCAAATTGTGAAAGTCCCATGAAGACGAATTCTCTAAATTTGTGGACAATCGTCGATTTTGTAATAACCAAATACGAGTTCGTTGTACTTGATCTAACTGTGCGCCCTGAGTTTCGACTTGATTCAGGCTCTGACGAGGTCGGGATCGAAGAGGTCAGAATAGAAAGGCAGGCAGGTCAAACTGCAGAGGTTTGATTCGTTGTCGAAACAGTCCGCTAGCGTGCATGGTAAGCTTTTCCGGTAATTTTGGGTGTAAGGATTAAACTTTTCGCACCGGCCAAGACGAGTGAATACATATCGGCACTAGCATGCCGGTTTTAGAATCGATGTTACCCATTCACTCGAGGTAAATTTTGATGCGTACCATGCGTCGTTTACTAATTACAACCATTCTTGCCGTTTCAGCAATCAGTAGCGTTGGCTGCTTCGTTCCAATCTACGATGCCGACCCAGCAGTTCGAGCTCGTCAGTTGATTTACACCTCGGAAGATCTTCGCAACATGCGAGAAGAATGGCATCGTTTCTGGTTCCTTGATCAACCCGATCACCAGTCTCCAGTGCGTACGCACGGCGGCATTATCTAAAAAAGCAATTTGGCCGCTGGATCGAATTAGATCGCTTCAGCCGCCTGTATCGAAACAACGCAAATTGGGCGCGGGGAATACCTGCGCCCATTTTTGTATTTTCATGCAACTTGGAACACACGAGTACACCTCAAGAATCCAAGGTTCGGCGCTCCGGGTTCGTATTGGTCAAGCTTGTATTGCGCGAAATCATGACCGTCCATCTCGATAAAACTACGTTCAAAAGGCGGAAATGCAATTTCTGGCCTGCTTGGAACTCTAATCCCCTTCACCCCTGTTACTTAGTTGGGGTACATTATCGGTGTCCACCTACCAGATTTGTTTTGGAAAGCTCTAACCTGAAATGTCACTTACTGAAGGACTAGAACACACGATACGTTCCGACGAGCCGCTTGCGGGTTTTACTTCGATAAAACTTGGTGGCACTGCCGAATATTTTGCGGAGCCGACAACCGAAACCGAGCTGATCGAGTTAATTAAAAGGTTTGCAGAAGCCGGTAAACAAATTCGCTTAATCGGCTCAGGCACCAACGTGCTGGTTCCAGACGAAGGAGTTCAAGGGCTGGTGATCCGATTGGACGCTCCTGAGTTTTGCCAGGTCAAGGTGGAAGGCAACCGGATCACGGCTGGCGGCGGTGCAAAAATTGTACATCTGATCGCAACTTCAGCTCGTGAAGGGCTGGCTGGATTGCACAACCTGATTGGCATACCTGGAACTGTTGGAGCCGCTCTACACAGTAATGCGGGCATTCACGGGTTTGATATCGGGTCGTTGGTCTCATCGGCAACAGTCGTCACTCGCAGTGGTGAAATCATTACGAGAGACTCTGATTCGATGACCTTCTCTCATCGAAAAAGTAGCCTCAACGAACTTGTAATCGTCCGAGCGACGTTCGAATTGGAATCGGCCTCGTCAGATCGGCTGACTAAAAGTATGCAACAGAAGTGGATCGTCGCTCGATCAAACCAAACGGTTGCCGACGAGAACGCTTTGTATGTCTTCAAAGACCATCACGGGGAACCAGCTTCCGAAGTAATCGACCGAGCGGGGTTAAAAGGAAGTAGCTTGGGCCCTGTCTCCTTAAGCGATCGAAATTCCAATTGCATCGTCGCCGGCTCAACGGCTACCGCAGCCGATGTAAAAAAGCTAATCGAGCACATCGAGAATCAAGTCGCGATCAAGCTTGATATCGACTTGGAACCAGCCGTCGAGATCTGGTAAAGCTCATCGATGCGACCAATGGGTGACCTGATAAGCTTTTCGGGATGTTCGAATTATTCCGCCGACTTTGGGCAATGAGCGGCACGACTGGAAACCCGACGCGTTAGCGAGGAAGCAGCTAGGATTCGCATGGCTACGTAATCTGTTCGCAGCACCGCCTTTAGCCGCAAGCATACTGTTTCGCCCAAAGGCGTACTAAAAACGGCTAGCGCCTCCTCGCTTACAAAAGCAGGCTTTCCGAGCAAAATTTCGATCATGCTGGTTGTTCGGTTCCAAGCATCTCATTAACGGTTCGGGGTTGGTCAAATCCGATAAAACAAACAGTACGGCCGTAAGGTCTCGCCTTCCTTAACTTTGCCTGTACGCAGCAAGCCTTTATCGGATACGACGATGCCAGAAATTCCATTGCGAAAAATCCTGCTCCATCCGGTCACACTATTTATCGGCTGTGTGTTACTAATCGTTTTCGGAAGCGTCGCACTCTGGGAGCAGAACAGCAAACACTTTCTAAAGAATCAAAAGTACCAGCTGACCCCTGATCGAATCTTAGTCAACAACGGCGACATGAGCGGCGAGCTCAAGACCCTGATCCTCAACGAATTTGGGGACGTCACCCCTAACACACTCGACACGAATTTGGTCGCCCACGTAGCCTCTTTCGTCGAATCACAACCGTTTGTACAGCAGGCATCGGTCCGCAAGACAGCTTCGAACCTTCATGTTGATGTGGACTATCGTGTTCCAGTAGGAATCGTCGACCTTGGCAATATGCAAATCGCGGTTGATGCGCAAGGCATTATTCTGGACGGTCGGGTTTACGCATCTAAAACCGCCGACGACTTTCTGAAAATCACGCTGGATCGCCCAATGAACCGCGGGCTGAATACATGGGAAGCGTGGCCTGATCAACGTGTGATCGCAGCGGCCCAAGTTTGTGGCGAGTTGCGGCACGTGTGGAACGAATTCGAACTCTACCGAGTCGTTACCTACTGGCGCCCCAATCAACCCGAAGGAACCAACTACGATTTTCAAGCTTGGACCAAGTACGGGGGTAAGGTTGTTTGGTCAACGTCCGTTGGAAATTCGAACGTGTCAGCACAGCAAAAGATCGAAGCGATCCGACAGTTCATCGAAGAAAACGGCTCGCTGGAAAAACTCGCCGGTTCGCAAATCCTGGATATCTCTTCGGGAACCGTCCAGTTGTTAAAAGAGCAACGTGTCGCCAAAAATATCGACGACCTATTCTCAAAGTAAGCCCGCCTTGCGGAACTTCGTAGCCGATGTCGCCTGGACTTCGGGCGAAATGCCAAGGCGCCTGAACTCTGGCGAGTCCAACTACGTTTCGTGCACTCCATTAGCCCGGCCAAAAACCATTTACGATTTCCGTTCTTGCCGCTTGGACGGCAGTTCTCGTGTGTGGCTCAAACCGGTTTGATTTGGTAAGGTTGTCGCTGGCCACGCAACGAGAAGATCTAACAAAGATCCATTTCGACAAGCGTTTATCAAATCTCAAAAGCCCCCATAGTTTAACGGATAAAACAGTGGATTCCTAATCCTCAGATGTGGGTTCGATTCCCGCTGGGGGTACTTGAGTTTGTAATCGCATCCGTGATCTCCTGGCGTACCATCGGATCGGTTTCGATTTCGATTCTTGACTTTAAAAGGTCCCTGAACGCCGCGCTTTCTGTTTGACCTTTTGCTTGACCCAACGCCCAAGCCGATGCACCTCGCACTAGCGACTCGCTATCGCAAAGCCCCCGTTTGAGCGCGTCGATGATTCGTGGTGTTGGAACCGATTGGGATTGGCTGAGCGAATTGCCCAGCACGATCGCTGCATTGCGAAGTATGCCACGCCGCTTGGACCGCCACATTGGAGTCTTGCGAAAGCGAGCTCGGAAACTCTCGTCCGTTAGCTCAAACAAGTCACAAAGGTCGATCGGATTGTGAGCCGGAAGAGGTTGGAATGCGGGCTCATCGCTCGCTTTTGCAAAACGATTCCAAGGACAAACATCCTGGCAAACGTCGCAGCCGAACATCCAATCCTCCATTCCAGCGCGAAGCTCGGTAGCGATAGGCGAACGGTGTTCGATTGTTAGATAGCTAATACACTTCGTAGCATCCAGGCGGTGCGGTGTTACGAACGCATCGGTAGGGCAAGCGGTGATACACGCCGTGCAGGTTCCACAGTGGTCTTTTTCCAACGGAGCATCGTATTCGAGCGGTTGATTGATCAGCAAAGCAGACAGAAAAAAGTAGCTGCCCATTTGCGGATTGATCAACATCGTATTCTTGGCTTGCCAACCAAGGCCAGCCATCGCAGCAAACTCTCGTTCCAAAAGTGGCGCGGTATCAACCACGCCCCGAACGACAAACCCAGGATTCAATTCACGTGCAAACTGACAGAGCTTTTTCAAGCGGGAGTGAATCAAGTCGTGGTAATCACCCGCGCCCCATGCGTATCGAGAAATACGACCTTGATCAGCACGAGGTGGTTGAGGCGCTTGGGTATAATAACTTTTGCCTAACAGCAGTAAGCTTTCGACTCCTTCCATCACCGCAGATGGGTGTTGATAGGCATCTTTTCTATCGGCCAGATAAGCCATCTCGCCGGCATAGCCATTCTCAAGCCAGTCAGAGAACTTTGAAAATCCAGTTGGTGAAACGGCTGGACAACTTCCCGATAGTTCGAATCCTAACCGACCGGCTTCCGATTTTAACGATTGTGTTAGTTCTTGCGGCGTCATCGCCTTAAAATCTCATCATTCAAGTGCAAACTATTGGACTTCGTAGGTTGTATCACAACGGATCCCAATTAGTGTGGATTCAGTTGACGAATTTGCACCAGTATTGGTTGTTCGTCAATTCGACGGAAGACAATCTTCCATACCCACAGCACACAAAGCCGTTTTTGAAAGGCTACTTATGAAAAACGTTGTTCGACTTACATTTGCAGTTGCTGCCGCCGCGTTGTTTGCTTGCAGCGCCGGTGAAGCCAACGCTCAAAATTACAATGATGGATACCGATTCGGACTTGGCTTTAACCAAGGCAGCCGATTTGCAGGCAATCAAGGCCGATTTCGCAATCGAAACAATCTGGGACTGGGCGGTGTATTCTACGGCGGTGTCGTAGAACGAAGCGTCAACCTACCGTATTTTGCTGAGTTCCCACCTGTGTATTACAGCGGCATTGTAAAGCGTCCTTACGGTATCAGCCCATTCGCAACACCTCCAGGAATTGTACCCACCGAGCTTCAAATCACAGTTCCAAAGCCTGTTACAGTTTCGAATCCATTTTTTGACGACGAAATTGTCACCGAAGACACTGACACGATTCAAGTGGAAACAGAATCAACTCTGGAAACACCATCCGTCGAGAATCATACGACTTGGGTCGAAAACCCTTACACTCAATGGCAAGTAAACAACTAGGCTGCCACCGTTAGTCTTTTTGTACCTTCCTTGTTGAACGATAAAGGCCCCTTTGATTTTAAATCAAAGGGGCCTTTGTCTATTGTATATAGCTTCTTGCGGACTGACTTTATTTGACCCTTTGAATTTGGATTTTCGGTCCTACAGGAATCACGCCTGGCTTTTTCATTTCGATTCCACCTCCACCTCGTGGGGTTCGAGGTGCACGTCGTTTGAACATGCTGGTACTGTACGTAGCTTTATCAACTTCACCATCGTTGACGATTTTGACAGAGATCCTCATGTCTTTGTCACCTTGGGGGATGTTCTTGGAGAACGAAATGGTTTTCTGTCTTACTCCAGAAGGCAACCTGACACCTGAGAGATCGGTGACTTCGAAGGGCTCCTGACCATTCTTTTCCATTTCCGCATTGGCTAATTCCGTGTACCTTTGCAATTCTTCATGCCCACCAATATCTGCGAGCTTAACGAGGTATCTGCATTTTTCGACGATTTTAGAGAGATTTGCTGCGGCCTCGTGGTCTGGCATTTGCCGGGTGATAGAAGACAACGCGAGAAGGCTAATGGTATGTTCACCCCGCCCCAAATAAATCCCGAGCCGCGTAGTCGGAGCATCGGCCATCATCATCCGGTGACCGGCGCCCATGAACTCTTCCCGGATCTCGTCTCCGTCGATTTCGTAAACACTGTGTTCGTTGACAACGGATTCGAGAAATTCATTTAGCTCCTCTTCGGTCATTTGATACTCGGTCGCTTCGTAATCAGGCGAGTTCGGCGAGTGCACGACACGACCATTTGCAAGAATTTGCAAATGAGGCTTTTTCACAAAGCCATCTGGCTCGGGCATGCGGAATCCTCCCGAGAATTCCATCGTAAGAATGGGCGCGTTTTTATCAGTTGGTAGGTCGAACTCTTCTTGTGCGATTGCACTACTACAAAGGGCGAAGAAAAGGGCCCCTAAAAGATACTTTTTCACTTTTTTCTCCGAGTTAAAAGGATACCGAGAAGTCTATATCGGTGTTTTTTTAGTGTCAATGTTTCGAGGTAATGGCCCAAGTGAAAGTTCCGGAAAAAGATCAAATTAAGGTTGGCAAACTTGGTAAACATGCAGCTTGTTATGCACCTGAACGTAATACAGGTATTAATCGACGCGAAAATAGCCGTTTGGAGTATTCGTTTGCTCAGAAACAAATCAAAATCAGGCATCGAGAAATCTCTCGAATAAACTTGTCCATCGTGAATAAAGATGTCAAAGAACGAAACTTTGCCCTACAAGACCATTGCGGAAAAAGCAGGTATTGAACTGTCTGCTGTCGATCCACAGTCTCATCAACACCGCATAGAAAAGCTCGAAACGATCGTTGCAGACAACGATGTCCCTTATCCGATCCCGGAACAGCTAAGACAACCTTATCTCGCCGCCGCACGGTCGGGAGAACTTTTTTGTATAGGAAAGTTCACAGACAAAACTGTTGATTTGGGCAAGTACGCGAACTCACAGAACTATGAAAACTATACGTTTGAAGAACATTTGAGCTGGGCAGTCCTTGTGGCTGAACAACAGAAAACCAAACACCAATTTGCCTGTCGGGAATACCTCAATGGTGAAGCGCTGTTCGAAATCGGTAGCTCGGCTATCCCGGACTACTATCTGCTCAACGCGCGGATCTTTCAGCAAACCGGATGGCAGCTTGCTACCGTCAACGAGATCATCCCAGCCGAACTGTTTTTCACATGCCACAGTCGTTGCTTCTTTCCGGTGACAACGTTCATGCGCCCGCTGGGAACCGATTACCTTGAAGAGCCGGACATTGGACACGACGTTGCCGGGCATGTTGCAACCTTTACCATTCCTGCGGTAGCCCAAGTTATGCAACATCATGGCGAAGCCAGGAATTTGATTTATGCAGAGCGTGACGAAAAGATAAAATCAGCTGGGGACGATCTGGCAGAAATCGAAGCGATCAAACAAGAAGCGGACGATCTGCTCAAATACGCCGGAAGAATCTACTGGTTCACCGTCGAGTTTGGCTTGGTCATGCAAGAAGGCGAAGTCCGCGATTTTGGTGCGGGCATTCTTTCTTCACCCGGTGAAACAGTTTACAGCGTGGGAAGCCCCGAACCGAACCGGATTCTTATCGATCCTTCAGATGATGGCGATTTACTACGAATCGCAAACACAGATTACCTGATCAGTGAGTTTCAGAAGACGTACTTTATTTGTGAGAGCTTCGAATTACTCCAGTCATTGACGCCGGAAAGAATTTTGGCCGCAAGCAAAAAGGCTAAATCACTTCCCGACTTTACATGGCGAGAGATCGTTCCGGGTGATCGAGTTATCAACGTCGGTTCGGTCGCAACTAGCCCTAACGAGAAATACTTTCGCCTGATGGCCGACCAGCCAATGGACGACTGCTTAAAGCGCACCGCTTTGGCTAATTTGGCGATGTACCGAAGAGGGATCAGTGATGAACTGCTGGGACAATTTCGAGCGCCGAAAGTTCCTGAGTCAGCGATTCTTTGGCACGAAAAAAATCATCCCTAGGTGCGTGTTTCAAACTCGTTTGTCGACTCAGATTTTAGCGAGAGTTTGCTAAAGTAAAGATGAAGGGACCAACGTCGAAGAAATTAGAAAGACCATCCTGATTCATATCTACTTTAGGGTGATATGCCTGGGTAAATAAAACTGAAATAAACGGGGGAACATCGAAAAAATTGATCGAGCCGTCCAAATTGACATCGCCCAAGAGAATATCACCGTTGAACATTAGCTCAGTATCAACTTTGGCCATCAGTATCGCTCCCGCAGCGTTGTAATGGACGACGTCCGACAGAAACAGGGCTCCGTTTTCTT
>CAZDBA010000157.1:0-11213 GCA_964503615.1 uncultured Pirellulaceae bacterium
CGAATAGCGCAATAACTGCGATCGCGGAGCATACGCCAGCGGGCAATCTAAGGTCTTAACCCGATTCTCACGGCCCCACGAAAAATCGGTGGGGGTTTACCACTTTCGCATGCAAAACTTGCATGTATTGCCAGCCAGCAGCAATCTCCGTTGACTCAATCAATGAATGTCTCTAATTGCGAGTCTTCGAAAGATGACTTTCCATTCATTTTGCTGTGAATCCACATGGAGACGTTCCATGAATCTGCTTGTATTACTTGTTAGTTGCTGCTTTCCACTCCACGACCCGCCACCTTTTATGATCGTTGATCATGTCGATTCCATTGAGCTGAATCACTACTATGACAGCTCGGGGAAAGCGGTTCTCAATCAGTTGATTTATTTCGATTGGGCAAATTCCGATCAGTGTTTTCACGCGATCGACTATCGCTTGCAAAAACACCCGACCCGAATTCCCGTTTTCGACTATTCGACGGGAACATACAAATCATGGTTCTATGACGGGCGGTATATGATCCAAGTGACCTCCGATTCATTCGTAGAAACCTGGACCCAAACCGACCCAGAGTACGTTCAACGAAAGAATCGTTCCAACGACCAAAGACCGGGCTTGGCTACATGGTTCGATTCGAAGTGAATCAAAACCCAATCCATGGTTCGTAGTGGGATTCGCCAGAATTCCTTTTCCCCCGTTGCTTCTCGGCGCGACACCGGCTGCAATGCGAATTCTTTGGTCGCGAAACAAACAGCGATTTGGTGACAAAGTTGCAAATACAGTTGTTGTTCGGGCTCGGTGATCGCAAACGTTATTCAGTTGGAACTGCGAACGCCTGATACCGTTCTTCTATGTTTGCCGATTCGTGATCACCCTCATGAAGCAACAAGCGATATCGAAACGTGATCGTTTCGTTTTCGGGCAGCGTGTGATCGCCGGTGCCCTTCTTAGCTCCCGTGAAATCGTGCAATCCAAACGGGTTCGCTGCAACCAAACCGTAATCGCGCGCGTGCCAAATTGTTGGGTGACGAAGGTTCTCTGGATGGTCGAAAATCGCAAAGCCCACAACATTGCCATCAACCGGCCCCCAATAGTTCACCCATTTCGCGGCCTTGCCCCAGATCTTTTTGCCTTTGACACCCTCGCTGTTAATCGCTTGGCCAAACACTTTCTTGACTCCCTTTTTAGGAGCCGGGGTAAGTCTTAGATCGGGATGAGAACGAATCGCGAAAAAGCCTTCTTTACTGTCACGGAACTTCAGGTCGCCCGAGCAGGCATCAAAAACATAAGTAAAATCGATCCAGCGAGCGTTCTGATCCCAGCCGAAACGCATCGTCGTCTGGACCTTGCAAACCAACGTCCGGTCATCACGCTTTAACCAATTACTGTTAACGACCAAAGTGTCATCTGCCTGCTCCAACAATTCAACGCCTGCATGCTGAATGACCCCGCTCCGATTGGTCCAAAAGTCGACATGCTTGTTGACCAATTGACCAATCCAAACCGATTTATGGTGCGGATGATCATCTTGCTCGCCTTCCACTTCGTCCATGGGAAAATTCCGAGTCATCGGAACTTGTCCAGGTCCGTACAGCGGATACAACATCGGTTTGGCCTCATCGGTCACTAAGTACCGTGTGAACAATTCGCCGTCGATCGCGATCTCAAATCCATCATCACACTCTGCAATATGAACTCGCCCAGCCTCATCGTCAGTATCTTGCGGTTTGACTGTCTGCGGTTTTGGCTGTTGATTTTCCTGCGGGACAACCTGTGCACCGGACGTTGCACCAGCGAAAAACAGGATGCCGATTAGCAGAATTACGGATCGCTTATTCATAAAAACAGAAAACCTTTTATTTGTCATCGACTCTTGGATCGCTTTGATAACGGATGCCATGCTCCAAACTGGATGCGCGCCGAACCGCTTTATTGCCAAATTTTTCTTTGATCGAATCCTGAACGGAATCGAGCCGGTCCGCGCTGGCTCGCTTGTCACCATCAAACAACAGACCTTGTTGCTTTTCTTTTCGCACAAGATTGCTAATACCGACTCCCAGCAAGCGAACGGACCGTCCTTCCAATACTAACCGAGCGAAGACCTCTTCGACAACTCGGGCAAATTCCTGGGTGGATGATGTCGGCTCGGGTAGTGATTGAGCCCGAGTTATCGTTTGAAAATCAGAAAAACGGATCTTCAAATTAACCGTTTTGCCACGCACTTCGTGACGGCGTATCCTGCGGGCAACTTGCTCGGTCAACTCCAGTAGCCAAGCCCGCATCGCATCACGATCTTCCAAGTCATGCGAAAACGTTGACTCGTGCGAAACTGATTTCGCGATTCGATCGGAAACCACTGGCCGTGAATCGATCCCTCGTGCCAATCGGTAAAAGTGATCGCTGTTGACTCCAAACAGTCGCTTCATCGATTCGATGCTTTGATTACGCAGTTGGGCAATGGTGTAAACGCCCAATCGTTCAAACTTCTTCAAAGTCTGCTTGCCCACGCCCCACACTCGTGAAATCGGCAGCGGATCAAGAAACTCCTGAATCCTGTTTGGATCCACAACCACTTGGCCATCCGGTTTGTTCAAGTCACTGGCAAGCTTGGCCAAGAATTTATTGGGCGCAACTCCGGCAGAAGCGGTTAAGCCCAACTCCTGTTTGATTGCGCGGCGAATCTGTTCTGCAATCGAGGCGCCGCTGCCGAACAGTTTCTCGGATCCACCCACATCCAAAAAGGCTTCGTCCAACGACAATGGCTCGACAAGCGACGTGAAGCGAAAAAAAATCTCGCGGATCTGTTTCGAAACCGCTGCATAGTGTTTCATTCTCGGCCGAACGAAAACCGCATTTGGACATCTGCGTTTGACTTGCACCGCCGGCATCGCGCTAAAGACTCCGTACCGCCTCGCTTCGTAACTGGCGGCTGCGACTACTCCACGACCGGTCGGGGAACCGCCTACGACGACGGGCAAACCCGCAAGCTGCGGATTGTCGCGAATTTCTACAGACGCATAAAAAGCGTCCATGTCGACGTGGACAATCATGACGTGGCCAAGGTTGAAGAGGAGAACGAACGGCTATCAAGTATAGCGGATCTGGCTGGTCGTCGCGGTCGGCCAACAGCAGGTCTCTAGGTCCAGAAATCAGCTTAGCGGCCTTCTGCCAATCGGTGGCCCAGGAAATCGTCCAGCTCGTGAATCGCCAGAATTTTTTGGCGTGTGTCTTCCAGTGAGTACTCGACGCGTCGAAAGGTCAATTGCCGCCCATCCATCACGACGTAACAACTCCGTGGATCGTTATCGCGAGGCTGACCAACACTGCCCACGTTCACCATCGTTTTCTTGTCAGTCAATTCGTACTCGTAACTGACTTCGGCGGGCGAGTAGAACCGAAACGACTCGGTAAAAACTCCGGGCACATGAGTGTGGCCCTGGAAACAGTACTTTTGAATAAAGCCAAAAATCCGCTCGATCTTTCGCTGATTGAAAACGTCCTCGGGAAACACATACTCGTTTAAAGGACTACGAGGTGAACCATGTACGTACATGGTGTCCGCTTCGCGAAAGGTGCGGGGTAGCGAGGCCAGAAAGTCCCATCGCTCTTGCGCGCCTTCGTAGCTTTTGTCTTCTAATTGTTTTCGCGTCCAAAAAATCGCTTTTTCAGCCCCGGCGCTGAAACCGTCTGGATCGAACAAGGCTCCGTTGTCATGGTTGCCCAACAAACACATGTCGAACTTGCGGCAGCGGTCGATGCATTCACGTGGATTCGGTCCGTAGCCGATCACGTCGCCCAGGCAATAGATCCGCTCAATTTCCTGACTCTTGATATCAGCGAGAACAGCGTCTAACGCTTCGAGATTTCCATGAATGTCGCTGATGATTGCGAGCTTTGACAAGGTTGTCCATTTCTACAGATTGCGAACGATTGAGAACCTTGATTAAACGCGATCCGCCCCAATTCGTCCAGTATGCTTGGGGTGGCAAAATTCGTTTTTGGCGGCCCAAAAATCTGCTGGGGAATGGTGGGGAAGGCAGAACTATCGGCCGGAAAGCAGACGGTCACCCAACATGTTGTCCAGTTCGGGCACGGCATAGATCTTACTGCGAGTCGTTTCGATATCGTATTCGACACGATGGTAGTCGAGGGTCAACGCCTCTGAGTCCAGTACGACAAAACAAGCCCGCGGATCTTCGTCCCTGGGTTGGCCGACACTGCCCACATTGATCATCACTTTCGTCTTGTCGAGATCATAATGATAATCTCGGTCTGGCGGCGAAATGAAACTGCCTGTTTCTGTAAAGATCCCCGGGATATGCGTGTGACCCTGAAAGCAATATTGCTCAAACCGCTTCATCAAATTTTCCAGACGAGATGGTTCGTAGACGTGTTCAGGAAACACGTATTCGTTGGTTGGATCACGCGGCGAGCCGTGAACGAATAGAAACTGTCCTTCGTCCTTGCGCCTAGGAAGTTCGCCCAAAAAGTCCCAACGCCGATTGCATTGTTGAATGCCACTGCTGTCGTCTTCTAATTGGTCACGAGTCCAGTAGATCGCTCGCAACGCAACGGGGTTAAAGCCTTGTGGGTCGAACACTGCGGCTTGATCATGGTTACCCAAAATTGTGAGTGTACAATTTTCCATTACCGCGTCCAGACAACGCACCGGATCTGGACCGTAACCGATGATGTCTCCCAAACAGACAATCTCTTTTACACCCAACTCACCGATCTTACCTAGGACCGCAGAGAGGGCTTCGAAATTCCCATGAATGTCACTAATAATAGCCCGCTTCAACTGACAAACCTTTGGAGATTAAATAGGTAGGATGAACGAGAGAAGATTGAAAATGTGGCTAACGAAATCCGTTCTTTACCACCAACTAGACTAGGTATGCTTTAACCCACCAAATTCATTGAATGCCGCTCATGTGAAATTGAGAACGGCCATTGAATTGAGTTGGGCGAGTGGATAGTTTAAAACGCAATTGGTTTGGTTGCAACGCTATTGAAACCTACAACAGCCATATCGGAATATCGGACCGCAGATTACGACGCTTGACCAAAAACGTTCCAGCTCAGGTTTTACATGTTGTTACTTGCTCTGGATACATCCAGCAAAACAGGCTCAGCCGCCGTTTTTCGCGACCAAACCCTTTTGTCGAGCGAATACGTTGACGGATCGGGAAAGTCTGCCTCACAGTTAATACCAACGATTATGTCGGTCATTAGGTCGCAAAAGCTCGAAATCTCGCAGATTGACTGTGTGGCGGTCACTACTGGACCCGGCTCGTTCACGGGGCTGAGAGTTGGGGTCACAGCAGCAAAAGTTCTCGCCTATGCCCTCAAATGCGATGTTATCGGTGTCAATACGCTAACGACCATTGCAGCGCAAGGCTTTGATTTTCTGTCCCCCAACAATCAGACGAACTCCGAGCCTTGCCCAGAGGGTGCTGATAAGAAGTCCCCAAAGCCCGAGAATAAACAACTAGTTGCTGCAATTGATGCTCAGCGAAACCAATTGTTCGTATCACGTTTCGAAGCAGGACCAACCTGGTCACCCCAACCGATCGGCGAGGTGGAAATCGTCTCGCGCGACGAACTTTCGAGCATTGCGCAAGGCGCGGCCGTATTGGGACCCGGGTTGGAACGCTTGTCCGACTCACAGTTGACAGGTTTGGAGGTGTTGGATCGCGCACTTTGGGACTGTTCGGCCGAGTCCGTTGGGTGGCACGCGAGTGCTTTGCTGGCCGGTGGTGAAAAAGCCGATTTTTGGTCTCTCAAGCCAAACTACTTTCGACCCAGCTCTGCAGAGGAAAAACGCCTGTTACAGGAAATGGATTAGATCGAACTTCGACTCAATCTTGGTCTTTCTGTCAGGAAATCATCCGACATCTCCCAACCTGGTTTCTGCCAATTTTGCATATTTGTGTGCCTTTTCGCGATTCAGCTCATAACCTAAGACCGTTTGTTACCTCGTCTGATACTTTTGGTGCAACTGAAACGCTTAATAATTCCCGGATTTCGAGAACCACGCAATCGTATAATTCGTTTGGATTTGCGGTGAAAAACGAAAACGAACCCTCCGTCCGATTTGGGCTCTGTTTAGAGAAGAATCCTTCTGATTGCCAACTCTGGCATACCATTTGCAAACTCATGAGTTTGTTCCAAGGCAGTTTTTTGTTCAGTTGCGGATACTTGGAAAATAACCTGAGGATCCGCTTTGAAATTGCGAATGATACATGCGAAGTGGCTTAGCAATAACCTGCCTATATAAACGTTCCGAAAGTGAGGCTCAATCGTGAACAATCGAATCTTTGGTAACTCTAACGGCTTGGTTCCGGCAGAAAAGTTAAAAGGCAAACTCTTGGTGGCTACCGAGTCGATGATGGGGACCGGATTTGCAAAGGCGGTTGTTTTGTTGCTGCAAGACAATCGGGAAGGCTCGTTCGGCGTGATTTTGAATCGTCCGGCAAACGAGCAAATCAAACAACGGTGGCGACAAATGTCAGGCAGCCCCGAACATGTGACGACCCAACTGGTCGAAGGTGGGCCCGTCGGCGGTCCCGTCTTTGCCATCCACAGATTTCAATCGCTTGGAGAAATGGAACTACCTGGCGAGATATTCCTCTCCTCGAATACCGAAACCATTCAGCAACTGTTTGACCAAAGCCCAGAGAACTATCGGATTTTTTTGGGAATAGCGGGCTGGAAACCGAATCAATTGCATAGTGAGATTCAAAAGGGTTACTGGCATGTGGTCGAAAGCGATCCCGAAGATATCTTCGATGACACGCAGTGGCTCTGGGAACGTTCCATGTTCCGTTATGGCGATCAACTTCTTTGTGATTTGCTCGACATTAACGTCCATGAACTTCCATTGGATCCCGCACTGAATTAACAGAATGGACGTTGAAGTTTCCCCGATCTTGTCAACGATTGGCGAAGCAATAGAATGACAGAGCAGCGTTACCCGTTAACTTTTTTGCTGATCATCACCTTTCAAACAAAACTAAAATACCAATACACAGGAACCAAAATGAATTTCGCGAAACCAATCACCAATCTAATCTTGGCACTATTTGTCGTTTCCTCAATCACAATGTGTGGATGCAACAACCAACGTACAGCTGACAATGATCACGACCATAAAGATGTCTTTCATGAGCACGGGCCACACGCAAAAGGTGAGTGCTTTCGCTTCGAAGAGAACACCGATTTTGCAATGGAGATTGTGTTACAGGGCCAAAATAACTTCGTAAGATTGCTGTTCACCGACTACGACGGGAAAAACAAATTGGAATTCGCAGCGGAAATGCTGACTTTGAATCGCCCGGGTGATAAGAACCTGTTCGTGTTGACCGCGATCCCTGGAGAAAAAGAAGGCATGCTCAAAGGCTATGAACTGGACGACGAAGACCTCAAAGACGCGATTTCTGTACCTTTGCAAGCCACGATCACGATTGATGGCACCGAATACAAGGGCACAACGAAGCCCCCCCACAAATAGTAGCAACTCGGAAAACTGGGGGGCTTTCCCAAGGCCCATATAGTTTCCCTTGCATCGAGAATCCTGCCCTTTAAAATACGGGCAGGCTTTTCTCGCACTCCCCATTTCCCTTCACCCCATTACTGAAACTATGCCCGCTGATAATCTGTTTCAGAAACCGACCGTTGCTCTCACGCCAGTGCAGAGGTTTCAAGATTATCTACAAAGTCGCGGAATGCGCAACACACAACAGCGGCAAAGTTTACTCGGGGTCGTGTTTGAACATCACGAGCATTTTGACGCGGACCAATTGATGGAACGACTGCCGGTTAAAGGAGCCGATGGCTACGTCAGCCGCCCAACCGTTTATCGAACACTGGGCGAATTCGTCGATGCGGGCTTGCTACGAAAATTCGAATTGGCTGGGCGAAGTGTTTACGAACACGATTACGGCTACCCCGAACACGACCATCTTTACTGTCAAAAGTGTAACCAGCTGATTGAGTTTCAGAGTCCCGAGCTGAGCAAGATACGAGACCAGGTCGCTCAAGAGCACGGGTTTCGCGTCAAATCGCACCAATTGATCATCCAAGGCATTTGCGAAAGCTGTCGAACCAGCCGAACTCGAGTCAAACGATTGGTCGACCGCGTCTAGTTCCTGAGGGTTCGCCAGAACCAAATATCGTCAATCCAACGGGTTTTTGCTTCTTGAGACTGTTTGATTGAAATAGGTACCTCTAAGCGCTCGATTCCAACTGGCTTCGAATCGCATCTAGAAATTTATTCACGGCAGCGATCCCTGATTGGCCGATCGTATGTTGACCGTGAAAACTTGAAAACTCGACCGAATGATTGTTTTCGACCAACATATCTCGTAACGTTTCGGCTCCGGCATGAGGCAGGATCGGGTCGATTTCGCCATGCGACTGAAAGATCTTGAGCGGTGCTTGTTTTGCTGCTTGCTGGGTCCATTTTTCTTCGTTGATAAACGCACATGACCAAAGTACAACACCGCCCAGCACGGAATCGTGATTCAACGCTACGTCCAACGAAAGCATTGAGCCTTGAGAAAATCCGCCGACGATGATTTGCGAATCGCCGATCCCGTGACGTTGCTTGGCGTCTTCGATAATTGCAATAATCTCATCTCGTCGGACAGGCAATAATTCGGGAGATGAGTTCCCAAACTCGCGAAACTTGCCTTCCATCATCAATTGCTGGATCTTTTCCATGTCGATCATCCACCAAGCACTGGAATCGTAGTTATCCAGTTTGATCGGCCCGGCCGGAAAGATATATTCGACTTCGTCCAAGGCAAATTCCGATTCACCGGCGACTTCACCGCAAATGTTGACCAAATCGGTGCTGGGTGCTCCAAAGCCGTGACAGATGATCGCCACCGCTTTGGCCGGCGTCGCGGTATCTTCTTTGCGGCAAACGACACATTCAAGTTCGCCAATTTTCGTTCGAGCAGCTTTAATCATTTCGTCGTGTACTAACTATTGGGCTTTGTTTGCAATCAATAAGGTCGTTAAATCGTAGCAGCGTCCAGCAAAAACCGCGACAGGTAATGCCACATCTAACATGGCTGGCGAACTTAGAAAATCTTGCCCTGGCTGGCTTGTGAGTCACCTTCGATGGGCAGTTTGAAACAGGCGGCTTCTAACTCGCTTCGCACCAATAGATAAGGCCCATACAGGGAAAACGTATTCCAACAAACGCCGTCAACAGTATTGAAAGCGCCTAACTCCCGGTAACCTTCCGGAGTTGGATCGACCAAATGGAGTCTGCCTTCCTCGCTGTGAACCAATAGGTAATTTCCCGATTTGAGAATCTGTCCGTGCTTCATCCGCTTGCCATGTTTCCAAATCCGAGCACCGTCTGCAAGATCGACACATTCCAAAAAGCCATTTGAAATCGCGTAGGAATGGCCATCCACAATGATCGGATTGTTAAGCTTGGTTTTGAGAACCCGAGTGGAAGTCCAAATCGATTTGGGGACCAATTTTCCTTTTTCTATTTCCAGCGCGATAAGTTCACCGCCCCCGTCGTTGTAACTTTTCGAAGTCAAAATGTAGTTATCCGACACAACAGTGACTTGCGAACAATTGGCAGCCGACCCACTTTCTCCCGCTCGCGGATGCTCCCAAAGCAGTTCCCCGGTTTCGGGATCGAACCCCATCGCCAACGATTCGGCAACGATCATAATTTGTCGCACGGTTGAGACATTGACCAAAGTCGGAGAGCCGTAGGCGATCCCTTCTTCGCCGCCTCGCCAAATCACCTCGCCCGTTTTCTTGTCGAAAGCAATAAGCGTTGTTGGCGTTGTATCCTCGGTTTTGGGTCCGCCGCCGGCAACAACGACTTTGTCATCAACAATCAACGGGGAACCTGCGCGGCCCCAGGCAAGACTGGTATTCGATTCGTACTGGACTTTGAGCCCAGACCCGTCGGTGAAATCCTCGATAAGTTCGATCCCCAACAGATCATTCATATCGACTTGCCAAACCAACTCTCCCGTCGAACCCTTTAGACAAACAAAATTCCCAAGGGCACCCATCGCGTAGACGAAGCCATTGTCAATCGTTGGCGTCGACCGCGGGCCAATCCCTCCCGCTCTCATCTTGTCCAAGTGACGCGCGGCATGTTCATATTTCCATTTCAAGTTTCCGGTTATCACGTCATAGCACGTAACGCATTCCATCTCATCTCGTTGCTCCATCGTAACGGCGTAATTATTTCGTACTGCGAAACCGGACCAACCCAGGCCGATCGGTTGCTTCCAAACTTCTTCGGCATTTGAAAACCGGCTGGGAGCTAAAGCTAACGGGTTTTCAACCCAAGCATTTTGATTGCCACCCAAAAAACGCGGAAAGTCAAAATCGTTTTCGATCGACAAATCGACGTTTGCCAAGGATTCGGGATCCGAATCCACCTCCTTCATCTGAGGTCCCGCTTTTGACTTGGATTCCCAAATCGGTTCGAAACGAGCGATTCCGATATCTCCATTGGGAACAGGACGTAAAACAAATTTGACAAACGCAGGCAAGCCCACCAACAAAATCAAACTTGCCACCCTCAGCCCAACACTAAATTTGCTGAAGAACAAAAAGTGGATGAACAAACTTGCCAAAATGACCAAACCTACCAAGTAAGTCGCAACATTGATGTAGTCCAAACCAATGCCGAACTGGTCATCCAGCCATGAGTTTCCAAATCGCATCACGGCAATAATCAGAACTAAAAACCCAACCCAGGCGATAGTCTTCTTTGGCAAAACAGATTTAGACTTTTCAGCAACATGTTCCGAATCGGCATTCGAGTTTTCAACTGGCTCGCTCATCTATCTCTTTCTTACAGTTCCGCTACAAAACTCCCGCAAGGGGTTCCTCAGATCAGGATAGAGGATTTTTCACCTTAAAACCATATTCTCCGTTCGACTGAGACCATGTTTATGCTCAGAGGAAGGAGAAAGTGAGCAGCGGACTAATCAGACGATCGTCGATGCCGGCGACGGCACGTTTGTGTGGACATTGCTCAGCGATCTGGCATGGATCCGATCGCGGCTGCAATTCTCCACAAAAAAGGCTGCAGTCCGGCAAAACGGACTACAGCCCTTTAAATCGTTTCCAGCTTGGCCAGCTCTATCTGCGGCGGCGCGAAACAAAACTAATTGCACCGAGGCCAAGCAAGATCATTGAAGATGGCTCTGGAACAGCTTCGGTA
>CAZDBA010000158.1:0-3036 GCA_964503615.1 uncultured Pirellulaceae bacterium
TTCATCTCCCTGCCCGGAAATGTGGGTCGGCGTGTTGGCTGTGTGGGTACTGCCATTGAATTGCGATTCAGGCAGAGCGATAGTTGCCTAGGCTCAGTGAAAAAAGACGCAAATGCCAATCGAGCATTTGCGTCTTTTGATTTGTTGTGGCACAACCAAGACAAGGGGAGAAGTCGACTTAGCGGCTGAGCAATTCTACAACTCGGTTTTGATCTGCAAATCCTGTTTGACGGTCAACGATCTTCCCATCTTTGACCAGCAGCATTGTAGGTAGGGCTGAAACATCAAATAGAGCCGCCAAGTTCTGATGTTGATCGACATTGATTTTGATGATCGAAGCACTGTTTCGAGCCGCAAACGGTTCGAGTTCTTGAAGGAGTTCGCCCTGTTTTACGCAGGGACCACACCAATCTGCGTAAAAGTCAATCAGTACAACGCCGGGTGCATTTCTAACCAGTTCAGCCAAGTCCTGTTCTGCGCCAAGTGTGATCAAGTTACCGGGTTCAGACGACGGATCAGCATCTTTGGAAATCTCATTGGTTGGCTTCAAAATCTCAGCCGCCGCTGCCCTCGCCGAGTGTTCCAATAAACCTTCCAAAACAACGCCCAAGCTAACCATTGCTGCCAGGATTAATGTGATTTGTAAAGTTTTCATAGTTCGCTCCGCGACTTAGTGTTTTTTAAAATCGTTTTTCCAATGTATTCGAGGACGGTGTGAACTGGGGATCCTTACCTCCATTTCAGAAAAAACTTGCGCGAGTTAAAAGTCAAATGTAAAGATATAAGACGTTTGTGAGTTAGAGCCAGTTGGTTGATGACCTGTTCGTGAAAACCAGTCCAAAAGTAGGGTTGAGGGCCAGGCTGTTGATGACTTCAAGTTTTGCTGATGTCGGTACCAGTTTTTGACTGCGGTGAATTTGAGGCCGCTTTTGAAGCATGTTCAAGCCCACTGGAATAGAGGCAAACTTTAACGATTATTCCGATTGGCATAAGTTGTTCGGGTTATAAGGATGATGACGCTGGTTGTTTTTGTTGCAACTGTTTTATTGAAGAATCTGTTTGAGCCGGTCATGCCAATTCGACGAATTGACATAAATCTAACAATTTTTCGTTCACCATTCCTACCGAACTGATCATGCGAAGCAAACTCTCCAACTCGCGAATTCGATTCGTATTCGTCGTAATAGTCGTTGCGGTTCTAGTCTCGTTTACTAGGGCTTCATCACTGGTGGCTCAGGAACCGGACTTTAAGCAGTTCAATGCGGCCTCAGTTTTTCAGCAGATGGATGCTCAGTCTAGTGGCGTTCAACAGGCACTTGTGCCGTCTTGGTGGGACAGTCACGTAACCAATTCGTTTCGCAATCAGCAACCATTGCAAGCAGATGTCCACACTTTGTTGTACCTTGCCCTTCAGCATTCGAATCAAATCAAGATCGCCAAACGAGATCCTCTGATCCGTGAAACTGCTGTTCAGGATGCAGATTCCCGATTTGACTGGGTACGATATCTTGATGCCGCATGGAACGACACCAGTGAGCCAATTGGAAACCAGTTGACCGCAGGTGGAACAGCGGATCGTTTTGACGATCAAATCTTTCAAGGCACCGCTGGTGTTCGTCGCTTGACCAGATATGGTGGAATTCTGGACATTTCGCAACGGTTCGGTTGGCAGGACAACAACTCTGTATTCTTGATCCCCGATCAACAAGCAACCGGCCAGTTCACTGTTTCCTACACCCACCCACTGCTACGGGGGCGAGGTGCAGCCTACAACAACAGCCTGGTTGTTCTGGCACAGTTGGATGCCGAAGTTGCCGAGCACGAATTTCTGGCGACTCTTCAGGAGGAATTATTGGACGTCACCCGTAGCTATTGGGCTTTGTATCTGGAGCGAGCTACACTTGCCCACCAAATGCGACTGTTTTTGAAAACTCAGGAGATCTACAAGACTCTGAATGCTCGACGAACAGTTGACACGCAAGGGACACAACTAATTACCGCCGCCAGTGCTCTGGAAAATCGACGAGCTGATTTGATTCGCTCTCGTACGGCAGTGACAAACGCGGAAACACGTCTTCGAGGATTGATCAACGCTCCTGAGCTTGCCAATTCAGACCAAGCCGAGTTGATCCCGGCGGAATTGCCCGCGCTGAACTTTTTCAACGCTGAATTACAAACTGAAATTCAGACGGCGATCCAAAACCGCCCGGAAGTTAAAGCGGCAATTCAACAAGTCAAAGCAGGTTCGAGTCGCTTGGGTATTGCTCAACATGAACTGTTACCAACGCTAAACCTAGTCACTCAGGGATTCCTTAATGGTCTGCGCGGTGATAGCGATTTTGGAAGAGCGTTCACCGATCAGTTTTCAACCGGACGCCCCAGCTATTCACTGGGTGTTCAATATGAATTGCCTGTTGGAAACCGTTCGGCCCGAGCAAGACTTTGTCGTCGCAAGCATGAATTGGCTCGCCTGGAAGACGAATACAGCCGTGCTTTGGAAGCGATTCAAACCGAAGTTGACATTGCTGTTCGTGAACTCAATACCGCTTACCTGGAAATCGGAGCGAAGAGTCGAGCTTTGGCTGCTGCAGAAGCAGAGGCTAACACGATCGAACAACGTTGGTTGAGATTGATCGACGGAAACGGATCCGGCGGACTGAATCTCGAGTCGCTTTTGAGAGCTCAGGAACGAGTAACTGAATCTGAGCGTGAATACGTGACCTCTGTGCTTACTTACAATCTGGCAATGGTTAACCTGAAACGCAGCAATGGAACTTTGCTGAAATCAGAAAGCGTAATCATCAACAAGCGATGTGAAGAGGGATGCTCACAGATCGACTTGGACAAAGGGCCACCTGTTGATGCTTATACCACAATGCAGGTGGGACCCAACATGGGTGCCATCGCACCGATGCAAATACAAGGAACGTCTGTTCTCCAAGAGCAGCAAATGATGCAACAGCCCTTTACTGAGCAACCTCAGTTCATGCAACCACAGCCAATGCAGCAACCGCAAATGCTCCAACAGCCAATGCA
>CAZDBA010000158.1:3136-11069 GCA_964503615.1 uncultured Pirellulaceae bacterium
AGTTCATGCAACCACAGCCAATGCAGCAACCGCAAATGCTCCAACAGCCAATGCAACCGCCGCAATTTATGAAGCAGTCGCAGTTCATGGAAGGCCCGGCAGGTATTCAACAAAACCTCCCGTCCGTTCCATCGACCCAGCCTCAGGTGCCTAATAGCCAGTTGGAAATCCCTGACGAATTCCAGTTTCGAAATCTGACTCCCATGTCTCCGCCTCAAGGCTCGTCCAGTCGGTGAGCTACCGTTCGCTTGCCACACTGCCCTTTAGATCATTGGCTGGGGAGGTTAACAACAATGACTTCCCCGCCAGTCAAAACAACCAACTGGTTTCCATCGGGGTGGACCAGAAAATCATGGGAATTGCCATTTCGGCTAAGGTCGTACGCTTTTCGAACACTTCCGTTTCCATTGATTGTAAGCAATTCGTTGTCATGGTTCTGGGCATACAAGAGGCCCGCCGTTTGATCAAACCCGAGTGCCCTTGGATAAGCACCGCTATTCACTTCAATGACATGTTCACTTAGGTTGTCAACTTCGTAAACGTAGGTGGTATATCCTTTTCCATTTCCGCCGCCGGCTGGCAACGCGACGTAGCTGGAGTCCGAGCTAATCTCAAAGTTGCCTAAATTTCGACCGATGCTTCCGGTCTTGCCGTCGTAGGTTAATCGGCTCCCTCTTACTCGAAAACAAACGATTGCGCTTGTCGTTCCATCCAGGCAAAGCAGATGCTTTCCATCTGGAGTCAGCGCCGGTTTGTCTAAGCTGAACAAACGCCCCTCAGGCAATTCAAAATCGTTCGCCCTGTACTCGCGAACATGCTTTCCATTACGCGAGTTCATCACCAGCAAATGTCCTTTTGTTCGCACATAGATATTTTCAGATACAGGTGTAGCGGCAAACGTCGTAGCCTCTCCAACAGCAAAAGTATTTTGGACTTCTAAAGTCAGCGGGTCGAGCACCAAGAGATCTTGCATACCACTATTCAAAATGCAAAGCCCTGTTTCAGCCATCGCCATCCACTTGCATTCTGATTCTAATTCCAAGGTTGCTACTTCGGTCAATTCAGGATACGAGATCTTTCTCAGCAGCCCCTCTTGGAGCAAGATATAGAAGTGATCATGTGTAGAGTCCCAAACCATGTTTGCGACTGGTTTTTTGAATTCAAAGTTTAGCCGTTTGCAGTTTGCATCGAGACACTTGAACTCTTCACCCAAAACGGAGTTGTTCGCCGCAGTCGGTTCCGGTCTTGCGCCGTCGCCATTATCCGCGTCGCCTTTATCGCGACCCAGCCATCCTTTGCCGGAATTCGGATTTTCCTCGGCGTTCTCAGTTTCGTTTTCAGCCTCGCGATCCGTACTGCGTCGAGGTGGTGAACCGTTGCCTCTCTGACCGTTCTTTTCAGGGATGATCGCCGTGTATTCTCCAGGGCCGGTGTAGAGCTTTTCTCCTCGACCGTTTACAAATTTTATTTGGTGGATGAAATGCTTACGCTCACCGTAATCTCCTCGAAACGAAATTTGAGCAGAGCCTATTTGCCCCTCTACCTCAAATCTGGCTTCTTTCATTTTGGGCGAAATCCGCCCCCACCTTCCGTCTTCATTTGCCCGAAGTTCGGTCTCTCTCAACTCCGAGGCATCAATGTACAGGATTGAAATGTTTTTCATCGCGCCCATAGGATCGATCAGGCCTGCCTCCAAGTCGCACACGACTCGCTTTGGGCCAGGTGAACTCTGAGAAATGGAAAGCCTGCTGATTCTGCCTTCGAGCAAATCTAATACACTTTCACCTGGTATCCCAATTCCGATTTGGGTGCCGACAACAGTAGCGACCGAAACTCCCATCATAGTTCCATCAGCAAACACGATCGGGCCGCCTGAATTTCCCGGGTTAATATCTCCGTCGATTTGAACAAACTCGACCGCACCAAAATTGTCAGTACGAATACTCGAGATAGTTCCTTTGCCGATCGTGACGTTGGGTCCGCGGCGATTGGTGGCAAGCGCATCACCAAAGGGGAACCCTAGAATAAACACCGATTGTGTTTCCACGATTTCCTTGGAAGACTTGAGGTCAATAGGCTCAGGCAAATCCTCGTTTGCAACCTTCAGTACGGCAAGGTCCCTGGAATCATCTTCGCTGACAACCTCTGCAGGCATGGCACGACGGTTCGCCGTTCCACTATAAAAGTCGACCTCCACAACTCGTTCGACTCGCCCTTCTTTCCGCACGACATGTTCGTTCGTGATGATGTAAGCAAACTTTTTGTCTTTCTTGAACAGGAATCCGGACCCGGTTCCGCCCTGCCGACCCTGCGAAACACGTATAAAAACCGTTGCGTCTTTGAGCTTCGTCAGAGTTTTCTTCGGTATAACATCTTGTGCATGAACCGCACCGGAAAAGCAAAACAACCCCATCAACAAAAAAGCGAGCTGGAGATTTGTTTTCTTTAAGAACCGACCTGAGCTTGAAAAGAGAGACATAAACTATCCTGAGGCAGAGTTTATTCGGTTAGAACAACTTCGTTCACAAAAACAGAACCAAATCGCTAACTGTAAAGCTAACCGAAGCGAATCGTAGAGTCAATTTCCTGCGGTTTTTGCAATTAACTGTGGGGCTTGCAAGGATTTTGGCGATACTGGGCTTTGTTTCCTCAGCGCTGATACTTACTAGCAATTCCAAAAGAGTGTTTATTATGTCGGTGGCACATTTGGGAGGTCAAGAAATAATGAAAGCTCGCCAGAATTCTGGCGAGCTTTTGTTGGCTACATCAAGGTCAACACTTGACGCATCCGAAAGATGAAATCTTGGCTACCTTTGAACTATCGCGTTCAAAACTAGCTGCCTGCTTTTTCGTTTGCAGCAAGTGCTTGAACAGCAGCTTTGTACTTGGCGCGAGCAAGATTAAGACGGGCTGACATTTCGCAGCAAGTCTTCTCTTCGCCAACTACGTACATCTTTTCTGCATCAGAGGCGTCAGCCAAAGCAGCAGCTTTCTTAGGGCAGTTGCACTCAGTTTCGCCAACAGCGTAAGTCATTTGAACTTCGTCAGCAGCAGCCTTGACCAACTGAGTAGTCTCACCAGCTTTGATTGGGCAGTTGCAAGCTGTACCAGCGATCTTGGTTGTTCCGCTGACTTCGCACTTGCAAGGAGTGATGAAATCGTTGACGTACGCTTCAGTGACTTCGACTAGAGAAGCAACGGCAGCCTCTTTCTCTTCGAAAGTGTTTTCTCCAACGACAAAATGAATTGGCAGGCTGTGTTCTTGGGCAAGGGCAGCAGCAGATTCGCTGCAGCAAGTTGCTTCTTCACCAACTTTGTAAGTCATTTTAGGCAATTCACCCATCGCAGCAGCGATAGGACATTCGCCTTCACACTCAGCAGATTTTTCCTGCATTTCTTGGGCTTGTACACCACAAGTCAAAACGGCAAGGGCAAGTAGGGCGAAAAGGGTCGATTTGATTTTCATACTCTAATTCCTGTCAAAAAATGTTTGTCGATTCGCATGCATTTTGGTAACTGCAACAGTGAATCATTTAAAGGTTCAGGATTGGACGATAGCTTGTTCCAATCCTTACCGATTATCTAATCATTTTTTTTGTTTGTAAATCGAGTAATCGATAAATCGGCGAATGCCAAACTTAGGATCTAGATACTTGGAGGACACCAGCACCATAGTGGCCCTGACTTTAGAAAATAGGGGCGACAATCAAGACCGTGTAATCGAATAGAAAATAGGTGGCGAGAATCAAGACCGTGTAATCGAACACACAGATATTCGGCTCATTCAATTTTGGCTTTCATTAAAACGGTTTCTGAATGAGACCTATCCAAGGCCGTGCCTATCTTTCCCATTTCGCCTTAGACCAATATCGACTTTTAGAGTCGCTCCCGTCTCGGCCCAATGTAGCGAGCTGTTCAACGACCCGAGTAAAGGCCAAAGCCGGAGTATGCAAAGGTGTGAATGAAATACAGTCGAGCTGCGAAAGCCGTTTGATTTTGGTAGTCGGTAGAAGTAGTCCGCAGCGTAGTGTAGAGCAGCGCACATCCAATAAAAAACCCGCGTTCCCAAGCATAGTAAGGCAAGGAAACGCGGGAGAGTACACCCGGAGGGATTCGAACCCCCAACCCTCGGTTCCGAAGACCGATGCTCTATCCAGTTGAGCTACGGGTGCATGTAAAAATTTGAAATGTTGGTTAACCAGAACTTTGGTTCGCGGTAAAGGCAATCCAGCCTCCTTTCGCAGCGAACAAGATACGACATTTCCCACGTTTTACAACTCGTGTTTTGGGCGATTATTTAACCGATTCCAAGCCTGTTTTGGCACCTAATCCAAAAAACCCTTATCTAAAACCCAACTTCTCCCTGTTTTCCGCATTTTTCATGCTCGTACTCAGGCGATCCCCAAAAACCCAACTATTCGTGTGTTAATATATTCGTAGCGCTCTAATGTGGTTCGCTCATTTCTTTTCAACAGTGTAGTCTCTTATGAATCCGATAACTCTTCGAGTCTTAGAAGGTGCGGATCGAGGAAGGGTCTACAAAATCGATTCGATCCCCATCACAGTTGGACGTGAAGAAGGGAATTCAATTCAGCTGAACGACGAACGGATTAGCCGTTTCCATGTCAAGATTCAGCTTGATCACAACGACTTGGTCCTTACCGACCTTGAAAGCACAAATGGCACCAAGGTCAACGGTGAAGAAGTTCAGTTGCGGATTCTTCGTCATGGCGACGTAATCAACCTCGGTCGCAGTACGCTGGTTTACGGTTCTCGTGAAGAAATCAACCAACGAATGGATCAGTTGAATGACCATGGCTCTGAATACGATACCAAAGGCCCTGTCGATCTGGCGATTCAGAAAAAGATCCAGGATGACCCCAACTATCAATTGGCCTTGTTGGACTTGGCCCCCCCACAAATTCCACAGCGTCTTTCTCCTGGACAAGCGGCCCAGTTATCTGAAATGCTGGAGTACTTTCACATCCATATGCGACGGTTGATTGGCGAGGTTGAAATCGGACCCCAAGCGGAATCGGTAAAGCTCGGTAAGCAGACTTGGCAACAGGTCATTGATCTCCATGCGCGAATCGCTGAATACCTGCGCAGTATTGGCGATCGGTCCAACTGACCAGAACTTTTGAACCTCAAAAGCACCCACGCATGCGAATTTGCAGGTCATCGCAATTAGCGTTCATTTTGCACCCATTCGCGGTTTCTTTCTTCAAGCGGGAACATTGGGCGTTTCCCCTTAGTTGGCTCCTTTTCATCTCCTTGGTTGCCGTTGGTGCTCATAGAATGATAAAGCGTGGAACTGGCGGAGGAATGATATCTATCCGTGGGTGGGGAACTTTTCCGGCAGCTACTGCGTCAGCAAAGCTATACACTCAGTACACTCTTTTTTGACAAGCTTTACGAGGGAAAAATCATGAATCGTTTTCTGGTAATTTTTGCGGCAGTCCTCCTGATCTCGATTTGCGAATCCCATCTGCTGGGCCAAAACCTAAGGCAGCTTGCTCAAAACGGAGACACTGCTGCGATCGAAAAAGCGGTCCAAGCCGACGCTTCCGCCCTCAATCAAATCGTTGGAAACGGCCAAACGATGCTTATGCATGCCGTTAGCAGCGGACAATACAAAACAGTCCAAAAACTGTTGGATTTGGGAGCAGATGTTAATCTTTTGAATGGGCAGCAACGGAGCGTGTTGCATCTGGCAGTAATGCGGCGAGATGCCAAAATGCTCGATCTGATCCTGGCAGCCAATCCATCGTTGGATCAGGTTGACAGTGGGGGTAGCACCCCAGTTGTTACTGCAATCTATTATGGCGCTCCGAACTTGGCCAAAAAATTGCTCGACGCTGGTTGTAATGCCAGCCAGAAGAATAGCAACGGACAAACTCTCGCACATATTGCAGCCAGTTACGGATACAACGAAATCCTGAAACGGGCGATCAAAGCTGGAGTGAGTGTTAGCGATGTCGATTCAAACGGCACGACTGTTTTTATGTCTCTCTGTCAGAGAGGCCAGTTGGAATTGGTGAAAGAGCATTTTAATGCTGACGTTATTGCGCGCCTCGACAATCAAAGGCAGAGCTGTTTAACCCTTGCGGTCTCATCCGGCAATATAAAATTGGTCAACTACATTTGTGAGAATTCTGAATTGGAGAATATTGTTGACCAGTATGGCAACACGCCACTCACCACTGCCTGTCGTCTCAATAATCTTTCAATGGTCGAGGCGCTGCTGAAAAACAAAGCGGATCCCAACCTCAACACCACAAGTCAAAATGCAGTTAGCCCCTTGCTTTGGGCTGTAAGTTTGCAAAATCGGGAGTTGGTGCAAGTCCTGTTGGACGCAGGTGCAGATGTTGCAAAAGGTAATGTGGAAGGTAACCAAGCGTTACACATCGCCTGCGGTGATTCACTCGAGCAGTGGCAGAATATTAGGTATGGCACATCGCGCAACGCAGGCTCCGTGGAGATTGTAAAATTGCTTTTGAAGAATAAAGCCGATCCTAACGCCAAGAACCAAGCGGGGCAGACACCATTGGCCGTTGCCATGGTCAATAACTTCCCGGCTGGAGTTGACAGTTTGGTCAAGCTGACCCGTGAGGTCGACATTGACAACGGGCAAAGGTCGGTTTTTCATTGGGCCTGCGAAACCAACATGCCCAACACCGTTAGCGTTTTGTTACAGCGTGAAGCGGTAGCGCAGGAGATCAACCAAGCGGACGGGTCGGGGAGAACTGCTTTGTGCATCGCGGCCGAAGCAGGTGCAGACGAAATCGTTTCGATGTTGATTGAGAATAAAGCAGATCCTAACCTCGCCAGCGACAACGGACAGCTCCCGATTCACTGCTCGCTTCAAAAACCGGGCAAGGCGTTGGAAATCCTTTTGGCCGCCGGGGCAAGCCCTGCACTTGCCGATGGTAGCGGTCGCACACCGGTACAAGTCGCAGCCTGGTATGGGAACGACGAGGCGATCAAACTGCTAAGCAAGAAGAGCGTCAACCTTTCACAAGCCACTCCCTCTGGTTCAACCGCACTTCATTTCGCGGCTTGGCAAGGCCATAATTCTGCGGCAAAGACGCTTGTTGACCTTGGCGTCAATGTTGATGTGAAAGACTCAGACGGCTGGACACCGCTACACAAAGCAGCCCATCGTGGAAACGTGGAAATGGTTAGTCTGCTATTATCTTTGGGCTCGGACAAAACGGTAACCGACAGTATCGGTCTCACCGCTCTACAAAAAGCCCAACCCCAAAAACGCGAAAAGCTCGAATCGTTGTTGAAGTAAAAAGGCGAGAACGTAGAAGCTCGCTGTCTTTTAGTGTGGTTCCAGCAGAGTCTCTTATTCTTCTGGTTCGTCGTTTTCCACCGGTTCGTCAGTGTCGAGGCCGACAGTCAATGAGTGAATTCAAAAAAAGGCTCAAGTGGACAACGAACGGTTTTTTAATACCGACACCGCCCACCGCTACTGAAGATGAATGTCGTGAAAGAACCAGCCGGTTATAAACATTGCGATGAACAGACAGGCTCCGAGAATAACGAAAGTGGCAACTGCGTACCCAGCCTTCTGATGCCTTGGAACGACTACGAGAAGCAAGGCCAGCCCAATCGCCCCAAATAAAGTCAAGGAAATGAACAATGGTGAGAACGCCCAAGCGTCCCAAGAATCCATGATTTCAATTTCACCGGGTTCGATGCCGCCAGTGTCAATCAAGATGTTGGATACACTAAGCGCGGTAGCCATCGGGACAAGGCCCACTAGTGCAATCGCGAGACCTGCGAAAGCCCAAGTGACATGTAGCGGCCTAACTCGCGATGAAGTCGTGTCGGTCATGACTATCCTTCGTCCGTACAAATCCCGATTTGTCGCGCAAAAACACTGCTGAGACACGCACGTAAGCTCGCCGCGTTTCAATCTTCCTTC
>CAZDBA010000159.1:0-11005 GCA_964503615.1 uncultured Pirellulaceae bacterium
CCCTTTTTCAGGATTTAAAATCCTGTGACCTAACGGTTATGTGGGTTCAAGTCCCACTCGGGTACTACGGTTTCTAGGGCTCAAATCACTTGCACTATTTTTCTTCGTGATCCATGCAGATTTTTGAAGGATCAGCGGGGTGAGCCAGCGAACTGGTTCGTGGCTCACACGTAGCTGATGCCCTTTTCAGCAATGGCAAAATTAGTTGGTTAGGCTACGGGGTAGGGAGCAAGAGACCGATGAATGGCGCGATGTCCGAGAAGTCAACAGCCAAGTCTCCATTAATATCAGCTTCAGCCTGAAACGTCATCATAGTCAGAAGCGTGATAAACGGTGCGATATCATTAAAGTCGATAACCGTGTCTCGGTTGACGTCTCCTACTAACACGGTGTCGTCCATAACAGTAACGTTCAAGTTGAAGTTGTTTGCTCCTCCGGCAAAATTAAAACGTGATGTGCTGCTTCCATCGTCGGTAACTGTCAAGACAATTCCAGCTACGCTGCCAGCGTCAATCCAGCCTTGAACGGTTGCCGCGTCTAAGTCGAACTCGATTTGTGTCGGTGCAGTATCAGGACCGTCCCAGCCCATGACGGTGTTGGTGTTTAGAGCTGTAGAATCAAATGCACCAATGAAGTTCTCTAAATTGGCTCCATCTCCATCGACCCAAGGAATATCACCCGGGTCTGCTAAAGCGCCTACGTCGGATTGGTTTTGGAAGGTCGCTGCTCCGTCAGCCTGGCTTGCAACGGCTTGGCCGATTGTTCTGTTTCCCTCGGTCCAACCTGCATTGCCAGCATACAACTCATGAATTGAGAAGGAATCTGCCGTGTCACCATGATTAGAATTGTTGAACGGTGTTGGAGCAATATTTACCGTGATGGTTGCTGAGACGACAGAACTTCCGGCAAGCGGCTCCAGGTCAAACCCCATCAGCGCCCAGTTCTCAATGTTGCCGGTATTGAGTCCAATCAGTTTAGCGTCGAGTCCACCATTATCATCGCCGTTGTTACCACCCGAGGGCAGTAGGTCGAGGTCAGCGCTGATTCGAACATCGGTTATGTTGCCGGCGGTTATTTCAGTTTGCGCTGAGGAAATTGCGGGCAGAGTGGCAATGGCCAAAATTACTAGAAAGTGCAGGTTTAAATACTTCATCGGAGCTCCATAAGACAAATATTTGGAAATTGGAAAATGAGTTTCAAATGAACGAACGTGTCGTGTACTTCTAGTCTATTGTTTACATTTTGAGATGCAATGATTTTTATTAGGTAGCCTCTGCTTTAGTGTAAGAATTTTCTAAAGAAACTCATAGTTTGACGAAATTTTGTTCATCGGAGTCTGGCACATGGCTCTTTCAACAAGTGAAGACCATCCAGAAAGGATAAAAATAAGACCAGCGTTTCATCACTTTCCTTGGCCAAACAAACCGTTGGAGAGAAAGTCACGTTTTGAAAACAACACGGGAAATATTTTCGCCGATTAATACCACAAAGATTGGATCAGTGAAAACACCTGCACGGGCCTTGCTTACGCTGCGGGTTACCATTTCAGAAGCTTGTGAATCTATAGTAAGGTTTTTAGGCTCCCGACCGCCAATGATCTCCACGGTATTTCTTCTTCATTAAAAACACGCCCAAAAGTAAAACCGCACCAGAAGCACTAAAAAAACGATGTTTCACAAAAAAGTGCGAACTCGTTTGGGATAAATGGCGGTTGGCGGTGATAGAACAGAAAAGACGCAACGTTGACCGCGTGCTCTGTCAGGGTATTTGCGAGTCGACAAGGGCTTTTTGACCGCGAAGGCTGTCACTTGAACGAACCACTCAAACGACTGTATGACCGACACGCACCAGCGCTTCGATTGTACGCGCTGACTTGGTGTCGCAACCCGGACGACGCGGTCCAGGAAGCCCTGATCGACTTGGCCAAACAGTCACAGATGCCGACCGAACCAGTCGCGTGGCTTTACCGCGCCGTTAAGTTTCGAGCCATGAATTTGCACCGCAGTCAACGGCGTCGTAGCGAACGTGAAAAAGTCGCCGCCGACCAACGGGCATCTTTTTTTGTTAATGATCCAGCTAATCAGATCGATGCGATGGCCGTAGAGTCGGCTTTGCAGCGGCTTGAAGAAACGGATCGCGAGATTGTGGTGGCCAGAATATGGGGCGGGTTGTCGTTTGAGCAAATTGCGGAGCTGACCAAGCTCTCCTCCAGTTCGGCCCATCGTCACTATCAGGCTTCACTAAAAGAATTGAAGCAATACCTAAGCGAGTCCAATTGTCCCATTTCGTCAAAGGGAAATCCGTCATGAACCAATTTGATCCAGATGAATCTGATGATCTCCAAGCGCTTGAGCAACAACTGCGTTCGCTTCGGCCAACACCACCGGAACTAGCACTGATGGTGCCTGCTCAGAAGGTTCAGGCTTCACTTGCTCAGCCTGGCCCGGCTCCTGTTGTCACGACATCAGGTTGGAAGCCAATCATCAGCCACTCAATTGCGGCAGCGGTCGGTTTAGCCGTTGGCGCGGCGATCATGTTGATGCAGACCTATAAATCAAACGAAACCGAAATAGAAACAGCGCGAGTTTCGCACAGCTCCAATCAACCGGAAAACCAAACCCCTGCTCAAAGCTCCGGTGATGTTCAACTGGTAGATCAGAAACCTGAGTCATCCGAACCTGAAAATAGATTCCCCAAACAACGGCGCTTTCAGCGGGGCGCATTTGAACTATCTGGAACACAAAAGTTATGTGCCTTGGGCCCGATGGGTGATGTCAACGTCGACGCCGCTCGGCTGCAGCCGCTCGAATCGGCGTCAACTCAAGACGACTCAGATGGAAGCAGTATCGAGGTGTTGCCTCAACGGCCGGTGTTGTCGCCCAGACGAATCAAATTGTTGCTGGATGACCTGACGTGGCTACCCGAATCAAGAAAACCGTCTTCTGTCGAGGATTTGAAATCATGATAAAAAGCTCACTAAAAATCTGTTTGAATTTAAGGCGAAAGAGCCTGCTGTCGGTTCTGTTTTTGGTTATTGCGTCCAGCAGTTTTGTCGAAGCCACCGCCCAAGAGCCCGCCGCCGATAGCGATTCGTCGAAAGAAAAATACGGAATCTGGGTTGCCGGAGAAGACGACGAAGGTAAACGATTACAGCAAATGCGTTTGCGTGTCTATCCTCAAGCCGCAGCGATACCAGCGTTCAAACATCGGTTGATCCCGGCAGCCAACGATCGCGTGGACGGTAACGCAGCGATTTTCTACCTCAAGGCGATGGGCTTTTTCGAGCAGAGTCGTGCCCAAGAACAGCTGGCCAAGCTGCTTCGAAAGTGGAGCGACGAGGCGACCGACGAGCAACGGAAGTTGGGTGACTATCCACCCTACGTTTGGGAAGAAATCGAACCGGAATCATTGCCAAAAGAAAAAGTTGCCCAGTATCTTAGGCTTCATTCGTTTCAGCCTGAGATACTTTACGACGCAGCTCGCCGAACTCGTTTTGAACATGATCGTGCGATTGAGCGAGAGTCGAATCCGATCGGGTATTTGTTACCCTCAATTCAACAGCATCGCCAGTTAGCTCGCGTCCAGTCGCTCCGCTGTCGATTTGCGATTGCCGAAGGGCGGATCGATGAAGCGGTCGAAATCGTCGGTCAGATAATGGCAATGGGAGTGCATCTGGGTACCGATGAATTTTTGGTCAGCACTCTGGTGGGAGTTGCCTTGCACGGTATAGGAACCGATGCGGGTTTGATGCTGTCACAACAACCAGAAACGCCCAACCTTTACTGGGCGCTTGCGGCCTGTCCTGATCCGGCGATTGATCTAAAGCGAGCGTTCGCATGGGAACGCCAATTTTTGTTGGCTCAAATGCCGCTATTGCGCGAAGTCAACGAGGAGATTCGCTCGTCAGATTTCTGGGTCGATTTTACGAAGCGATTTGCAAAAGTTTTAAATGAATTTACGAAGGAATATCGAGATTCATTTAACCAGACTTCGATCGAGGGCTGGGACGAACTTCGAATCGCAACAACGATTGCAAGAGACTACCCGGCAGCTCGAGACTTCCTGCATGAAGTCTACGGGATGTCAGAGGAAAAACTTGATCAATATACCAAGACCCAAATCGTGTTCCTGACGATCATCAAGTACAACGAGTTTGCTCAAGACGAAGCCTACAAACATTTTGTGGTCCCGTTCGCAACTCGTACACAGGCTAATTCGAGCGGAATCAAGCGTGGGTCAGATTTGATGGAAATGTGGAGTGAGAGATTTAGCCACTCGGGACAAGAGCCAATATCTAGCTCTATTCTTTCGCTTGGGGACGTACTCGTGGCCCCCTCTGAACATGTTGTCGCTGCCGCGGCGGCCGCTCAGCAGCGGCAGAATCTTTGGCAAACCGTAGAGGCGTTGCGTTTGACGGCGGCTGAGAACGGCGGAAAGCTCGTTGAGTCTTTGGATGAATTGTCGGTCCCAGCGCCACTGGATCCAGGTACGAATAAGCCTTTTGAATATGAGTCGGACGGTAAAGTCGCAACCTTAAGAGCATCAAAAATTAACTGGCACAGACGTGAAATTAAAGTTGAATTGATGAGTCGTGACGAACAAAAGGAGGACAACCAATGAGCGAATTATTGTTTCCTGTAACCCGTTTGAAATCGGGCTTTCAAAATGCTTTCCGGCATACACCTTTCGCAGTTGTCAGTTGTTTGTTTTTGCTAAGCCTCTTGAATCCGAGCCACGGACAAACGTTGGAGCAGGTTTTAAACCACGTCGATGCTCAGACCACGATGTTGGTTAAGATCGAAGCGGCCTCACTCGATGCCTTAATCGAAGCAACGGCCAAAGACGGCGATGCTGAACAGGAAGTGCTTCATGTGTGTTTGAAAAAAACACGCGAGTTGCTCGCTGGTGATCCTATTTGGATGACGTTCGGTTTTCCTCAAACGCCTGTTCGTGTTCAGGTTTTTATCAGCGACTCCGAAGGTAAACGAATTGAGGCTCTTAACGAGTTGTGGGACGTTCCGGCCAAAGCTGCCTATGGGCAAGAGCCTCCGTTTATGATTCGTGAACTTTCGGAGGCAGGTGCTTCCGGAGCGAGCGACGATTCACGAGCCGAACAGTGGACGAAGTTGATGGCACTGGCAGGCAAGAGCGGAAAAGATGATGCGGTTCAGTTTGCTTGTTTGCCGCCCGAAACCTTGTATGAAATCTACCGAGAGCTCAAAACGAATTTGCCCGATTACTTTTTAGGTGGTGGTTCGTCGACGGTGTTGACCGAAGGCCTGCAAGCTGCTTTCGGTTCGTTTGATGTGAAAACGGGTGCGTTGCATGGCGTGATCCATTCGGCTTCTCCAGAAGCTGCGACTTTGTTTGCTGAACGGGCAAACCAAATGGCGACTTTGAACAGGAATAGGATCAGCGAGAATACCACTTTGATTGAGTCGTTGATCCAAAAGCTACCGGAGTCAAGTTTTCGTTCAAACAACCAGCAGGTTCTCTGGGAGATACCGGCCAGCGAGAACTGGGATCCGTCCGTGGCGCTACGTTCGATGTTGGGGCCAGCCGCCAATCGCTCAGCGGTAACACGACTGCGAAACCTTGCGTTGGGGGTTTTAAACTACGAATCGGCGCAGGGGCATTTGCCTCCACCGGCTGAAGCACGAAGTCCTGAGGGGCCAAAAGGTTTGAGTTGGCGAGTTCACATCTTGCCGTTCCTGGGTGAGCTCGAGCTTTACAAGAGATTCGCCCTCGACGAACCGTGGGACAGCCCGACCAACATCAAGCTTCTTACTGAGATGCCAAGCATTTACAACCAGTACGGTTCTCGACTGTTGGCTCCAGCCGGTGCAAAGCCGGGCTATACCACAGTAGTAGCACCGATTGGGGAAAACACGATTCTAGGGGCGGATGGGAGCATCACCTTTTCAGCGATTACAGACGGGACAAGCAACACGATTTTGTTGGTCATTGTTAGAAAGGAGAAATCCGTTCCTTGGACCGCACCTCAAGATTACGTTTTCAATCGGAAAGATCCTTCGGCCGATCTTGAGTTCGTCGACGGCAAAACTCCGGTTGTTTTGTGCGATAGTAGTAGCCTGGAGCTACGTAGAGAAAACCAGTGGCTGAGGCTGTTTGAGATGAACGATGGTGCGATTGTAGAGCTCAATCAGTGAAAAGCAGGTTGTACTCGGAGCCTTTGATCTATTTAAAGCTGATCCTTTGAGAGCTAGCCGCTGATTCGTTACCATGAAAAAGCTGGCGGTTAGCCTCTTTTTGCTCTGAAAAGGGATTCAGGATACGAAGGAGACAGGCTTTTAAGAAAAAATCGGTCTTTTTTGAAATGGTCCTGCGTTAAGCTTCGTATGGAAAGATGGCGAAGCCAACCTTGTAAGCCGTGGCATAAGATAAACGACCTAGCTAGAGCATTGCTTGTTTCCTGTTTTCAAACGGTCCTGATCGCACTTTTTTGGAGTTCTTGTTGTGAGAGTTAAATTAATCAGCTTAGTTTCGTCGCTTATTTTGCTTGTCTCGGCCACGTTTGCGTCTGCCCAAAACATTTTGCTTTTCACGTTTGATGATTCAGGCCCCAACATAACCGCGACGGTCACGGGGTATTTTGCTACCTCTGGAATGAACTTCGTCAGGCAGGGAACACCGGCACCGCCAGGTATCTTCCCCGCCCATACCTCGACGATATTTTTCTGGGGAGCAACAACGTCGGCGGTTGTTGATGAATATGAGGGCGGAATTGCAACTGGTAGTCCGGAGGGCTTCACCCTGCTATACAATTTTATACACGGTCCAGTTGAGACTCCATTAAGCGAGTACTTCCAAATCAGCGCTTTTAGTTTTGATGCTCCTTTTTCGTCCGTTTCTCTTGCGGAAGGAGAGACCAGTTTTAATGCTGATACATTGGCGAACAATGTTCTGGTTTTGGAAGGAACAGATTTAGAAGATTTCTTTCAATATAGTGATAGTTTCATAAGCACGACTCCCACGACCGTTTTCTCTGATCCCAACGGCGAGAACATTATCCAGTTCGTCCTTGCAGCGCCCGAGATCATCTTGGGTGATGTCAATCAAGACAGTGTTGCGAACTTTATGGATATCGGTTCGTTTATTGGAGTTCTTCTCGGCGGAGGGTACCAAGCAGAAGCAGATTGTAACCAAGACGATGCAGTGAACTTTATGGACATCGCGGCGATGATCGAAATCTTGTCCGAAGGCTCGACCTCGACCGGAGGTTAGACTTTGATTAAGTAAGTAGCGAAGCGAACGCTACAACTACATCTCTCATGTTTTTTGGAGATGGACGCAGAAAAACACTGATGACATGCTCGTTTTTATCTGTGTTCATTAGTGTTTATCTGTGGTTAATAGTTGCCTTAACGCGACGATCATTGCCAGTCGGCATCGTCGATGATTTCGGCGCCGTTGCGTGAGAGCAAGGCGGTGACGACTTCGCTGTTCATATCAACCGCGAACAAATGCACTGAACCGTCGCATTGAGCTGTGACCGCACCGGCATGAAATCCGTAAATGCCGGTTTGGTTATCCTCGTTCACGCCTGCTGCGAAAAAAGAAGACTGCTCCGCGGTGGCCCAGGCCCCTTCACGTGGCAGGACGTTTTCGGCCTTGCGGTTTCGGCCGTAACGCAATGGCTTGCCCGCTTGCTCTACAATCAAAGTTGTGTTGCTTAGTCCGTCTAAAACAGAAACGAAGCTCCCTGGCTGAATACGCAAGGCGGGACCAATCCGATCAACGTTAAAATTTTCTTCGCCCAATGGATTGTCGACAGTTTTCATTTCGTTTTCCTGTATTGTGGCATCGCTCGTACTCCGCCAAACTCCTGGTAGTGGTATGTCAGTTTCACTATTAGCAACATCGTGAATCGCCGAATAGTCACAAGCTCCCACCCAGATGTCTTGGTGGCCTGCTGAAGGGGGCCCCAAGCTTTGTACAAGGCGAGGTGAATCGGGAGTCGACGGACATTGGAAAACGGAAAGAACTTTTGTTACTCCGGCACGATTTTCAGCTTCCAATGGCAAAACATTGTCGCCAATCGAATCAACCAAAGCCGATTGTTCCAGGAAAGGCAACAAATCGACTCGCCAAGAAAAATTTTGCCAAGGATCGGGGTGAGGCGTCTTCCAAAGTGCTGGCAAGTGTTCGTTGTGCGTATCGCTATAATTGATTACGGCCATGGCGATCTGTTTGACATTGTTTTGACACGATATTCTTCGCGCGGCTTCTCTTACAGAATTGATAGCAGGCAGTAGCATCGCGATCAAAATGCCAATGATGGCAATCACTACCAGTACCTCGATCAAAGTCATCCCAGCGCGTGTATGAGTGTTTTGCAGCTTCATCGTTTTACCTTCGCTGATTGAAAATTACGCATTGTGTGTATTCTGAAGATAGGCAAGTTGGGGGCGCTCGAATGTGTGTTTGCCTTTGCCACTAATTAAGCCTAGGTGCCCCAAGAACGCTGTTGGCAGTTGAGTGGACGAAAGTTGTTGGTGGTTCCGCGCTTCGAGCGAAAACTTCCACATCGATTCGTGCAGTTTCCCATCATTAAATTTGATTTCTGGCATCCCTCTTCGTCCCATCGTTAGCTCCAGTTGTTGAGCCGGGGCATTAGCACTCAATTTGACGGCAATCTCGGCAAGCGGAGTACAAGTCGCCGAAACCTGATCGCCTTGACGTGTGGCGGTCCATAAGTTCCATGATAGCCGATTTGGGTACCGTGAGCTTCCGTTTGGTTTCAATTGGCCCAGATTAAGTTCAACGGTTTGAAAGCGAAATACGGTACCTTCTTCCGAACGCTTTAGCTGTCCTTGGAAAAAGACGCCACATTGATGTTGTTTATGCGGGTACAAGTGGACTCTCATCGCAAACACCCCAACGACCGGACGGCCGAGCTGGATAAGTGCCAAGTCGTCCGAAACGACCTGGATTCGATCATCGCTGAGAACCTCGCAAGAAGTTGCCTCTGGCTTGCCAAGATTTAGTAATACATTGGGGTCGCTCGGTATGAGTGATCGCCATCTCGCTGTTTGTAAGGTTGGACCGGTCGAGCGTAGCTTGTACCACACCACCATTGATGCACCTGCAACCGTTAGTAAAGCCAACGCGTTTCGACGGGAGAAAATTCCAGGCACCATCGAGTGACTTGGCGGTGCTTCTACTTGTTCTACCACCGCTCCTTCTGGGCACAATGGGACGACCAGCGATGGTAGATCGGAGTTGCGTGAGGCCGCTCCTAGTGTCTGGATCACTTCGTTCAGAGACTCTGGCCTATCCTCTTTTGCCGGAGCCAGCAGACGTTGCACCAGCCGATCGATGGCTCGTGGTACATCCGAACGGAGCTCTGTTAATGTTGGAACGGGGGGCGTTGGAGAAGTGCCAGCCAGAAGTTTGAATAATGTGCAACCCAAAGAATACAAATCGGAACTTTTGTCCGGTTGGCTCGGGGTGGCCAATAGTTCGGGAGCCATGTAGGCAAGCGTTCCTTGGGGTTTTATCTGCCGCAATTCTTCTGACGTTGAAGCCCTAAGTTGTTCATTACTGCGTGTCGCAATGCCCAAGTCTAACAGCTTGATTTGGCCGGAGGCAGTTACCAGCAGATTTGATGGCTTGATATCGCGATGGATTAATGAACGATCGTGAAGGAACTGCAGGCCAATGGCTGCTTGGCGTACGATCTCGCAAGCGTCGGCCACTCGCAATTTCTCATGGTAATAAAGCAGCCGTCCGGCATCGACGCCTTCGATGAATTCCATGACCAGGTAGTGCAAGCCAGACGCTTCGCCAGCATCAGTGGCTCGAACCACATGCGGGTGAGTCAGCGAGCCGATCGTTTTCATTTCCTGAGTAAACAATTCCAAGCCGTCGGCACATGCCGGGTCGAGGACTTTTACGGCAACGTCCTGGTTTAGTCGAATGTGCCGCGCCCGATAAACGGCTCCTGAGGCTCCTCGCCCGATCCTTTCGAGTAACTTATAGTTGCCCAGCTGAAAAGGTAGTGGTGCTTCGACTGGATCTCGCAGGCGACTGGTATGCCGAAACAGCTCTTTCGCTCTGGCTGGATCGGCGATCTCGACCGGCTTCTCCAAAGCTTGATCACGCATCAGTCGGTAATGGTCTTCATCATCGGGAGACGCAGGCAAGGCGCTGAGTGCTTGGATAACGGCGTCGCTATGATCTTCCAATGACATGAGCAACTGCTCACATTTAGGACAATCGGCGAGGTGCTTTTCCAGTTGCACCGCCTGTTGGTCGTCCATACTGCCCAGCACGTAGCTGCGTATGTCTTCTTTCGAAAGACAAGGCGCTGAGGGATGAGATGAAGAACGCTCGGTCATAAAAGTGGATTAACTAGGAAGGATGATTCATGTGTTTCCGCAGCCGTCTGAGCATTCGCATTTTGACCAACCGTACTGTGTTGGCCGTAACGCCGAACTCTCGTCCAACATCTGCGGCCGACTGGCCATCGACGGCAACTCGCCAGAAAAACTTCCAGTCGCGTTCGCTCGCGTCAGCTCGCACTTGCTCGATCACATCCAGCAACTGTGTGCTTTGCAGTGAAGGTTTCGCCGCCAGCGAAGTGTCGTTGCTGATTGGCGCGTGTTCCTTATCATTGGCTAAGTAGGTCAGCATCTGTTGGCTGTCGGGGCCGCCAGTGGCCAAGTCAGGTGTTTTGCCTTTTTTGCGAAAGTGGTCACGGATTTTATTATCAGTAATTCGTCGCAGCCAACCGCGAAACGTATCGCCCGGTCGATTTCGGTGAAAGTCCCCCAGTTTTCTGGCGACTGCTTGTAGTGCTTCCTGCACTGTATTGCTGGCGTCAGCAGGTTGAAGACCCGCGCGTCGGCACCAGCGATACATGCGGCGGCTATAGAGCTCAACCAGTTGTTCCCAAGCCGTCTGGTCGTCGGCCTGAGCCTGTCGCAACAATTCGGTTGAAGTGGCGCTATAGTCAGCATCAAAAGGTTTAACGCGAGAGCGC
>CAZDBA010000160.1:0-10962 GCA_964503615.1 uncultured Pirellulaceae bacterium
CTTTAACTCGACTTCATGACCGGCTTCGGCCATAAGTTTCTCAATCGCTTCATCCCAGATCTTCAGGTTGCTTTTCGACCAGCGTCGACCAGCGTTAACCAATCCCACTTGTCAGCAGTTGAACCGTCGAACAATCCGAAGAAGGCAGCTTGCAACGCTTTGGTAATCGGGCCTGGCTTTCCAGTACCGACGTCCAGCCGATCAACCGAACGAACCGGCGTCACCTCTGCTGCAGTGCCGGTCATAAAGATTTCATCAGCCGTGTAAAGCAACTCTCTGGGCAACGCTTGCTCAACCACTTCATAGCCCAAGTCCTGAGCCAGTATGATTGCCGAGTTACGTGTGATGCCGCCCAAAATAGCAGAAGATAATGGAGGTGTAAAAATAACTCCGTCTCTGACCAGAAACAGGTTCTCCGCCGAGCCTTCGCTAATAAGTCCTTTGTCGTTGACCGAGATCCCTTCGTCATAGCCGTTACGGCGCGCCTCTTCTCCGACGAGGTAAGCGTTCAGGTAGTGGCCACCCGCCTTGCTAAGCGCTGGGTTCGTAGCGCTTCCAATTCGCGTCCATGACGAAACGCAAGTGTCGATGCCATTCTCCAGCCCCTCTGCCCCCAGATACGATCCGAACTCAAATGCTGCAATAATAAAATCGTTTGAGCACTTGTCACCCGGATCAACCGCAATCGATCCTGGACCTCGGAAAATCAACGGACGGATGTAAGCGCTTTTCAAGTCGTTATCAGCAATGATCGCAATTTGCGCCTGGATAACTTCATCCAAGCTGAATTCGACGGGAATTCGATACATCTTGGCCGAGTTTAACAAGCGACGGCTGTGAGCCTCCAAGCGAAAAATCGCGGGCCCATTATTCGTGTCGTAGCAACGCACGCCCTCAAAAACGCTACTGCCATAATGCAGTGCGTGCGACATAACGTGAACTTGAGCCTTCTCCCAAGGCACCATTTCTCCGTTGTACCAAATAACCTTGCTGGTTTTCATCACGAGCTTTGCTTCTCGACCTGTTTGCTGAAAAGGCGTATCAGAACATAAAACGAAGAAATTTCAATTCGAATTACCAGTGGATATAAAACATCGGATTCAGGTGCTGACCAAGCCTATTCTTTGGTTGTCCAACTATATTTACGGGTGTGTTTTAGCGCTGGCCCAAGATGCTTTTTTGGGGCTGTACCGCAGAACACGCACCTGTTTTAATGCTCGCATGGGAAACAGGAGCTTATTCCTGATCCAGCGCTCATTTGAAACGGAACCTTGCATGACTGAACATCAATCAGTGCTACAGAAACTCAGTAACGCATCCCCAAAATTGAAAACGGTTTTCGCTAAGGTTGAGGCCAAAGAAGCTACGAATCAATCGAGCGAAGTCGAACTCGCGATTGTGCTGGCCCGCCATCTACAGCGGCGCGCCAATGAATTACAGACACCCCAAGAGCGTCGACAACAGGCGGAACTGGATAGGATGATCCAAAATCCGGGTGACAAGATCACGATGATTCAGATGACCGATCAAGCTTTCCGCGCCAAGACCCCCAACCGCGCCGTGGATCAGTTGGTTCATATTCTGGACGTCCAAGGGATTCCGCGTTTCTTTACGCCGTTCGATCGCGCGCTGTTGATGGGGTTCCAGTCGTTCGGCTCTTACCTGCCTGGCGTCGCGGTGCCGATGGTGAAAGAAAAGATGCAACAGGAAACCGCCAACGTAGTCCTACCTGCCGAAAAAAAACTGTTGGCCAAACATCTTAACGCAAGAAAAGAAGACGGCGTACGAATGAACGTCAACTTTCTGGGCGAAGCATTGATCGGCGAAGACGATGCTCAGGACCGACTGAAAAAGTATCTGCAAGCGATGCAAAACGATGACATCGAAGTCATGTCAGTAAAAATCTCGACGATCTACTCACAGATTTCCTCGCTCGCCTACGACCACACACTGGACATTCTCTGCGATCGCCTGGAGTTGTTGTTTCGAGCAAGTGTGAAATCGAGCTTCACACGACTCGATGGCACCGTGGTCCCCAAATTCATCTACCTCGATATGGAAGAGTATCGGGACATGCAACTGACGGCGGACGCGTTCGTACGAACTCTCAGTCGCCCCGGTTTGGAAAACGCGCAGGCCGGGATCGTCTTACAAGCCTACATCCCCGATTCGTTTGCGACACAACAGCGACTGGTTGAGTGGGCGCGAAAACGAGTCGCCGACGGTGGCGCTCCAATCACGATGCGCATCGTAAAAGGAGCCAACATGGAAATGGAACGGTTCGAAGCCTCCTTGCATGGATGGCCACAAGCACCGTACACCCAAAAAATTGATACCGACGCCAACTATCGGCGGATGATCAACTGGGGCGTTAAACCTGAGAACATCGCCGCGGCGCGGCTAGGCATCGCGTCTCACAACCTTTTCGAAGTCGCCTACGGAATTGTAAAAGCGGTCGAAGCCGATGCGTTGGACAAGGTGCAATTCGAGATGCTCGAAGGGATGGCTAATCACCAGCGACGGGCATTACAAGAAATCGCCAAAGACTTGCTGCTCTACGCGCCAGCGTGTCGCAAAGAAGACTTCATCCACGCGATCGGCTACCTTGTCCGCCGCTTGGATGAAAACACGGGGCCCAGCAACTTCCTCCGCCATGCATTCAAACTGAAAGTTGATTCTGAGGAGTGGGAACAACTGGAACAACAGTTCCGGGATGCATTCAACCAACTGGATGATCTTTCTCAGCTACCCCGCCGAACACAAGATCGCCACCAGCCCTCTTCGCCTGTGATCCAATCGGACACCCCTTGGCAGCAGTTCCAGAACGAACCCGATACCGACTTTACGCTACCGCAGAACCGTCAGTGGGCTGAGGAAATTTTGAGTTCGTGGCAAGATCGGCACTCCGATAACGCGATTCAGATCCCGTTGGTGGTTGCTGGCGAAACTATCACCGACGCTAGGGAAGCCCGTTCCTGCTACGATCCTTCACGACCAGGTTTGGAGATCGCAAGTTACCACCAAGCCAACGCGGATGATGTCGAAGCGGCCGTTGCCTGTGCGAAACAGGACCCAAGCCAATGGCGATCCCAATCGTTTCAGCAACGCAGCGAGGTCTTGCGCAAGGTCGCTCAAACGATTCGTGATCACCGTGGTGACTTGATGGGCGCTGCAGTTGCCGATGGTGGCAAAACGTTACCGCAATCAGATCCGGAAGTCAGCGAAGCGATCGACTTTGTTGAATTCTACGCTCGTTGCACCGACTACTTTGAGAACTTGCCTGGCGTCGAAACGCAGCCGCGTGGAGTAGTGGTCGTCGTTTCGCCGTGGAACTTCCCGATCGCGATTCCTTGCGGTGGGATCGCAGCGGCGCTAGCGGCAGGAAACACGGTGATTCTCAAACCGGCTTCTGATACGGTGCTGGTCGCGTATGAACTGTGTAAGTGTTTTTGGGATGGGGGCGTTTCTCAACAAGCACTCCAACTACTACCATGCTCAGGAGCCCGCGAAGGCCAGCAGCTGGCTGCACATGTTGACGTAGACACGGTCATTTTGACCGGCGGAACTGAAACGGCGCTGTCGATGTTGTCGCACCGACCCGAGATTCGCTTGTTGGCCGAAACGGGTGGCAAGAATGCGACGATCGTGACCGCGATGTCCGATCGTGATCAAGCGATCAAAAATGTGATTCATTCCGCGTTCGGTCATGCAGGGCAAAAATGCTCGGCGACGTCGTTGCTGATTCTGGAAGGTGAAGTCTTCGAAGACGAAAAATTCAAAAAGACACTTTGCGATGCGGTGAGCAGCATGAAAGTCGGATCGGCGTGGGATTTGGAAACCATGATCGGGCCGCTGATCCGTCCGCCCAGTGGCGAATTGGAAAAAGCGTTAAAGGAACTTGAGCCGGGTGAATCCTGGGCGGTTATGCCAAGATGCGATCCGGAAAACCGGCAGCTGTACACGCCCGCAGTGAAATGGGGAGTCTCGCCGGATAGTTTCACCCACTGCACAGAGTTCTTTGGTCCGGTGCTGGCTGTGATGCGCGCTGACAACCTACGACATGCGATCGAGTTGGTTAACCATAGCGGTTACGGTTTGACATCAGGGCTGGAAAGTCTTGACCATCGCGAGCAGGAAATCTGGAAAGACGAGATCCGCGCGGGCAACCTCTACGTCAACCGAGGAACCACGGGTGCGATCGTGCTGCGTCAGCCGTTTGGTGGAATGGGCAAATCGTCTTTCGGGCCAGGCATCAAAGCTGGCGGTCCAAACTATGTGGCTCAACTGATGAAATTCAAAGATGGTTCCACGCATGTGATTGATAGCGACTCCCAAGCCCCCATCGTGGACTCGCAACTGACTGAGCTTAAAGAGGCCTTGGAAAAAGCTTCCGCCGATTGGGCGCAAGGAGAGCTAAGTTCTCAGTTCACCAGGTCGATCCAAAGTTTTGCCACTCAGATGCGCGACGAATTTGGAATCCAACACGATCACTTGCGATTGGTGGGACAAGATAACTTTCGCCGTTACTTACCTGTCAGAGAGTTACGTATCCGGATTGACGCAGCCGATTCTCCGTTTGAAATTTTGGCAAGGGTGGCGGCGGCCAGATCGGTTGGCTGCCGAGTCACGCTCAGTTATCCAGCCGCATTGGATGCCCAATCCACCGCTTCGCAAACCGTACGTTGGCTGGATAAAGCGAGCGAATCATGGGCGGCAGATATCGAATTTGTCCAAGAGTCCGATTCGCAACTGGCCGTTGCAGTTGAAGAAGGCCGCGCCCGCAGGTTGCGATACGCTGCCGCCGATCGGGTGCCAGTGATGATCCGCAAGATCGCCAACCTACACGATTGCTACATCGCCGATGAACCGGTTTTGAGCAAAGGCCGGATCGAATTGCTGTGGTACTGCGAGGAACAAAGCATCAGCGACAACTATCACCGTTACGGGAATCTGGGTGATCGGGTCGACGAAGTTCGCTCGCCGGTCGCCTAGGGTGTCGCCTTTCGCTCCCGCGAAAGGCGGGCTTGTATTAGGCGACTATGAATACTATTTCGATTCGGCTGGCACGAGTGCCGCGCTCAGGTCGATCGGATAAGACCCACCTTCTTCGGTCGCGAGCTTCCAAGTCTTTTCCTGGTAGACGACTTCGCAATCGCCGCCCGATTTTGAGCGAACGGTCGCCGCGGTAAGTTTGCCGCCGGCCCAGGTGATGTCAACTTCGAAACCACCGCGAGCAGCGATCCCGGTGACCTTCCCATCGGCCCAGGCTTTGGGCAGCGCGGGAAGCAACTGAATCTGCCCGGTGTGACTTTGCATTAGCATCTCACAGTAACCTGCCACCGCACCCAAGTTTCCATCGATCTGAAACGGCGGGTGAGAGCACAGCAAGTTGGGATACACGCCGCCGCCACTTTTGCCGTAGATCATTTTGGTTTCGTAGACAACGCTCAGCAAACTTTTCAGCAGTTTATGGGATCGTTCGCCGTCCCATAGCCTTGCCCAAAAGTTAATCTTCCACGCGCGGCTCCAACCAGTACTCGCGTCACCACGGGCATCCAATGAAACACGAGCCGCCTCGGCCAACTCGGGAGTCAGTGCCCTGGAAATTTGCCGCCCAGGATAAAGCCCAAACAGATGTGAGACGTGACGGTGGTTGTCTTTTGGATCGTCTTTGTCCTCAGCCCACTCTTGCAACTGGCCCCAGCGACCGATTTTCGGGCCCAGCAGTTTACTACGAAGATCGGTTATGTGACCTTTGAATTCGTCATCGCCCAAAATCGTTGCTGCCTCGATCGTGTTGGTAAACAGATCGTGAACGATCTGCTGATCGTAAGAACAACCATCTTCGGTCGGTCCATGCTCGGGGGACCATCCCATAGGCGCGACTAGTTTTCCGTCCTCTCGCAGCTTTAACCGATCTTCCCAGAAGTGGCAGACCTCTTTGAGAACCGGATAAGCCGTTTCGCGGAGATAGTCTTCATCACGACCGAACGCAAAATGCTCCCACAAGTGTTGAGCATACCATGCGCTACCGGGAGTGTTCCATTTCCAAAACGAAATCCCACAGGAGTTGTTCATCGTTTGCACGGTCCAACCGCGAACTTCCTCACCAAATTTACGCTGCGTGTTAGCCTTACTAACCGCGCGAATACTGTCGACGTAGTCGATCAACGGCTGATGACACTCTGCGAGATTGGAACTTTCGGCCGGCCAGTAATTCATCTCCAGATTGATATTGGAATGGTAATCGCCAGCCCAAGCTGGCAAGTTGCTGTCGTTCCAAACGCCCTGAAGATTGGACGGCAACGATCCGGGACGGGAACAGCTGATCAGCAAATATCGGCCGAACTGACAAAACAAAGCCTCCAGATCTGGATCGGGTGACAGCCCCGACTTGTATTCCTGTAATCGTTTAAGAGTGGTTTTGGCCAACTGCTCGGGTGCGGTTGAGCCAACATCTAACTGAAACCTGCGGAACAACGATTGGTAATCGCTAACGTGAGCCGCACGCAACTCTTCGAATGACTGTTGTGACGCTGCGTTGACTTGCTGAGTGACTTTTGCATGCGGATGCTCACCGATCCAGCCTTTGGAATGGTCCTGAAGGAAATTCGTGCCGGCACCCAAAATAAGAGTCAAACAATTGGAACCTTTAAAGGTGAGTCCTACATCGGGAGCTTTCAATTCCCACGGATTCACCAATTTCTCTTTATCGATCTCGGGAGAGAGCTCACCGCCCTCGGTAATGACCTGCAATTGCGATTCGTATTCAAAACCATTTTTCAGTTTGCCAACCGCAGTCAACCGCCCGTCTTCGAGATTGAACGTTGCCTCGTGCATGTCGGTCAACTGAATCAAACCAGACAGTGCAGCCTCTTTGTTTGCCGACAACTGGATCACGATCACGCCGGCCGGGTGGCTGGCAAAAGCGGTCTGCTGATACTGAACGCCTTCGTATTCATACTCAACAAGATGAACCGCTTCGTCGATATCCAGTTGACGACGATAATTTGTGACTTTTGAAAAGTCATGGCCAAGGTGGATCAATACGTCGCCAAACGCTTGATAGGCTCCAAGATTATTGATCTCTTCTTCCATCGTGTTTCCCAAGAGCGTTTTGGAAACTCGATCGCCTGACCACAAGCTGATTTCGTTGAACTGAATCCGTTCCACTTCGGTCGAACCAAACAGCATCGCGCCCATCGGTCCGTTTCCGATCGGTAACGCTTCGGTCATCCAAACCTTTGCCGGTTGGTCGTACCACATCACCAAGGGATCAGGTTCCGATTGGTCCAATGTCGACACATTACTATCGGGGCGCGAAGGATCGTGTGGTCTTGCCTGTAGAACATCTGCCAATAGGACAATGGCAAGGATTAAAGTAAGACACTTTGAGAAGGCGTTAAAGTGTTGTTGACCGAACGACATTGTAGAACTCAGAAGGAAGTTTCAAAACCGAGATTATAGCGATCTTTAGAACTTCATCAGGAGTCAGTTTGACAAACTTGCCGAAAGTTGGGTGGGAACACTAATCTCCACAATCGCTACTAGGCTTTGTCCTAAAAGCCGAAATCCATCAGCCGTTTAGGCGATAGCGCAAAGGTGCTTACTTTAGGACAGCAACGCCAGTTAAGTGAGCGGCTTTGGCGCTAGCCGCCGGTAATTCGCAGTGTGTTTGACGCCGCCCAACCGATAGACCCAAGGCCGACGGCAATTTGGACTCCAGCGTCTACTCGGCTCCGGCTCCACGAACCGTCGGCTAGCGCCTTGACGCTCACAATTAAGGCTCGATGCCGATCGTCAACACATCTTGTAAATCGCCAACGTTCGTCAGTTCTACTGTCTGAAAACGAACGGTCTGATCGTCACGCCCATAATTTCGGTAGATCGTGAAATAGACTTTGCTTCGCATCTTCGTTCGATTCGCTCGGTTGCCGTAGTATTTCACCTTAACCGAATACTTGCCAACGGGAGCTTTGCGGATTCTGTACATCTCTGGACCAAAGCCGTCTGTAATGTCACACGTGATTAGCCCACCCGATTTCGTTTGCCGATAACCATAATGGCAATCTTCACCGCTGGGTTCGATCACGTGCAAGTCCACATCGGACTGATCAATGTTCCACATCATCGTAATTACGACATCGTTTTCACCGATCGCCTCGTACTTTTTGGATAGCGACTCCAAGCGGGCTCGAGCGTAATCGACAATGTTAGATCGCACATCTCCCGCAACAACCTGACGGAGCAGACTCATGTACTCGGTTGCCACGATCTTTCGAAAGTCGTCTTGTCGATTCTGGAATTCACCTTCGAGTGCAATCTCGTAATACAGCACCGCCATGTCGGCTTGTCCCAATTGAGCCAAACACTTGCCCAGCACCGGATAGACCGTGGGTTCAAACGGACGCATCGTCACGACTCGTTGCAACAATCCATAGGCATGAGCCGGATGATCCAACTCCATTGCCACAAATGCCAAGTCGCGAGCCAACGTCAGATCACCTGGATTGCTCTCCACCAGCGAGCTGAGCGTTTTGATCGCATCGCCAGCCGCGCCAACGCCGCGCCGTTTTGATTCGGCTAAGACTTTTTCGTAGTCCAGTTTCCCACTGCCAAGATGTTTGAGAAACTCTTCGTTCAAGTCCGCCCCGTTTCGAACTTCGCAAACCAGTGGCTGAGAAATGGCAGGAACCTCGATGTCGTCAATTGCCAGTGATAGCGCTGTTGGCATTTTGAACTCAAACCCGGGCATCTCTTGCAATTTGTTGACCCAACTCACCAAGCGTGCTTTGGGGCTGACCAACTCGGCTTTGTTCGCCTTTAACGTCTGCTCGACCAACGACGAAGCGCCCTTGGTTTTGATCACAAACAAGTCTTCTTGCGGAACGATCTTAAACCGCTCGTAATCTGCCTCTGTTTCCAACATCAACAGCGAACAAGTCTGTCCGGTCACGCGAAAGTGCCTTGCGTACGCAGCCGCCACATCTTCAACACTTGCTCCCAGACTTTCCAATTGCCCGACCGCGACATAGCCATACATACGGCTGGCCAAGTCGGATTCGATCTTGTTCTCGAATTCAATCGGAATCACTCGTTCTCGATTACCTTGAGAAACGATCAAGGTGCCGTCCCTTTCGATATCACCTCGGCCAACCATCGTGATCGTCTGGCCGGGGTAAACCCAACTGACTCGCCCAGCGGTCAAGACATCTGAGCCTCCCTCGAATTCGAACGATTCGATTCGCCAAGGCTGATTGCGATGCGCGGTTGCCGCTGCGAGAACTTCGTCTTCGGTGGCAACACTGAACACAGCTCCACCCGATTGGTCTGCCAAAAATCGCAAGCTGTTGATCGCCGTTCCGGTCAAACCGGTTTGATAAGCGTACAAGCTACCCAGTTCAGAATCAGCAAGTTCGGTTTGCAGCAGACGCAGGTTGGTCTCGCCCCACGTCGCTGCCCCATCGCTCAGCAAAAACAGACTGGGAGCCTGTTTATCGCTCGTAACCCACTCGGTCGTCGTCAAGCGATCCACAGCACCATACAGATCGGTAGCGCCTTCTAAAGCCAACTGTTCCAGATCGGAAATTAACTGCTGCACATTCTCAGGCGTGTTGTCCACATATTTGTCACGCCAGAAATAGCTTTCAACATTAAAAACCAATACCGCAAACTGATCCATCGAATCCCGATTCTCGTCCAACGTAGCTCGTAACAATTTCAACCACACATTGAACTTGTCCGGGTTACTACTAAGCGAGGTATCCAACAGGAACATTCCATGTGAATTAGCCACCGCATTGGTGACGGGCAAGTCGGGTTGCACCTGAGCCGTCCAGTAACTCCCCGCTTTTTGATCCTGCGAAGTCAATACAGTTGGTCCTTCCAACGAGTCGATCACCAACTCGATCGAACGAGAATCATTCAACTGCGAATTTCCAATCCGATAATGCCGATTCTCGTTATCGACTGTCGGTTTAACTTCAGGAGTTATGCGGTATTGGGCTCCGTCGATGTGAGAAACGTTTAGATCGACGCGGCATTGTCCGACTTGTTCTGGCAGATCCAGCTGATAGGTCAAACCACCATCGGTCGTTCTAAGATTAACGTCATAGCCGACCACGATTCGATGCAATTTTTTCGGCATCAACGGAAAGACGCGCGCGGCGAAAACCCCCGCACCACTCCACTCGACCAAGGCGGGATCGACACGGCGTCTAACCGTTTGCTGATAGGCAAAAGCCGCTTTTTCCTTAGGCACCATCCGGGCCTCTTTAACGTTTTCCCAAGCTTGCTGGCGCTGCACTGCAATTTTTTCGGCCGCAAGCGAAACGAACTGCTGGCCCGATTCCGGTTGTATAAACTCTTTGGCCAGCTGCCCCTCGGGAACGAAGTCAAACGAGCTCTGCCCGAACGCAAAGTAGTACAACGAGGCGTCGTCTGGCAGACGCAGTTTAAAGTTCCCCTCCAATTGTTGCTCGCGGTCGTTGTAATAAAACGCGTCGATCAAAACGCGAGCCCGAAAACCATCGACTTGCACGTTGACTTGCATGCCCTGCATGTCCAACTCGTCTTTGTCACCCACCATCAAACGAGTCGTATTGGCGGTCGCAGCAACACGCTTCCACGATTTACCGTTAGGTTTGGTGATAATCTGTCGCTTTGGGACGTCAGCTTGCTCACCAGCTTTACCGGACTCGGAAGGGATACCCTTCGTTGCTTTCAACTTTCTATAATATTCAATTTGTCGCTTTAAATGATTGACTTGAGGATGACCACTCCCTAACCGTTGCATATGTTCGTTTAATTCCACATCCAAGTCATCGATATTCTGCTCGATTCGTTGTAGGGTTTCGTCGTCCCTTCCTGTGTCGCGATCCGTAGTAAAACCACCGGTCGGTCCCAAGGTCACTCCATCTGCCAACTCAGTGCCCCTAAGGTTCGGCGCAGGAGTCGTGGAAT
>CAZDBA010000161.1:0-10877 GCA_964503615.1 uncultured Pirellulaceae bacterium
TTCAACTGCCGGCGACGATCTGACCGAAGCAGTTGTTGTCGAAATCCTTGCCGACCTTGTCACTGAAAAGACGCTGGCAAGCGGAAACCCAGTACCGGCGGAAGGTGATAGTGTCACATTCCAGATTGCAGTCACCAACAACGGTGCTGCTCAAGCAACGGGCGTTTCGCTAGTTGACCAATTGCCAACTGGAATCACTTTTACCAGCAGTTCGGTATCTCAAGGAACCTACAACATCACAACCGGATTGTGGAACATTGGCACAATCAACGCCGGTGACTTCGCAGTCATCACATTGACCGGAACGGTAGATGTCGGTGAAGGTGGAAACACCATCACCAACATCACCACGGCAGCAACTGGCGATCAAATTGATCCGACAACTGCTGGCGATGATCTAGACGAATCGGTCACTGTTGACAATAACGCCGACCTGGTGACCGTCAAGACACTTACCAGTGGCAACCCAACTCCGCTCGAGGGTGATGTTGTTACGTATGAGATCGAAGTCACCAACAATGGTACCGCTCAAGCAACCAACGTCTCGCTGATCGACTTGCTACCCTCAGGACTGACAGCAACCGCCGGTAACGGAGCGATCACTCAAGGAACCTACAATGCGGCCACAGGTCTGTTCAACATCGGAACGCTCAATGTTGGTGAAACCGCTACGTTGACGATCGAAGGTACCGTTGATGTAGGCCAAGGTGGTAACACCATCACCAACATCACTACGGCAGCAGAAGGCGATCAAGACGATCCAACAACCGCTGGCGATGACCTCGATGAATCGGTCGTCGTTGACGCCAACGCCGATCTGGTTACCGTCAAAACACTTACCAGTGGAAACCCAACTCCGATCGAAGGCGAAGTGGTTACTTTCCAAATCGAAGTCACCAACAATGGTACGGCTCAAGCAACGGGCGTCTCGCTAACGGACTTGCTACCGGCAGGACTGACAGCGACCGCCGGTAATGGAGCCATCACTCAGGGAACCTACGATGCGGCGACCGGCCTGTTCGACATCGGAACGCTCAACATTGGTCAAACCGCTACGTTGACGATCGAAGGTACCGTTGATGTGGGCCAAGGCGGTAACACCATCACCAACATCACTACGGCAGCAACTGGCGATCAGCCTGATCCGTCTACCGTTGGCGATGATCTGGATGAATCGGTTGTCGTAGGTGCCAACGCAGATTTGGTAACTGTCAAAACGCTTGCCAGTGGCAACCCTACTCCGGATATAGGTGACACCGTCATCTTCCAGATCGAAGTCACCAACAATGGTTCCGCACAAGCAACCAACGTGTCGCTGACCGATCTACTGCCTGCTGGCCTGACGGCAACTGCCAATAACGGCATAGCATCTCAGGGAACTTATGATCCTGTAACGGGGCTGTTTAGCATCGGAACGCTGAACGTTGGTCAAACCGCAACGCTAACGCTTGAAGGTACGGTCAATGCTAACCCTGGCACTACGATCACCAACATCACGACAGCAGCGACCGGCGATCAACCGGACCCATCAACTGCTGGCGACGATCTTGACGAATCGGTCAATCCAATTCAACCCATCGCGGAAATTGGTATCGCCAAAGAAGCTGGTGTTGCCGTACCAAACGGTGAAAACTTCGACGTGACCTTTACACTGGTCTACGAAAACACTGGCAACGTTGCCCTCAACAACCTTACGTTGCTGGACGACATTGCAACTCAGTTCGGAGACGCATTTATTTCGGTAGGTGGATTGGCGGTTCAAAACTTTGCAGGAACTGGCACCGCCCCCACTGCGAATACAGCATGGCAAGCGGACACGACTCAGAATCTGCTCAGCGGTGGAACGGTCAACATCGGTGATCGGTTCGAAGTCGTCTTTACCGCCACGATCGACCCGGATGCCGCCAATGGCCCGTCTCAAGGTTTGACCAATCAGGCGACAGCCGGAGGAGACGCGATTAGCCCGGACGGGACTCCACTGACCGATGCTGCCGGCAACCTGATCACTGCCACCGATGTCAGTGACAACGGTACCGATCCAAATGGTGAGAATGGCGAAGACAATGGAGATGGCGTTGCTGGTAACGATCCGACTCCGGTCATCATCGCGGATCTGGCAATCGCCAAGTCGATTGCCGGCGAACCGGTACTGACCGGACTCGGCAACTTTGTGGTGACTTACCAAGTCGTGGTCGAGAACACTGGAACGGTCGACTTGGCCAGCCTCAGCTTGCTGGAAGATCTTTCCACTCAGTTTGGAGCCGCTTTTGTAAACGCTGGCAATCTGTCGATCGTAGCCGGTACCAGTGATCCTATCAGCAACATCGTTGTGGACTCGGCCGCTTGGAATGGTAACACAAGTATCGAATTGCTGGATGCTTCTAACGCCAACATCCTTGCAGTGGGTGATTCATTCACTTTCCAGTTTGATGTCGAGATTGATCCCCAACAGGTTACCGCCCCATTGGAGAATCAAGTTGAAGGTTCTGGTGACGCTGTGAATGCCAATGGCAACCCGATTCTCGATGCAAACGGCGACCCAATCAGTGCTGAGGATCTGAGTGACAGCGGAACCGATCCAAATGGAACAAATCCAGACGTGGCCGATGACCAAGGCACACCTGACGATCCAACACTCTTCGATCCTCCTGAGGTTCCTCTCGGACAGATCTCTGGTACTGTTTTCCAAGATGACAACAACGATGGAATCCAGGATCCGGGCGAAGCCGGACTTGCCGGTGTAGAGATAACACTCACTGGAACAGATGTGTTCGGAAATCCTGTTGCAGTTACCGTTTTCACCGATGCAAACGGAAACTACTCGTTCGACGATCTACCAGCTGGAGATTACACCATCACACAGACCCAACCTGATGGATTGGACAATGGAGTTGGCAACGGGGTTGTGATCTCCAACATTCAACTTGGATTTGGGGAAGTCATAGGAAACAACACCTTTGCAGAGTTGCTTCCTGGCGATTCACCAGGAGCTTCTGGCAATCCTCCTAGACTGCCTGGATTCTTGCCTATCCAATCCGCGCCTCTCAGCAATTTACTCAACCAGTTTGCCAATGGACCCGGTACCATCTATTCCGGCGTTCCAATCAACGCTAACGCTGACCCGCTCTCGCTGGATAGCGGACGTGCTGTAACTGGCGGATACTCTGTTGATTCAGGTGCGACCGATTGTTGTTGCTGTGAACCGGTTGTATCCGAATGCGGGCAGGCCTGCGATGCTTGTGGCAACCCAATTCAAAGCGATGTTATCATCGACGATTGTGGCTGTGGTCCTGCAATGCCGCTGGAGCAAGTACCGGCTCAAGTTATCGAAGGACCCTATCACGAAACGGGACAAACTGAATCACATTCAGAAGAGTTCCCTGTTGAAACTGCTACAAGCAGTAGTGATAACGAGCAACCTGTAGAAGAGCAAAACGGAAATACGGCTTCCAAAAGTGGAAAAGGCTTGTCATTCCTCAAGCGATTTACGAACTGGCTCTCTGTCTAAGGCTCACCAAAAACGGGCAAGCCTCCACGCTTCGACTGATCGTTTCGACCGATCGTTAACCATTACTCCGGGATTCTTCCCGGAGTTTTTTTGCAACAGGGTCGACGCGACTGATCTACCGCCTAACCAGCGTTAGCAACCGGAACAAGGCACTCGAGGACCTGCTCCGCGTTGACTTCGATCGTGGTAAGGGGAGCTGGCTCCATACCGAACGGCTTCAACTCGCCTCTCAGCACTTTCACATCCCTTGGTGCTGAAATCCCCAAGCGAACAGTGTTGCCTTTGATTTTCAAGACCTCGATCGTGATCTGACCGTCGATGATTACTTGCTGATCTTTTTTGCGCGTTAGTACTAACATTTCGTTCTCCTGAATTTGTCTTCCTTGATAATGAACAAGCCAACTTGGCTCTGTATTACTTTTCGCTATTACCGTGACACCTTTGGACAATCTGAAATAAAAAACCCAAAAAGGTGAAAAATAGCTCACAAAGCCCAAGTTCCTAACAAAGAGGCTCCACTCTGCAATCAGCTAGCGAGTAAAAGAACGAGTTACGATAAATCAGATCGTGATAGTGCTAGCCGGCAGTATTCACCGAATTGGTAATCAAAGACGATTCCGCCTGACCGTAAACCGCCGATTTTTGAGAACGGGATAAGCATCAAATTTGTATCTAGTTGTGTGACCATGAATCTGAATCTAATGTTTGCCGCTTTAAGCGCAGTTTTCGTTCTCAACGTTTCATTATTTGCACAGCAAACGCCCTTACCCCAATTAGGGATTACACCCACTCAAGCCAGTCAGCACTCTATCTTGGAACGACCCGGCCAGCCAAAACTTCCCATTGCACATGTAGCACAGGGCCCCGTCGATAAAAGCGCTAACGAAACATTCAAGGACGAACCTTCGATTCTGAACATCGAAAAAGCCGCTCAGGAAACAGACCTGCTCATGATCGACACATCCGTCGATTATGACACCTCAGACAGTGCACGGAACGACGCACAACCTAAACTACAACAGACCAAAAAATTCGCTGTCAGTTTTGAAGGCCCTTCGGAGATCCAACAGGACAAACTTCAAATCTTTCAATTTCGCGTCACCAATGCCCAAAACGTTCCTTCAAGACCTGCAGTAATCAGGCTCAACACAGCGGACGGTCTTGAGTTCGTTGACTCAACCGTGCAAGCTCGAGTTGATCCCGAACGGAAGATGGTCGAGTGGCCGGTTCGATCATTGGCCCCGAACGAGTCACTCCAAGTCAACTTTCGCTCTCGAGGAACACAGCCGGGCGAGAAAACACAATCACTGTCCGTTCTCCAGGACTTGCAGCTGATTCAAAACCAAACTTTCCAATCGTACATTTTGGAAAAACAAGCTATTCAAGCAAGTATCGTTTCGCGCACCAGGTCGGTTCCCGTCGGCCATCCCAAAGAAGTAGAAGTACGTTTGACCAACTTGACGCCAGACCTTCAACAGAATCTGGAAGTACAAATTGAACTGCCTGAGGGAGTCCAGGTGGTTGACTCGGTCCTGTACAACGTTGAGGGCAATCTGGTCAAGTTTCTACCATTCGACATCCGAGCCAATCAAACGAGACACGTCTCACTAACGGTCGTGGGAAACACAGCAGGCCAATCTCAACTGAGTGCCACGGTCGTTTCCAAAACGCATCCGATTTCCAACAAGGAAAATACCGAACTCCGATTTTTCCAAGTCGCCAGAGCCGGTTCAGAGCTTACAAGCCAGCGATAACAGCGGTTTTTTCGCGGCAGTGAACCGACAGCAATCGCACCTGTCAGTCACAAAGTGTTAAATCGAATGCAAAAGTCACGGGGACTTAGTGAACCTATAAAACACGATTCGGTCCACCCATTACCGCCGCGTTTTATCGCAGTCTGTTCTCCAACCACAAAATAGACCAAGCCCCGCTGGTGAGTCGTTTGTCGACTGAGACAATTTGGACTACCTTCTTTGAAACCCGGTGTATTGTTTCGAACTTAGATTGTGAACCCACGTGCAACCCGCAGCTCTTGAATCCGCCCGCAAGTCGATTGATGAGCTCATGCAGTGTGACCGCTTTCGGATGCGCCGCTGGCTGGGCAGGATTCGTAAAAGCAACGATGTTGCCGAATTCGAAAAATGGCAAGCTGCCGCAGCCAAATCTTCTGAGCTCCGAAAGAAAAGAGTAGAGTCGAAACCGAAAATCAACTTTGACGAATCGCTACCCATCTTTCAGCGCCGTGAAGAGATCGGTACTGCCATCCGTGAAAACCAGGTTGTCGTCGTCAGCGGTGAAACCGGAAGCGGCAAATCAACTCAACTCCCTTTGATTGCGTTGGAACAGGGGTACGGCATCTCCGGTTTGATCGGGCACACGCAACCACGTCGAATCGCGGCTCGAGGCGTATCGGCCAGGATTGCAAGTCAGCTAGGGTGCAAGCTGGGAACCACCATTGGCTACAAAATGCGATTCGCGGATGAGACGAATCCGGAGACGTTGGTCAAGTTGATGACCGATGGAATCTTGCTTGCCGAAACTCAAACCGATCGGTTTCTGGACGCCTATGATTTGTTAATCGTTGACGAAGCTCACGAGCGTTCGCTCAATATCGACTTTCTACTTGGGTACTTGAAACAAATCCTGCACAAGCGGGCCGATCTGCGATTGGTGATCACCTCTGCCACGATCGATACCGCGCGCTTTGCAGAACATTTCAACACTGACCCGGCAAAACCAACGCCAATCATCAACGTCGAGGGGAGAACGTTTCCCGTCGAGATCGTCTACAAAGAAGTCGGAAGTGAAATCGACGAGCGTGACATCCAGGACCAAGTCGTTGCCTCGTGTGTCGAGTTGGCTCAGATCGACAAAGGGGATATGCTGGTTTTTTTGCCAACTGAAAAAGACATTCGCAACGTAGCGAAAAAGTTGCGAGCCGCTTACTTTCCCGGCGACTCTGGAAACCGCCAAACTGAAATTCTTCCGCTCTACGCTCGACTTACCACCGACCAACAGAACCAGATTTTCCAACCCCATTCGCATCGCCGAATCGTCCTGGCTACGAACGTTGCGGAATCGTCAATCACGGTGCCCGGGATCAAATACGTCGTCGATACCGGAACCGCTCGCATCAGCCGCTATGCCCCGCGAAGCAAAGTCCAACGACTGCCGATCGAAGCCGTTTCGCAAGCCTCCGCAAACCAAAGAGCCGGACGTTGCGGACGAGTCGAGCCGGGGATTTGCATTCGGCTATACTCAGAAGAGGACTACGAAAACCGCTCTGCGTTTACGACGCCTGAGATTCGGCGAACCAATCTGGCCAGCGTGATCCTTCAGACGCTCTCGCTGAATCTTGGAGAGATCGAACAGTTTCCTTTTCTCGACCCACCACGACCTGAAGCGATTCGAGACGGTTACAAAACGCTCTTTGAAATTGGCGCAGTCGACGGCGCCCAACGACTGACCAAGCTTGGCCGACGACTCAGTAAGCTGCCGGTGGACCCGCGAATCGGAAAGATCATTTTCGAAGCGGACTCCAACGGTTGCCTAGCTGACATCCTTGTGATTGCCTCCGCATTGGAAATTCAAGACCCTCGCCAGCGCCCGTTGGACAAACAACAGGCTGCGGACACGGCCCACGAACAATTCGCCGATCCGCACTCTGATTTTATGGCGATACTGAATCTGTGGAACTTTTTTCAAGAGCAGAAAGAGAACCTCTCCAACAGCAAACTCAGAAAATGTTGCCAGACCAACTTCCTTTCTTACTCACTTATGCAACAGTGGCGAGACGTCTACCGACAGTTGCGACAAATGTCTCGCGAAGCCCGTTTGCACATTGGTGACCGAAAAGGGGAATACGATCCGATTCACAAAAGTCTATTAGCCGGATTCCTGTCCGGTGTTGCCATGTTGGAAGATCGTTTTGAGTATACCGGCGCGGGTGGTGTAAAATTCCACCTCTGGCCTGGCTCGGGTGTGTTTGGAGGCAAGCCGAAATGGGTCATCGTCAGCGAATTGGTAGAGACGACCAAACGATATGGTCGAACAGTTGCCAAAGTCGCACCCGAATGGATCGAGTCGCTGGCAGAACATCTGGTCAAACGACGTTACGACGATCCGTTCTACAGTTCCAAAAAACAATCGGCGATGGCTTACGAGAACGTTACCCTGTTCGGGCTGCCCATCGTCCTGCGACGTCGAGTCGGCTTTATCAAAATCAACCCCGAAGAATCTCGACAACTGTTCATCGACCATGGCTTGGTCGCTGGCGAACTGCGAGCCAATCACGCTTTTTATCGCGCCAACCAGGAACTGAGACAATCGATTCAGGATATCGCCGACAAGACACGAGATCGAGCGATGGTGGTTGATGACTATAACGTCTCGCAGTTTTACGAAGAACGCCTGCCGCAGGAAGCGGTCGATCACATCAGCCTGCTGAACCTACTCAAGGATGACAGCACGGGGCTGAACCAGCGATTGAAGATGACCCAAAACGATCTGCTGCCGGACCACGGTGACACTGATATTCAACAACAGTTCCCCGACGAAGTCGTAGTGGGCTCGATCCAGGTCCCTGTCGAATATCGTTTCGCACCGGGCGAATCGGACGACGGCCCGACCGTTTTGATTCCCGTTGAGGGAGTGGGACAAGTCGACGATTTACAGACGGGCTGGCTGGTACCCGGTTTGGTTCCTGGTCGTATCGAAGCGATGATTCGCAGTCTTCCGAAGTCGCTCCGCCGCAACTTGATCCCGGCACCTCAAACCGCAACCCAGGTCGCCAACACGATCCCGTTTGGCAAAGGCGCATTCGTCGATGCGGTTGCCCGCGAGTTGAGCCGATTATCACCCGATCCGATCCTGCCTGAAATGTTCAATCAGGAAAAAGTTCAATCGCATCTACTGGTCAATATGAAAGTAATCGACGCCGAAGGCGAAGTGCTCGCGACTGGTCGATCGGTCGCCGATCTTAAAGAGCAACTTGGCGCAGAACATTTAACCAACGAAATTGCGACCGACGATTCTGATTGGCACCAGGACGGATTAAAAGATTGGACTTGGGATCAACTGCCCGAGCAGGTTGAAATTAAACGTGGCCAAACGACCGTTCCCTGCTTTGTTGCGATTGTGGACCAATCCGATTCTGTCGGGTTGCGCCTGCTTGATTCCAAAAACGCCAGTACACAACAAACAGCCGAAGGATTGGTCAGGCTGTTATCGATCAAGCATCGACGGCACCTTAAATCACAAGTCAATTGGTTGCCTGAGTTTGACCAGAACGCCGTTTTAATCAATCGGATCATGAAGCCGGCCGATCTCAAACAAGGGTTGGGAGATTTGATCGTTCGCGTCGGAATGGTCGAAGGCAAAAAAACACCACGATCCAAAGCTGAATTCGATGCGATTTGCCAATCCGCTGTGGAGCAAATTAGCATCGCCACTCAAGACATCGCCAAATGGTTCCCTAAAATGTGCCAAGCAGCGCAGCAAGTGTTTCTTGGCATGGAGAGCTTTCCTCAAAAGTTCTTTAAAACCAAGACCGATCTGAAAACGCAGATGAAGTGTTTGCTGAACGAGCAAATGTTAGCGACCCATTGGCGCTGGCTGCAACATTACCCCCGATACTTGAAAGCGATATCCAGCCGGATCGAAAAGGTCGCTTCCAATCCAAAAGAGGAGTCACATATCGCGGAGATCGACCATCACTGGCAGCAGTACGACAACATGCGAGGTCGACACGAGCAACACTCGGTGACTTGCCCCGAACTGGGAAAATATCGCTGGATGATCGAAGAATATCGCGTTTCGTTGTTCGCACAACAGCTGGGAACTGCGATCTCCGTATCCGCAAAGCGGCTGGAAAAGCAGTGGGGGAAGGTTCAAAAGATCTAAGCTTTGGTCGCCTTGGAACAAAGCCTTCAATTATGGTTTGTGCCTCTTTAAAACCTGCTTCCAACTAAGCTAAGCTGTAACCGTGACGCAGCCTCTCGCAAAGAACCAACTCAGCATCTGATTTTATTATGTCTATTGCAAACACCTTTCAGCCCTCTGACAAACTTCAGGCTTTTGTCGAAAACGTTGCCAAGGGAAAATACGATCGCCAGATTACGGCGGGCATCAGCAAGTTTGTTGACAATAAAGTCGAGGCAGAGATGCAGGATTTTTATAGCCCGGATGAACTGAAGTCACTTATTGATTTGAATGGAACTGATCGCGAAATCGAACGTCGCATGCCGGTCAAGATTACTCGGCATTACTTTGAACAGGCAAAGAACAGCACCTCGCTTCAGCAGCTGATCAAAGCCAGTCCGGACGAGACGTTTGACATGACCGGTTCTCAGGATCCGGGCAAGCAAATGGACTACAGTCCTGTTGAAGGATTGTTGCACAAGTATGAAATCGGATTGATCTACGTGGCGTCGACCTGTAGCGCCCATTGCCGGTTTTGCTATCGGGAAGAGTTGATCGCTCGCAAACAAATAACACGTTCGGACGGGACCACGGCCCCCAAGGGACTGGCACAGGTCGACACAATCTGTAGTTACATTCGCCAGTTCAATGCTGCAGTGGAAGCCAACGGTGGGCTTCATCCCGACTGCGGCCGTGAAAAACTTCGCGAGATATTGATGTCCGGCGGCGACCCCATGGTTCTGACAAATCGAAAGCTGGCCCAATGGTGGGCCGCTTTGTCAGAAGTTGGAATCGAGAATATTCGTATCGGAACGAAAGAGCTTGCCTTTTTTCCTGACCGGTTTGATGAAGACTTTTTTTCAATGGTGGACGAGTTTCATCATTTGTATCCGCAAACAAATCTGCGTTTTGTTGTTCACTTTAATCACCCCGACGAGTTCTTGAAAAAAGATGACAATGGGGAATACATCAATCATCCACAAGGCAATTTGGTCTGGTTAGACAACACGCTCCAAGCGGTAAAGAAGCTCGCTTCACGGGACTGGATTTGTATCGATAACCAGTCGCCGATCATACGTGGGATCAACGATGACGCTGACAAGTTGCGAATTTTGCAGCGGGAACTAAAACGCAACAAGGTTGAGAATCACAATTTCTATTGCGGCCGGGATATCATTGGCCACACGGCTTTTAATGTGCCGATCGAGACGGCTTGGCAGTTGTTGAATGAATCACAGAAACAACTCTCCGGAATTGAAAGCCACGCCAAGCTGTCGATTACTCATTACAAAGGCAAGACAGAAGTCGTTGCTGTCACCAACGATCCCGTTGCGATTCCCGGCGGCGAGAATGGAGTGGTTATTTTTAAACAGTATCGCAGTGCAGGTGACGCCAGCAACAAAGGAAAGCTCGCGATCGTTGGTCGCAACCCGGAAGCCATTTGGTTTAA
>CAZDBA010000162.1:0-10834 GCA_964503615.1 uncultured Pirellulaceae bacterium
TGCCTTCAAGCCGTATTGGCTGCGGTAGGTTTTGTTGGAGATCACAAAACTCGTGAGCGGCAAGGCTCTAGCCGCCGGTGACGGGAACGTGTTGACGGGACTCTAGCCGTCACAAACCGTTGTTTAGCCTTCCGGCTCCAACATACCTACCCGATTCATGTCAAACCAGAAGTCACGCTGCCAATCGGGCTCGGCCAGGTGGTCGTTGGTGGCACTACGGCCCAAATAGATACTATGGTTGTTTCCGGATTTGTCACAACCAATGAAAACAGCGAACTTGGAACTGCCCGTTTGTTTGGGAAGTGCAAACAACCTTAATTTGCATTCTCGAACTGTTCTGAGTGTTTGTCGCCGAACTTCAAAAGTTTGATCGATGATTTCACGAACCTTCCAGGGTGCTGACCGCCAGAGTTCTGTTTTCAGGCGATCTCCTGATTGATTTAAATGTTCGCGATGCCGCTTGAGCCAAACCCAATTCTTGTATTGCTTGGTTTCTTTATTCGGTTTCTTAGGAAAGGGGGACAGTGGATCTTCCGGGATAAAAGGTACCTGAGCACGCTTGCTATCCAACTCAAGGTCGTAGGAAATATCGTAAAGTGTAAAAGCCTCTGAGAATTTTAGTTGATCCAACAGATGAATGGCCAGTTGACGGCGTTCGAGTTCTTTCAGCTTGTTCTTTGAATTCAGTTTCTTGATCCCAGCGGTCGCTTGATTGAGTTGGACTGCGCTTAAGTCGACTGGATCCGGTGGTGTGGAAACCTCGGAGTCCCAAAGCCATCTTGCGTTGGTCCAGTTTTGTGCGTGGTTGCGCAGAATCAAACTTTCGATCCGAACGTTCACTATAGGCTTGTCTCGTCGCCGCCCGGGTGTGGTGACGACCAGGCATGGTTGCCGAGACACCGACCACGGATCATTTCCATACGCCGCTAAAATGGCAGAGCGTTTGAGTGGCAGGCGGCCATCGAGTTGCCGACGGAGATTCAACAGGACTTTTGATTCCGAAACTCGTTCCATATCGTCCTGGTATTGACTGAGGACGCTATGTTTCTTGACTGACTCTTCACCGGCTTGTGAATGCTGAATCGATTTTCGGTAAATCTCAAAGTCGCCTGGCTGGAATGGAATACGGTGAGCCAGCTCTTTGCGAATCAATTCCGCGTCTTTGGGTTTGAATTCTGCGAGCCAATCGCTGTAGACCAGCCACGAATCGACGTTACTGGGATCCGATTTGATTTCCTCAATAATCGCTTTTTCGTTCATGAGAATGTTCTTTGAATGAAACAGGAAGGCTCCGGAAATTCTGCCAATCAAGTGACAGTTCTTTAGGTCTCATCGTCCCTTTTCATTTGATGATTGTGTACAAGCTTTAGGCGATGTTCGACAATTCTAGCGACTAGTTCTTTCTGATCCCATTCAAAGAAAAACGGGAAAAACACATTTTCGAAAACTTTGTTGACCTTCATTAGAATCTGGCTTCGATCAGGCCAACGATCAGTGCAAATTTTTTCTGAAGTGACAGATGGGCTTTTCGCTTCACATTAAGCCCCGTGTTTTGCTTATCTATTTGACGGTTCTTTCCTCTTGTTCCAAAAAGCCTATCAGTTTTTTTGCGGATTTACGTTCACTGCGGACCAGATGTGTCACGCAGCACGCGAATAATGGAGTAGTCAAGTCAAACATCTGAAAAAACGGAGAGAGCACATGGTTGCAACTACCACTACAAAGGCCAACAATAACGGAAGCGGTAAAGACAAAACGAAACCTAAAACTGAAAAGACAAAAACGATGGCCAAAAAATCTGCAACCAAAACGACTAAAGCAGCAGACAAGCCCAAGGCTGCATCAAAGGCTGTAAAGAAAACTGTCAGTCCAATCGATCAAATGCTCAAAGAAAATGAACATCTGCAAAACGCCGTTCAGCAAATTGAGAAACAGTTTGGTGACGGTTCGATCATGTCACTGAATGCGGACGCAACGTCTCGCATTCGAGGAATCTCAACTGGTTCGCTTTCTTTGGACATCGCCTTGGGTGGACAGGGATTGCCTTGCGGTCGAATCATCGAAATCTATGGCCCTGAGTCCAGTGGTAAAACAACGTTGGCGCTTCACGCAATCGCAGAATCGCAAAAGAAGGGTGGCATCGCCGCTTTCATCGACGCCGAACACGCCTTTGATCCAACTTGGGCAAAAAAGTTGGGCGTCGAACTGGATACCTTGTTGGTCTCTCAGCCCAATAGTGGTGAAGAGGCGATGCAGATCGTGGAGATGTTGGTCAAGTCGAACAGCGTCGACATCATTGTGGTCGATAGTGTGGCGGCTTTGGTTCCCAAGAAGGAATTGGACGGAGAAATTGGCGACTCACACGTCGGTTTGCAAGCTCGCCTCATGAGTCAGTCGATGCGAAAGCTGACGGGAGCGATCTCTCGCAGCAAGACTTGTACCGTTTTTATTAACCAGATTCGTGAAAAGATCGGCGTGATGTTCGGAAGCCCAGAAACGACTCCGGGTGGTCGTGCTTTGAAATTTTACAGCTCGGTCCGAATTGACGTTCGCCGAATTGCTGCTTTGAAAGACGGCGACGAGCAAGTTGGCCAGCGTGTCAAAGCGAAGATCGTCAAGAACAAGGTGGCTCCTCCGTTCCGCCTGGCTGAGTTCGACATGATGCACTCAAACGGCATCAGTTACGAAGGCGATATTCTCGATCTGGGCGTTGTGCACAAAATTGTGATTCGTAGTGGGTCGTGGTTCAAATACGGCAGTACTCATATCGGGCAAGGAAAAGAAAAGGCGAGAACTTACCTGTTGGAAAACCCAGAGGTTTGTGAAGAGATTCGCAACAAAGTTATGGCGGTTGGTGGATATATCGACGACGTGGCTGAGAAACTGGAAGAGGCGGTCGAGGCAGGTTCGACTGGCGTGTAGCTGGTTCTGAAAATCAATTTCGAATTCAAAACGTCGGTCGATTGACCGACGTTTTTTTTGTGTCGTCATCAATCAGCCGTCGCCGGTTCAAACTCCAAGTGCTTTTTCAGCCAACCAACTAAGATGTAAAGCGGGATCGTGTCCAATAATGCCACAATCAGCTTGAACACATACCCGGGTAAGATAAACGTCAGAAACAGGACTTGCCAAAGTGCATTTCCGGTCAAGCCTTCTTCGATGGGCAATCCATTGGCCAGGAAGTGCGTGATCAAGATCACCGCGACTGTATCGACCAATTGGCTGATCAGCGTTGAACCGTTATTCCGCAACCAAAGATGTTTGCCTTTGGTCAGCCGTTTCCAAAAGTGATACAGCCACACATCAACGAACTGGGCCGCCAGATAGGCGATCATCGAAGCGAACACGGCGGCAAACGCAAGGCTTCTCATTTTGTAAAACGCATAATCGTTGGGGATGTCGACCTTGAAATCGGTGCGGACTTCTTCCAGTCGTTTCTCCGCGGCTGATGGTCCTTCGGTTGTGGGATCTTCGATATTCAGCGTGAACTGTTCTTCCTCTTCCAAGGTCTCCAGTGACTTGGCCGCGATCGAGACTTTGGGAAGGCCGGTGTCGGGATCCATCTTGGGCGTTTCTGGCATTACGCCAGCCAGCCAAAAGATGAACATCACCCACAGGTTGAGAAGCAGCCCCGCAAACACGACCCAGTTCGCTCGCTTGCGACCATAGAACTCGCTGATTAAATCGGTACACAGAAAGGTAATCGGATAGGGAAGCACCCCGACGGCCAAAGCGAAAGCAATATCGCGGTTGGGAACGCCCCATTTCCACCAATCGATCGACCAAGTTCCGTCTTCGGGCAAAACCAGCGTGAACAAGACCATGAACCGGCTGACCCCAAGGATGTTCAGCATCGTCAGTGAGCCCAAAAACAATGCCGCCAAAATCAGGAACGTCCGTTCCCGCCGTGCGTGCAGATGACTGGCCTCAATTGGATGGAGCGAGGAAGAATTTGATGACTTGGATGACTTTTCCATCTTTTCCGCCGTGTTCGGATATTGGGCTGAGTGCGTCCGATTGTCACGCGCAAAAGAGGCTCTCACAAGCGGTAAACTCGATACACTACAGATTCAGTTCCACTATGAGTACGGTGTATTTAGCCCTAGTCTCGTCTCCATCATGAGTTAAGATAAAGCCGTTCTCAACGGTAGTAGAAAACAGTTGTAGAACCGATTTTACATCCCCTATCAAGAAGGTCTTTCAGACTAATTTCAAAACTCCAACACAACTCCCCTTGCTTGTGAATTTTTGTTTTGAATCTCTTGGGTTCCTGAGACCAACGCACTAATCATAAATGGAAAATCTGTGACTGCTGTTCAACCTTCATTACAAACGCCCCTTCACGATTGGCATGTCCAGCAAGGTGGGCGCATGGTCGACTTTGCCGGATGGTCGATGCCTGTTCAGTATCAAAGCATCATGGACGAGCATCATCAAACTCGAAACGCCGTTGGGATTTTTGATGTCTCTCACATGGGCCGGTTGTACTTCAAAGGCGAGAATATTGATCGCTTTCTGGATCGCCTGACAACTCGACGCGTTGCAGCGATGGATGCGGGCAAGATTCGTTACTCGTTGATGACCAATGAAAGTGGAACCATTCTCGACGACGTGTTGGTGTACCGGCTTGGTAACGCTGATGGTTCGTCGTTTTATATGATGGTGGTCAACGCCAGTAACCGTGAGAAGATCGTAAGCTGGCTTGGGCAAAATCTTACTGCCGAAGACAATATTCAAATTGATGATCGTACTTGCGAAACGGCAATGATCGCGGTGCAAGGCCCCAAGGCAAATGAGGTTGTTGCAAAACTCTCAGACACCGATCCAAACGATTTCGGTTATTACACGGGTGGCTTGGCCGAGGTTTGCGGACGTTCGGTGATTGTTAGCCGGACCGGTTACACCGGCGAAGATGGCTGTGAAATTATTGCCGAAGCGGGCGACGCTATGGAAATTACTGCAAAGGTCCATGAGCTGGCGAAAGAAATCGGTGGTGGTCCTGCCGGTTTGGGTGCTCGAGATACTTTGCGTCTGGAAGCGGCGATGCCGTTGTACGGTCATGAGCTCGGCGAAACGATCAATGCCGCACAAACCGATTTGCGTTTCGCGATGAATTTCAAAGACAGAAAGTTCGTTGGCCGAAGTGCGATCTTGAAGGCACGTAAAGATTCCTCGCTACCGACGAGAGTGGGCTTGGTGCTGGAAGGCCGTCGAGCCGCCCGCGAAAACTGTGATATTTACGTGGGCGATCAAAAAGTCGGTTTTGTGACCAGTGGAACTTTTTCGCCAACACTTGAGAAAGCGATTTCAATGGGTTACATCGGCAAAGAGTACGCCGTTGAAGGAACTGAAGTCACGATTGATATTCGCGGTAAGTCCGCTGCCGCAAAAATCGCCCCCCTGCCCTTTTACAAACGAAGTTAATTAGTTGACACTTTGAATCGAAATTTGAAATCACATTTTGTGTCAGACATTCACATTGGAGAAATAAGTGAGTCCTGAAGAACTACTTTACGCCGAAACACACGAGTGGGCTTTTGTCGCCGATGAAGGCGGAGACAAAGTTGCAACGATTGGTATTTCCGCACATGCGATCGAACAATTGACCGACTTGGTCTACATGGATTTGCCCGAAGTAGGAGCTGCCGTTGCAGCCGGCGAATCGTTTGGCGAAGTGGAAAGTGTCAAGGCGACCAGCGATCTCTACAGTCCAGTTGATGGAGAGGTGATCGAGGTTAATACGACGTTGCCGGATGACTTGGGGATCCTCAACTCCGATCCTTACGTCGCAGGTTGGATTATGAAAGTCAAAATCTCAGACGAGAGTTCGCTTGAGAAGTTGATGGACTTTGCTGCCTACGAGGAGCAGTGCAACGAAGCTGGGTAAACAGTACCCGTTCCCAATGGTTCTTCAGGATCGGTTGACCTTTGCCTGTTTCTGTTGATTAAGTAAGTCATCGCCAATCTCGTTTGAATGCGTTTATTCCAAATCGTGTTCGAAGTTCATTTCAACCAACAGTCGACCGGGCAGTTTGCTCTTTTTAGATTATGACAATTATGGAAAAGTCTATTTCATCATCGAAGTCACTTAAGCAACTTTTAGGGCACGATGAGTTTATCAATCGGCATCTTGGGCCAAGCCCGGATGAGATCGATTCGATGTTGAAGGGGGTCGGCGCATCATCACTTAGTGAGTTTATCGCCTCGACCGTTCCTGCCGATATTCTGCTGGATGAAGAACTCGATCTGGCAGCTCCTCGTTCTGAAGCTCAAACTTTGCAACGATTGCAATCTTTTGGGGAGCAGAACGAAGTCTTCAAGTCTTACATCGGCATGGGATATTACGGAACACATGTCCCTCAGGTTATCCAGCGAAACGTTTTGGAGAATCCTGGTTGGTACACCGCTTATACGCCTTACCAAGCTGAGATTGCTCAGGGGCGGCTGGAGGCGTTGTTGAATTTCCAGCAAGTCGTAATGGACCTGACTGGGATGGAAATGGCAAACGCCTCGCTGCTGGACGAAGCGACTGCGGCAGCCGAAGCGATGGCGCTTTGCAAACGGGCCAGCAAGCACAAAAGCAACACGTTCTTTGTGGCGGACGACGTCCACCCACAAACGTTAGACGTAATCAAAACACGGGCGACCTATTTTGGCTTTGAAGTGGTCGTAGGTCCGGTGGCTGCGGTTTGTGAGCAAGAGATTTTCGGTGCTCTGTTCAACTATCCCGGCACAACAGGCAACGTTCAGGATTTGAGCGAGTACGTAACGCAAGTCCACGATCAAAAGGGGCTGGTTGCTTTCGCCACTGATCTGTTGAGTCTGGCACTGTTGAAACCGCCTGGAGAAATGGGCGCGGATATTGTCGTTGGTAGTGCTCAGCGATTTGGTGTTCCGATGGGATTCGGTGGGCCTCACGCGGCGTTCCTGGCGGCTCGAGACGCGTACAAACGATCGGCACCTGGCCGAATTATTGGGGTGTCCAAAGACGTTCGCGGCAAGACCGCTTTGCGAATGGCGATGCAAACGCGCGAGCAACATATTCGTCGTGACAAAGCGACTTCGAATATCTGTACCGCTCAGGCGTTGCTGGCGAACATGGCGAGTTTCTACGCCGTTTACCATGGTCCTGAAGGTATTCGAAACATCGCCGAGCGCGTTAACCGCTTGGCATCGATGTTGGCGGTCGGGTTGCAGGCACTTGGCTATGAACTATTGCACGATAACTTTTTCGATACGATTGCGATTCGAGTAAGCAATCAGAGCGAGTTGGTCGCGGCGGCGGTTGCCAAGCGTATTAACTTGCGCACGATCGACGACGAAGTGATCGGAATGAGTTTGGACGAAACGACGACGGTCGAAGACGTTGAGGCTTTGATTTCTGTCTTTGGAAGTCTGGAAGTCAGTGGGCTTGAACAAAAAGCGGCCGATCGCCCAACGATTCCGCAGTCACTTCACCGGACCAGCAGCTACCTGACTCATGCCGTCTTTAACCGGTATCACAGCGAAACGGAGATGTTGCGTTACCTCAAGCGCCTGGAGAATAAAGACTTTTCCCTTACGCACGGGATGATTCCGTTGGGGTCGTGCACGATGAAGCTGAATGCGACGACCGAGATGGTGCCAGTAACCCAAAACGGATTTGCAAATTTGCATCCGTTCGCTCCTCAGGACCAAGTTGCGGGTTATCACGAGATGATCAAGCAGTTGGGGGATTGGTTGATCGAGATCACTGGATACGACTCGATCTCTATGCAGCCGAATTCAGGTGCTCAGGGCGAGTATGCAGGGTTGCTTGCGATTCGCCGATACCATGCCAGCCTTGGCGAGGAGCATCGAAATATTTGCTTGATCCCAAGTTCCGCGCACGGCACCAATCCGGCGAGTGCGAGCATGATGGGGTTGAAGGTTGTTGTCGTGAAAACGGATGAGGCCGGCAACATCGACATGGAAGACTTGACTGCAAAGGCCGAGCAGCACAGTCAGAATCTTTCCAGTTTGATGATCACCTACCCCAGCACACACGGCGTTTTCGAAACGACGGTCGGTCGGGCTTGTGAGATTGTCCATGAGCATGGTGGTCAGGTTTACATGGACGGTGCGAACATGAACGCTTTGGTAGGTGTGGCCAAGCCTGGTTTGATCGGCTCGGACGTATCGCACTTGAATTTGCACAAGACGTTTTGTATTCCACACGGTGGCGGTGGTCCTGGAATGGGGCCGATCGGGGTTAAGTCGCATCTGGCTCCGTTTTTGCCGAACCATACGGTTCGTCCGCAAGAAGGATTGGAACCGGGTGGCGCGGTTGCTTCGGCTCAGTTTGGAAGTGCCGCGATTTTGCCGATTTCGTGGGCGTACATTTATATGATGGGCGCCGAAGGGCTAAAACGAGCGACCGAAATTGCGATCCTGAATGCGAACTACATCGCGGCTCGGTTGGAGGGTCACTACGAAGTTCTCTACAAGGGTCAAAACGGTCGTGTGGCTCATGAGTGCATCTTGGACATTCGACCGATCAAAGCGAGCAGCGAGATTACCGAAGAGGATATTGCCAAACGTTTGATGGACTACGGTTTTCACGCACCTACAATGTCTTGGCCGGTCGCGGGCACGATTATGATCGAACCTACTGAGTCGGAATCCAAAGCGGAGTTGGACCGGTTCTGTGATGCTTTGTTGCAAATCCGAGAGGAGATCCGCTCCGTCGAAAGCGGCGCGATTTCGGCCGAAGATTCTCCGCTTCGTCATGCTCCGCATACTCTGGATGATATCGTCGATCCGCAGTGGGATCGAAAGTACGATCGCCAGACGGCGGTTCAGCCGACGGCAGCGACGCGACAAGCTAAATTCTGGCCGACCGTTAATCGAATCGATAATGTGTACGGTGATCGAAATTTTGTTTGCTCTTGCCCGCCTATTTCGGAATACGAAGAGGATGGTTCGGACGCTCAGTAACGCTCAGTAGCGTTTGAGTGAAAGGCGACTTTTCAAAAATGAAATTTGATGGAAACTGAGACCCGTTTAATCATCGATCCTGCTGCTGACGGTGCTTGGAATATGTCGGTTGATCAAGCGTTGTTGGAAACGGTTGAGCAAACGGGCCAAATGACTTTGAGAATTTATCGTTGGCAAACGGCCACCATATCGCTGGGCTATTTTCAGGCGTACGATGCTCGCACTCAGCACCCGCCAAGTCTCAACTGTCCGATTGTACGTCGTAGAACGGGAGGCGGTGCGATCGTTCACGACGAGGAATTGACTTACAGTCTTTGTGTGCCAAGTTCTGAGCGATGGGCCAGCCAAAATGGTGAGCTTTACGATCTGGTGCACAACTCAGTCATCGAGCTGCTGCGGGAGTATGATGTAGAGGCGTATCTGTTTGGACATCGGCCAGGTGAAGCGACTCGTGCCGACAAAGATCGTTTTCTGTGTTTTCAACGTCGCGCTGAAGGCGATCTGATTGTGGGCGATTCCAAGTTAGGCGGCAGCGCGCAACGGCGACTTAAGAAGTCGTTATTGCAGCACGGCAGTTTGCTTCTCAAGAGATCGGTGTCAGCGCCTGAGTTGCCAGGATTGGAAGATCTAACTGGTGTTCAGGTTCAGGACGATGCTTTCGTGTCCAAGTGGACTCATTTATTAGCAAGTGCTTTGAGGACGAGTTTTACCGAAGGCAGTTTGCGTCCTGCTGAGAAACAAGCTGCGGAGGAATATCGTTCAACTCTATTCCAGAACGATACTTGGACGAAAAATCGTTAAGACCCATATTCACGAAAAATTCATCGTTTTCTGCGGTCTAAATGTTCGCAATGGGACTCTGACAGTTGATTTTGGGTACCGCCCTTCCCTACAATTACGTCGCTTTCAAATTTAGCTTCGACTATTATGAAAGTGAGCAGTGTTGCAAACAACCGTTCGCTATAACACAAGGTAAACGGCGAAATCGAGTTTCGAGTTTGGAATGCTTTTGTCTAACGAGGCGGTGAATTGTCCGGTTCGATAAATTGAGACATCATCGGATCCTAGACAGGTCAAGGAGACAGGATGCAAGTAAGGCTAAAGGTTATCGGCGGTAAAAATGACGGCAGAGAGATCAAGATCTCGGTGCCGAGTTTTATCATCGGAAGAGGCGAGCAGGCCCATTTGCGACCAGCCAGTGATATGGTCAGTCGCAAGCATTGTGCGGTGAACATCAAAGACGGGAAAGTTACAGTCGAAGATCTGGGTAGTCGTAACGGCACCTTTATCAATGGCAAAGCGATCGATGCACCGCATACAGTTGAGGTTGGAGATACCCTACGTGTTGGGCGTTTGCAATTCGAACTGATTTTGGACCACGCCAAACCAGGTAACAAGAAACCTAAAATTGAAAACGTGGTCGAAGCCGCGTCGCGTACAAAGAATCGGCCCAGTTCTATTGAGGACAGTATTTCGGATTGGCTGACCGACGACTTGGATGATCATAACAATAAAAAGACAGTGCAGTTTGATCTCGAAGAATCGATGGCGTTGAGCAAAGCGTCCAACTCCGCTCGCAAGATGGAAGAGCAGAAAAAGGCCGAAAACGAGCCTGCTGATCCTTCCGACGAAGATACCGTGGACAAAAATAAGAAAAAGAAAAAGCAAAAACCGGGCAAGCTTCCCAAAGTCGAAAAAACTCTAGAAGGCGACTCCACCTCGGCAGCAGACGAAGTGCTCCGAAAATTCTTCAACAGTCGCTAAAATGTTCTCTACATGACGGAAGGCGACAGCATCCGGAACTAGATAGGACAAATACGGGGACAATTCAGTTTGAACCCCGTTTTTTTATTTAAAATCAGCCAATATCACTTAAAAA
>CAZDBA010000163.1:0-10753 GCA_964503615.1 uncultured Pirellulaceae bacterium
GTCCGCAGCAATGCGGCCCCTATCTCGATTATTGTTATGCCGCGAATTGTGCATGGATTGCCGGCCTTAACTTTCTTCGACGTGAAAGACAAGCAACAAATCCGAAAAGCCCAACGACAGCGAATGAACTAGGTTCTGGAACAGTAGTGACTGCCAGTGAGAGGTTGTCAAAAAAGATGCTGTCTGATGTTTCATCGCCGAAGTTTTCGATATTGACAACCTGCAGCAAGACCTCATCAATAAATGTAGGTGTAAAGGGGTTACCTGCGTTGAAATTCCTAGGAAGGTCGACTCCATTAAGCGACTGTGACGCGCCGTTAACCGATATAGAGATCCACTCAAGAGTTTGAAGGTTCGCAGTCAGCTGGACATTGTGCCATTCCCCCCATGCCAAGTTCTGCCCCACTGAGATGTTAAGTGGGATGTTGTTGTCCGTTCCATTAAATGTTGAGATTCCGACAGACACGCCAACATCCTCCCTCACCGGCCCGTTACCACTGCCAACGGAAAAGCTGAAAAGTTGCCCATCTCCAAAAATCCCAGCCGATGCGCCATAGGAATTCTGTGTCGTCAGATCGCTAGATTGAGCGTTAAAATCAATATCAAAAATCAACTCGACAGCACTAGATACATTCACTGGATCATAAAATCTGCTGTCTATCGACTGTTGCGCATTCGTGTTTGTGATATCTGTAAACTGATGTATCGCGTTGCCGCCGTTAGCCACCACATTCTGTATCTCCCCAAAAGAGTTGCCGGGATGAAATATTGCAGTCCAGCCATCTTGCCCGGGAGCAGGTGGGTTTTCAGTAAAGCCTAAAGAGAGATCATCAAAATCAGTAGCGTAGACAATTTCTTGAGCCTGAAGAGGAAGTGAAGAAATCATAAACGCGAGTGTTGCGAAAATTGGAATGCGGAACATGGATTGCCCTTTCATAGGATGTGAGATCTGTTGCAGTAAATAGTTTAGCCGAATAACTATCTACTTATCCCGCAGAGTTGCGGGATAAGTACGGGAAATGTACTTATACGTTCGGGATAAGTCTACTTATCCCGAAACTGCATGTCAAATTGTCATGTTTTCTCAATCGGCTTTCAAGAGGAATCTTGGCGAATTTTTAGATATCTGCTTACCCACTTATGGGCCTCTTGACGCCGGCCATTTGTTACACAAAACTGATTGGTGAACATGTGAACACTGCCAAGGTGGGTACCTTTTCGATTTGAGTTAATCAGCTAGGGAAGCGTTTCATGAATAATAGGTTTGAAAAGCAGCATAAATCGCGCGTCGCAAATAGATATAGGACCACCTACTAACTATGAATAAACTCAAAACCTTTTTAGGTATTCTATGTCTACTCGTCTGCAACACTCTGTTCGCTCAAACGACTGAGCCAGAATCTAGCTCGACCAGTTCCGATTCGGCCTTGCGAATGCCCGAATTTAGTTGGGACTCGCTGCCACTGTACATCCATGTTCGGAAAGACAAAAAATTCACCGAAGAGGAACTTCAGTACTTGGCAGGGTTCCCGTTGATAACACTGGAAAAGAGGACTGGATCGGAATCTTATGGTTCGACAGACGCGGGATCGGTCGAAGCAGCCAAAGCGATTAAACAAATTAACCCCAACGCCAAGGTGCTGTTTTATCGCAATGTATTTGTTCACTACTCGACTTACAGCTTTGACGATCAGCTCGACAACATTCCAGACTGGTATCTAACGACGAAACAAGGCGACGACAGGGTCGTCAGAAACATGAGTCGAGGGTACGACACGTCCAATGAAGCTCTTCGAGAATGGTGGGTCGATAATGCGGCCGAAGTCTGTCGCAGTCCGCATATCGATGGATTGTTTCTAGACGGCAACATCAAGTCCCTATCTTCGTATTTGAAAGCGCAGCTTCCCCAAGGCAAAAAGCAGGAGACGGTCGAAGGTTATCACGACATGATGACTGCAACGCGTAAGGCGCTTGGCCCTGAGAAACTAATGCTCGCAAATATTATTCGAGCCCGATTTCCCCAAAGCGGACTCGAATACATGGACTACTTCGACGGAAGTTATTTGGAATTATTCACAATGCCGGCGGGCACCAAACTAAGCAAGAAAGATTACATCGCCAAAGGGATTGCTGCCGTTCAAACAGCTGCCCGCGACGGCAAGATCATCGCAATGACGCTGGGAATCGGCGATGGTGGCGTGTCAAACGATATTGATGAGACTCACGCAAGGGTTGATGATCTTTCAGAAATTTCGCAAGACAAACTGCATTATCAACTGGCCTTGTTCCTGGTCTGCGCAGAGAAATACAGCTACCTGTTTTTGAACGACGGATACTGCGTTGACTCAAAAGGCAGGGGCAAAAAGAAAGTTTGCGAAAGTGGTCTCTGGTTGAAATCACTTCCGGAATATCAAAAACCGCTCGGACCGCCTGCTGGACCTGCCGTGCGAGAGGGCTATATCTACACACGCGACTTTGAACATGCTTCGGTATGGTTAGATATCGAAAACAGCCAAGGCAAAGTTACTTGGAAGTAAGAAGAGAGTTTGGGGCGGTCGCGATTCCTGTTGAGTTTATGAAAACGAAGCCGACGGCTGGCCCGTTGGCTCGCGCCACAGGCCTGGACACTCCGAGTCGTTTCCAAACAGGCCGTCAAATCCATTGCTAACGCCAAATCCTTTTCGGATTTATTCTTACTCTTCTTCGGGTTCTTTTTCTTTGCGGTCCTTTTCTTTGCGGTTCTTTTTCGGTCGGGGCTCCTGCATGGCTGTCCGTTGTTCATCAGAGAATGTGGCGGTAATCTGATCGATAATGCCTTGCTCAATTTCATCCAGACGTGTTTGTAACGCGGCAGCTCTCGCTTGGTCCTCTTCTGACAAGTCTGTTTCGGCGAGCGCAGTTCTATGTGCTTCGGCTTTAGACACGCCGGATCGAACCGCTTTGCCGACACTTCTCCTGATCGTTTTGGCATCTTTCTTTGATACCAACTCCCTCAATTCAGCTTTGCTTGAACTCAAACCTTCCCAGTTTTCATAGATCAATGCCTGAAGTTGCGCTTGCTGCTCTTCGGTAAGCTCGGCAGCGCCAAAACGGCGTTTGAAAGACTTCGATGCCTTGGTTGCTTTCTGGGCAATTTGGGGATCTTGCTCCTCATCTTGGGCGGACAAGTGAGTCGTGAAGCTTATTGCGCAGACGAGTACGAGAATCAGGTGTGTCATTTTTTGCATAGTCGACTTTCGTTTTAGTTGGAGGGCGATATCTCTTCTGCTTAAAAGATGTACCCAGTGTTCCAGTTATTTCACAAAAGTTTCGACTTGGTAATTTTTCCTTGTTCAGAGCTGGTCAATTTGAACTTCGCAAACTAGTCAGCTTGAGTCAAAACCCTTTGGCTTTACTTTGGGCAGTGTCAAACGCGTCTTGGCCATGTTTGCTTACAACACGGTGCATGAATTTCGCTCGTCTTCGACAAGCGCACTTTCGATTCGCACTTTGGCAGGCTGACAACATATCGCTTTTCCAATTCAAATCGCATTGGTCGCGATCGGAGCCCAAGGTTCCATAACAGTTATCGTGAGCCTCGCAGGTCGGACGGAAATCGGCTCCGCCTCCTCGTTGGGGGATGAGCAGACGAGCTGGCCCTTTGAGTGAGTCGGGACCGCATGGGCGCCGCTGAGTTTGTGCGTCTGCCAAGTTGACGAAGGCAAGAATAAATAAAATCGTGACTGCATTTCTCATATGTTGGTTTCCTGTCTTTGCTCGCATTGAGCCTGATTACTGACATCTAAACTAAGCTGGAGCCGATAATATAGTTCGAGGTTGATTGCGATTCCAATTAAAAGCAGGAAAAACTATGGAATAATGAGGACAATTTCGATGGCTCTTAGAACATTGTTGTTGACCGAACCTGATTCGTGACAGCGCGTCTGTTTTTGGAACTACTTTGCCATCGTGCCTTAAATCGGGCGACTCTACATAGCTCGCCTTTCTAAGGCGATATTAGCGCTTCGGAGAGGCGTGCTGCTTACTGCACGCTCACATTGTTGGCCTGTTTTTTGTTAACCTTACCTTATGCTACTTACAATCACCAACACACGTCCGCCGGCGACCGATTTTGGGTACCTGCTTCACAAGCACCCCGATCGCTTCCAGAAATTTTCGCTCAGTTTCGGCGACTGTCATGTCTATTTTCCAGAAGCAAGCGAGGAGCGCTGCACTGTCGCTTTGCTGTTGGATGTGGATCCGATTGAGATGGCACGTGGGAAGAAACGGCAGAGCAAGTTTGCTCTGGCCGGTTATGTTAACGATCGCCCCTTCGTGGCCTCTTCGTTTATCAGCACCGCAATCTCAAAAGTGCTTGGCTCTGCAATGAACGGGCGTTGTGAGTCAAAGCCCGAGTTGGTGGAAACTGAACTTCCTCTCGAAGTTGGTATCCATGTCCTGCCAGTGCGCGGTGGTGAAACTTTCATTCGAAAAATCTTCGAACCGTTGGGCTATGAGGTGGAAGTTACCAACCGCATGCTTGACGAACAGTTTGAATCGTGGGGCGAAAGTCACTTTTATGAAGTCAAACTGAAGAATCGAATTTTGCTTTCGCAACTGCTCAGCCACCTTTACGTGCTGATTCCGGTTTTCGACAACCAGAAACATTACTTTGTGGGTCGCGATGAGTATGACAAACTGCTGGCCAAAGGTGCATCGTGGTTGGCGAATCACCCGGAGCAGGAAGCGATCGTTCGCCGCTATCTGAAGTTTCAACCGAGCCTTGCTCGCCAGGCAATCGAGCAGCTTAACGAACAGTCGTCACTGGAAGACGAGCCTGAAAAAGAAGCTGCGGCGAACTCCGAAGCGGTTGTGGAAAAAAAGATCGGCTTGCATGCCCAGCGTTTGGATCTGGTTTGCCAAAAGATCACTGAGTCAGGCGCAAATTCGGTCATCGATCTTGGTTGTGGCGAAGGAAGGCTCATTCGCAGGCTGATGAAGGTTACTGCGATTGAAACGATTGTGGGTATGGATGTTGCGATTCGCAGTCTGGAAATTGCGTCCAGCCGTTTGCGAATCGATGAGCTACCAAGTTTTCAGCTTGATCGGGTGAAATTGATTCACGGATCGCTGATGTATCGCGATGCGAGGTTTAAGGGGTTTGATGCGGCTGCGTTGGTCGAAGTAATTGAACATCTTGATGAACCAAGGTTGGCGGCGATGGAACGAGTCGTTTTTGAGTTTGCCCGACCGCAATATGTTTTCGTTACGACGCCCAATAGTGAATATAACCAGATGTGGGAATCGTTGCCGGCCGGAAAGTTTCGTCATCCGGACCATCGTTTTGAATGGAACCGGGAAGAGTTTCAAGCTTGGGCAGATGCAATTTGCCAGCGGTTTGGGTACACCGCAACTATCGAACCGGTAGGTGATGAGGAAGCGGGCATCGGTGCTCCGACTCAGATCGCCATCTTTAAACTTGTTCAACAAAAAATGGCGTAGTTTCAAACCGGTGGACAATTCCAAAGGTTGCAAAACTTTGCCATGTTCAAGGTCAGCCAAGTCAAATTCAAACTTAAATGAATATCAAACTCCCAAAACTTTCTTTTGTCGCACTAGTTGGGACCAGCGGTTCCGGCAAAAGCACATTTGCGCGAAAACATTTTCAAGCAACGGAAATTCTTTCCTCCGATACGTGCAGAGGTTGGGTTAGCGACGATGAAAACAGCCAAATTGCGACTGTGGATGCCTTTGACGTTCTCTACTACGTTGCCAGCAAGCGACTTGCTGCCGGGAAACTGACGGTTGTCGATGCAACGAACGTTCAACGGGAGTCCCGAGCCAAGATCGTCTCTACGGCAAGACAGTTTCATGTTTTACCCGTGGCGATCGTGTTCGATATCCCGGAAAAGGTTTGCCAACGGCGAAACGAAGCTCGGGAAGATCGTCAATTCGGTCCACACGTGATTCGAAACCAGCGATCCCAACTTCGGCGCTCGATTCGGACGCTTCGCAAAGAGGGCTTTCGGCAAATCTACGTGCTCAAATCGGTTGAAGAAGTTGAGGCGGTTAACATCACACGCGAACCGCTGTGGAATGACAAATCTGACGTTCACGGTCCGTTTGACTTCATCGGCGACATCCACAACTGCTGCGACGAGCTTGAACTGTTGCTCAAGAAACTGGGCTATGAACACCAACCGATCGAATCGAAAGGGGGATGGCCGGGAATCCATTATTGCCACCCACAGAAACGAACCGCTGTTTTCGTTGGAGATATCGTCGATCGCGGGCCTCGGGCTGTTGATTCGCTCGCGCTGGTCCGCAATATGGTCCAGTCCGGAAACGCATTGTGTGTACCTGGAAACCACGATGCAAAACTGCTTCGTAAACTACGTGGGAAAGATGTTAAGCTCCAACACGGGCTGGCTGAAACACTGGAAGACCTCGATCGCGTTCCGGACGAACATAAAGCCGAATTTAATAAACAGCTGATGGCCTTTCTGGATTCCTTGATCAGTCACTACGTGCTGGATGATGGAAAAGTGGTCGTTGCTCATGCGGGACTGCCAGAGTCGATGCAGGGGCGCGGATCTGGCAAGGTCCGTTCGTTTGCGCTTTACGGTGAAACGACCGGCGAGATCGACGAATTTGGCTTGCCAGTCCGCCATAACTGGGCGGCGGAATATCGTGGCAAATCGATGGTGGTCTATGGACATACTCCTGTACCAGATGCCGAGTGGGTGAATCAAACGATTGATATTGATACTGGCTGCGTCTTTGGCGGAAAGCTGACTGCGCTGCGTTATCCGGAACTGGAACTGGTTTCTGTGCCGGCAGCGAAAGTTTATTGCGAGCCGGTCAAGCCACTGGAGGCCAATGCAACAACACTCGGTTTGAGTGCTCAGCAAGCCAACGATAACATGCTGGATGCGGAAGACGTTCGCGGCAAACGATACATTTCCACCGAACTGATGGGAAACGTTACCGTGCGCGAAGAGAACGCCACCGCTGCCCTGGAAGTTATCAGTCGATTCGCGGCCGATCCAAAATGGCTGATCTATCTCCCACCAACGATGTCGCCATCCGAATCGAGCGTGATTGATGGATACCTTGAACATCCCCAAGAAGCGTTTAACTATTTTCGCAACCAGAAAATTCCCAAAGTCGTTTGTCAGCGAAAGCATATGGGTTCTCGCGCCATCGTCGTTGTCTGTAAAGATTCGGAGTCGGCCCGGGAGCGATTTGGTATCACGAACGATGAATCGGGAATCATCTACACCAGAACTGGCCGTCGATTTTTTGCGGACGGCGAAATTGAAGCCCGTTTGCTCGACCGAGTGCGCGAACAGCTGAACAAGGCTGGCTTCTGGGACACTTTTGAAACATCCTGGGTGTGTCTCGACTGCGAGCTGATGCCCTGGTCGGAAAAAGCCAAAGAGCTTTTGAAGAATCAGTACGCCGCCGTGGGAGCAGCAGCCAGCCACGCGCTTCCTGTTGTCCTGGATTCACTTAGCAAGGCTTCTACCCGACTGAGCGATGGTCATGCAGAGGCAGCTGCGGGCCTGTCCAGCCGTTTTGCAGAAACTGAAAGTAACGTAAGCCGCTTTATTGATGCCTATCGCGCCTATTGTTGGGATGTGAATTCACTCGACGACTGGAAACTGGCTCCGTTTCACTTGATGGCAACCGAGTCTAAAGACCATTTTGATAAAGACCACCTTTGGCACATGCAGCAGATCGATTCGATCTGTGGTGAGCCAGAAAAAGCGAACCTGTTATTGCGTACCGATCACCGGATTGTGGAGCTCGCGGACGAATCTTCTGTGGAGCAGGCGACTCAGTGGTGGATCGACTTGACGACTTCTGGTGGCGAAGGAATGGTTGTGAAGCCAGCCGAGTTTATTACAAAAAAAGCAAGAGGATTGGTTCAGCCTGCGATCAAATGCCGAGGCAAAGAGTATTTGCGCATCATCTATGGACCGGATTATGATCGCGAGGTGAACTTGAAAAAGCTTCGTCGTCGCAGCGTGGGAAAGAAACGTAGCCTTGCCCTACGCGAGTTTGCACTGGGCGTGGAGAGTATCCGACGTTTTGTTCAATGCAAACCGTTGCGGCAAACTCACGAATGCGTATTCGGAGTGTTGGCTTTGGAGAGTGAACCGGTCGATCCGCGGCTATAAAGGGGGCCAGTGAGGAACCACGGATAAACACAAATGAATACAGATAAAAACGAGCGTGTCATCTGTGTTTATCCGAGTTTATCTGTGGTGTAAAAAACTTTGGGCATAGCTCCAATACTTTTAGCGCGCAAACCGATGGACAACCTTCGTGCCATATCAGACTAATCTTGAAATCAGTAAGAGTGGGCAGTCGATTCGTTTGTTGTTTCGCTATACTTGTCTGTTCTTGAAAGAATGGCTGACGTAACGTTCAAATGGCGAGCGTAGTCAGAATCAGTGAAATCAATTTGAAAAGAATTTTGCATGCTTCGCGTTGTGTTGGCAGCCAGTGTCGTTTTATTCGTGGTTGTTTTTTGTCAGGTTGGTTCCGTCTATTCACAGAGGCCTGAAGACCAATCATCTGAGAAAGCCGGGCTCAGTCGCCTGGAGGCTTGGGAACTGCACAAACAAATGGCGGAGAACTCCAGGTTCAAACATTTGCCTTGGCGGGCGATGGGGCCCAAGTTCGCCGGCGGCAGAATCGAAGCAGTTGATACGCCGCGCGGTGACCTGAAAACAATCTATGCAGCTGTTGGATCGGGCGGTCTTTGGAAAACGGTGAACACTGGGCTAACTTGGAAGCCAATTTTCACTCAGGAATCCACTTTCGCCATTGGAGATGTTACGGTCGCTCCCTCGAACCCGAATACTGTTTGGGTGGGAACAGGTGAATGTCACTTGGGAGGTCATAGCTTTGATGGAACCGGGGTCTTTAAATCGGTTGATGCTGGGGAGACATGGACCAACATGGGACTCCACGACAGCAAACGGATCAGCAAAATTGTGGTCGACCCGAATGACGAAAACATCGTTTATGTCGGAGTGCTCGGAGATGCGGGAAGAACCCCCGGAAATAAGGACGGTGTCTATAAAACGGTCGATGGCGGTAAGAGCTTTACACGCATTCTCGAACGAGGTCGATCAGGTGTGATCGATTTGGTGATGGCACCCGATAACCCTGAACGGCTTTACGCCGCGACTTGGTCCCGTACACAAGATGGCGTTTCGGAAATTCATCGCAGCGACGATTCGGGAGAGAACTGGACGCGACTTGGCGTTGGGCTTTTGCAGAGGAAGGTAGGCCGTATCGCGCTGGATGTTTGCGCTTCGCAACCCGAGACGGTTTACGCCTTGATGGTAGACCATTCCAAACCAGAAGCCGCAAAACGCAAACCGGGTAGTCTTCTCTTCCGCTCCGATGATGGGGGTGATAACTGGAAACAGACTCATGAAGGTGTTGTGCCAACCTACGTCGGCTGGGATTTTTGTGATCTTCGCGTGGCAGCTGATAATCCTGATCAAGTGTTCGTCGGTGGTTTAAGACTTATTCGATCACTTGACGGCGGTAAGACGTTTATCGACCACGGTGGCTTTGATCGAAATACAGACGACGGTAGCGTTTTTCGATTGCATGACTATCAAGGTGTTGGGCTTCATCTGGATGTACATGAGGTTTGGACTGACCCTGAAAATCCGGACCGCTTGATGCTTGGCAATGATGGAGGGTTGTTGGTTTCCTGGGACCGCGGTGATACTTGGTTGCACTTGAACAATCTTCCCATTGCCGAATTTTATTGCATTCATCTGGATAACGAGCAACCGTTTCGAATCTGGGGCGGAACTCAGGACAACGCTTCTTTTGTCGGGCCTGCGACTGCACGGCATGAAAATGGAAAGGAAGATCTCTGGGAACAAGTCTTTTTGGATCCTTGGTCCGGCGGCGATGGCTTTGAAACCTTTCCCGATCCGAATGACCCGACAGTCTTTTACTTTTCACAGCAAAATGGAGATCTCAAACGAGGCACGTTGGGCGATATCCGGTCAAGCAAACGAATTAAGCCTGGCTCCAATCGCGATACGAAGCATGACTTCGAATGGTGGACGCCGTTTTTCGCTTCTCGCCATTCCGAGAGTACGGTGCTGTACTGCGCCTCTCAATTCGTAATGAAATCGGATAACCGCGGAGATAACTGGAAGAAGATCAGCCCCAATCTTGATGGACGACCGCTACGTAAACTATCGGAATCCCCGTTGGAACCAAAACGTCTGGTTGCTGGCGGAAGGGCCCGAGTCTATTTCACATCGGACGGTGGTCAAAATTGGCAGCGGCGAAACGAGGGACTGGACAAAGGAGGAATCTCAGCCCTGTATACATCTCATCACGATCCAGAAACGGTTTACGTATCAATGAAAGAAAGTCCAAGTCGAGGTTCGGCAAGTTTGCTTTATGTGACAGATGACTTTGGGAAAACTTGGCAATCGATCAGCAGCGGTCTTCCGCACGAGACCGTTTATTCCATTGCCGAAGATCCAAAAACCAAAGGGCTGCTGTTTGTGGGAACCGAACTGGGAGTCTATGCGTCGACCGATCGAGGTAAGACTTGGTCGTCGCTTTGCGCCACATTGCCTCCCGCTCCGGTCTACGACCTTGAGGTCCAAGCACGTGATGGCGCGTTGGTCGTGGCGACGCATGGGCTAAGCGTCTTTTTGCTGGAGATCGAAGAGATTCGCAAGTCCATGGCGAAATCCAAGTCGCGCTAAACTTTCAGTTC
>CAZDBA010000164.1:0-10537 GCA_964503615.1 uncultured Pirellulaceae bacterium
GACCGGAAGCGGGAACGAATGCCCGTGGATGATTCCAATTGCATCGATCGCCGCAGCGCAAGATGAACGATCCTCGTGGTCCAGGAAACGACTGAGAAATTCGACATCATCCTTGTCTTTGTAAAGGCCAATGATCCGAAGCGAGTTTCGTCGCAATTCGGCGTCCTTCGATTCGCTGGCGATTTTTCGACAGCAGGCATGAGCCTCCTTGGGGAACTGTTCCACGATGATTTTCAGCACCACCTGTCTTCGTTGTGGATCTCGAACCCATCGGGTCGCCTTCATCAGCAATCGCAGTTGTTCCTTTGAGGATATTTCTTTTGGACAGACTATGTCCGGAACGGGTGTAAACCGTTTAACGGCCGGTGACGACGCCTCAAGGTTTGCGAGTTCAAGGTCGATCCAATCGTTGATCGTACTTCGCTCGTACTGTCGCTGGAGGTAACCGATGAGAATTGCCGCCACTGTAACAAGAACCAGCAAGCTTTTAAGGCTAAAGCTAACCCAACGGAATGTCGAATTCTTGCTCGCTTCTGTCATGAGTTCATGATACCGGTTTTAGCTGGATGTGTTTGAGCGGCACTTATTTCGCGTCTTCGGCCTCAGTTTCTTCGGTTTCGTCCTGTTCGGCTTCGACATACTCGGTACCGTAGAGTTTGATGTCGTCGAAGTCGGCGGTGTCGTCAAAGCTGCCTACTCCGATACCGCCAAAAACAAACGTCTTGTCGAGCGCGGTCATGCAAGGCGTTTCCATATCGTCAAAGTAGATTTCGATTTCGCCCGATTCGACATCACGTTTGATCCGCACGTTATGCCACTGATCGTTCCAAGCCGTTCCCTCATTGGTCGTGACCGAGATCTTGGTACGAGCCGCATTGTTGACGATGAAAATCTGGTTGCAATGTTTGTCGGTGGCTTTGCCCAGATGGACGTAGTAGAACTCGGTCGGACTTTGATAACCGAAAATCAGAATGCAATCGCGATGGGGATAGTCTTTGTGGGTGCTGAGAACCCTTAAGTCAAATTGAAAGTCGGTGACGGTTACGTCTTGCAAAAGGGCTTGGTGACGCGGACAACGAACTTCTGGTTTGTAGTTGCTCTCCTTTTTGTGCAACGAGAGAACTTTGTTTTCATCTTCGTTGGTTTTATGGCCCCAACCATCGTCAACCAATTGCCAATCTTCGATCGTGTCCTCAAAATCGGTTGAGTAGACCAAAGGAAACTCGCTGGCGGCTTGTTCGGTTTCCTGTTGTTCATCCGTCGCGGCTGGCGGCACGGCGTCTTGAGCCAACGTAGTGAACGGCAATGCCAACAATGTTAATAAAGTCAAAACGAAACAAAGCTTGTACATTTGAGTGGACATAAAACCAAATATTCAGATAAAGGAACTTGAGCACATCGCAACTGGGCTTGCACTAAATGTTAGCAGACCTTGAAATTGTTTTCTCACAGTACTTGTAAATTAAACATTCAAAATCAGAAAACGGATCGCAGCTTTATGAACTATCTTGAAGCGGACAAGATCATTTCGACCCTCAAGAAACTGGAAATTCGGATCGAGGAGCGATTTCCGAAGTCTGGCCTCGGTGGGGTCGCTGGGCATTTGGTAAATATCGCAACCGAAGCAGAAAAAAAGGCGATTTGGTTTGGGAAGCCTGTTGCCTGGCTACGTGGTCTGTGCTGGGTGGTTTCCGTCTCAATCGTGTTGGGCAGTATTGGGACGCTTTGGCTGTTGGGCCCTGAAGAGACAGCGTCTGAGTTTAATGCGACCATTTCAAGAGCTGAAACGGGCGAGCCGGCTTATGTCGCTCATCTGAATTCACTGACCGGTGATGAAGGGCTTGGCATGACCGAGTTTATTCAGTTGCTGGAGGCGGCGATCAATGACATTGTTTTGATCGGGGCTGCGATTTTCTTTCTCCTGACACTGGAAAGTCGCTTTAAGCGTGGTCGCGCTTGTGACTCAGTCCACGAACTTCGATCGCTCGCGCACATTATTGATATGCATCAGTTGACGAAAGATCCTGAACGGATCACCAACAAGAACTACCTGCGCACGGCCAATTCTCCGACGGCCTATATGACTCCGTTCCAACTACGTCGCTATCTGGACTACTGTAGTGAGATGCTTTCGCTGACGGGAAAGATCGCTGCTGTTTACGTGCAGGATTTTAACGACTCTGTAACACTCGCGTCGGTAAACGAAGTCGAAACGTTGTGTACCGGGTTGTCACGTAAGATCTGGCAAAAAGTCTCACTGTTGCAAGACATCGAGGAATCGCCTGAGATGCAGCAGTCCGGTGATGATGATCAGAATGCCCATGAGACCTTGCCTGAAAGTTAAGACAAGTGCATTAATTACGAGCTGCTACGTTCTCGCGTAGAAGCTCAGGCAAGAGTTTGTTGATGTGGGCTGAGGGGATTGCATAGCTGGCTGCCCGACCGCCACGAGCGATATTGATACCGATCACATCTCCATCAATATCAACAATCGGGCCGCCACACTGCTCGGGAAATAGAGGCGTGTCATGTTGAAAAACCCATGGGAATTTATCAGCTCGATCACTGGGGATTGCACCCAGGCGATTCATCATTTTGAATCGAGCTGCCCTCGCTCCTGAGAAATTTCGATCGGCCAAAACCGCACGGGTTTGTTGCACACGCCCGTTCCGCAAGAACTCGATCGCGATGGAATCACCCGGTTGATGGTTCCGAATCTCATTGACCAAATCGGTAACATCATTCATCGGTTTTCCGGCCAGCGTCTGGATCACATCTCCCGTCAGCAAACCTGCCTCTTCGCCCCCACCGCCTGGGGTAACCTCGACCAACAAAACTCCATCTTGCGCCGTTTGCGGCTTTACGCCCAGGAACCCCTGTTTCTGTCCCGCCAATGCGCGTGGTGTTGCGCTGTAGGTTCCCATTGCCATTACATTTCCCGTACTGCCGGGTGTAATTACAAAGGCACCGGTACGAGGCTGTTTGTTGGAGAACTCAATCGCAGCCAAATTGTTGCGAGCGATTTTGATGATTGCCAAGTCGTTGGCTGCATCGGTGCGAGTCACTTTGCCGCTCAAGGTTGCGCGATCATGCAAGACAACATGAATCTCCTTGTGATCGCCTAATTCGCTGGCCTTGGTCAAGATTAAACCATCGGCGTCGATCACAATCCCCAAGGCGATTTTCTTTCCGCTCTTCCATACCTCGACGACACTCGTCAAGTGAGATTGGATCACCGGCTGAAACGTATCGAGCGTTTTCACCTGCTGCCGTTCAAACTTTTTCAGCGTACGGTTCCGCATACTGGGCAGCTCGAATTTAAGCTCGATGTTGCCGTCCAGTTCATCAGGATCAATATCCTGGATACCATCAAATGGATTCACGGGGTTGTCACGAAAGCGGCGAAATTCATCCGGTGTGAATCGGATCGTGTTGTTGCCTTCGACCAGTGCTTCGCGAAACTTGGCTTGGAGATCTTCGTCCAACTCATCCAGCATCTGCTCGAACATTCCTCGCATCTCATCCGTCAATTGAGCAGAGGCCGGCGTGACAGAAAAAAGACAAACGGCAACAAAAGTAAAAATCGAAGTTGCAATAAGAGTCAGATTACTTTTCATATTGTTCCTTTTTTTCCTTACTTCGTGAAAACGAATTGAATTCGTTTTCGGCTCCTGTTGTTTCGTAGTGTTGCCATGTTTTGTGAAAACACGGTTGCAGTTATTCCAAAACATCCAAAATGATTTGAAAATTCAAATCGTAGTTGCCACGTTGGACTCGCATCGAGACACTGTCGCCCACGCTTTTGGTGCGGACCAAGTCGATCAGGTTTTGTGGGCCGGTCACGTTTCGACCGTCGAACGATCTAATAACATCTCCCGGAAGCAATCCAACTCGCTGGGCCGGTGAGCGATCGCGAACACTTTCTACGATGGCTAGATTCGCGCTCTTGTCGACGACGACTCCCAATTTGGCTCGTTGAGCGGCAGGTGCGGCAGGCGCGGCTCGTTCAGGTTGTTTTTTCTTTTTTCGTTTGCCGGCAAGTTCTGGAAGCTTGCCCCACGATTCTCCCCGCTGCATTCTGTTCCAGTAAGTGTGGTAGATCGAAATCGGAACGTGACGATTTTCGGCCACCGTATCTCCGATCGAGCTGTGTATCGCGACCAGCTTGCCCTCTAAATCGAACAGCGGTCCACCTGAATCTCCACCGATCAAGACGGCATCCGTTACTATCTGCTCACCTCGCTGGCCAAGCACACGGCCGGTGCGGACAGGAGGTTTGCGGCCAAGTTCATAGCCGCCAGAATGACCAAGGCACACAACCCAGTCGCTGATTTGCGGATCCGATTCGCTCATCTCAACGAAAGGCCAAGGCCCGGGGTCGATCAACTGGATCATGCCAGCATCCAAGTTCAAGTTTTTGCCCAAAGCTCGTGCTCGAGCAACTTTTCCACTTGGGAATATGATTTCAAACTCGCGACCGGTTGATCCACTGCCCATGACATGGCCCGCAGTCAGGATCAGACCCTCGGGGCTTACGATTACGCCACTGCCGAATCCGACACCGTCCGAGATCGCAACCGTTGATTCCATGGTCTTTTCAACAACCGCCTGAACACTGCGTTCGATTTCTCGAATCTCTTCCAGATCGTTGTTCTCGTTCTGGTGCGCAGAAAGGGCACCGATGCCAACTTCGCAAAACAAAAGCGCTATAGAAAGCAGGGCCAAGCCTGATGCTCGTCCCGCCAACGAATTCACAGCGTTGTGGGTGCAGGTGGATATAAAATTAATACTCAAAGATGTGATCTTCATTTGAACTCCATTTCAAAGATGATACATCGAGGCTTAGGCAGAGGAAAACCGCTGGCCCCAGTTTCAGATGTTTTATCGAGTAACATTGGTGTCCAGTTCCACAGGTCTGAGACCCTTTAAGCCCGTTTTGGGGTGTCTCAAGTAGTACCGGAATATTTTAGTCATCGGTGCAGGCATAATTGCAACCGCATGAAATTTTAGACAACTGGAAACGCTCGATTTGCTGTAAGCGTAATTTCAATAGCAAGTTACGTGCTGGGTTCGGATTGTAGGGTTGGCTATATTGACCGTACAATCGTGAGGGACAATCAAAGTTGCTGGCAACGGTCAGGTTCAAAGTTTTTCGTTATTAATAATTGTGTGGGACATTCGTGTCGTTGATCATCAAGATTCTGAAATACATCTGGGCGAGTCCCAATTCTCTGTTCGGGTTGCTGGTTGGGCTGGCCGGGTTGATGACCGGTGGCAAGATGCAAGTGATTCGAGGGGTCGTCGAATTTCACGGTGGGTTTGTTCGCTGGTTGTTGCGGAATTCGGCATTGGGAAAGTCGACGATGGCGATGACGTTGGGCCATACCATTATTGGCCAGACAGCAAAGACGCTTGAAATTTCCCGAGATCATGAACACGTTCACGTCAAACAGTATGGCAACTGGGGGCCATTTTTTGTTCCCGCATACCTGTTTTGCTCACTCTATCTCTGGTGTGTTAAAAGAGATCCTTATCTTGACAATCCCTTTGAAGTGGAAGCGTACGCCGTTTCGGACCCGGAGGCTTACAGCGAAGAAGACGACGAACAGCAGCAGGCCTATCGCAAAAAAGACTCATGAAGTCAGCTCGGCAACGCGTTACAAAACAACACCTGACTCGTGCAATCGGAAAAGTTGCCGGTTTGGTGCGAGATCAAACCGGCTTGCTTAACCAGTATCGTGACGCGATTGAGGGTACTGAGTTTTTGCGGCTTCAATCTCTAATGGCAAAGTCGGCCGATCCAACGGGGCAAGCTGAGCTAGCCGTCGAAACCACAAAACGGCTGGATCAAAAGATCGAACAAGTTTGTTTGGATAGCTGTGTGCTGCTGGTGGTGGCGTTGTCTGGTGAAGCCGATTCGTTTCAAGGTGATGGGGAGGGTGCGAAACGGATGGTGAGTTCCGCGACCGATCGCATTGCGGCTCAATATCGCGTTTTGGAAAAAGTCGACGAGGCCGTTTGGGATTCGGCGCGAGAAGCTTTTTGCGTAGCCAAGGAATTAGCCACGCGGGAACGATTGGATGTGGCGGAACGTTTGCTGTTTGCGTTGAACAAAAACACACGCAAGACGATCGGCGCTTACTTTACGCCAACCGAACTGGCAGAGCAGGTTGTCGACCGAACGGCCAGAATGGTTCAGGAGAATCTTGGGCTGGCTAATGGTTTTGCCGATACGACCTCGATCGGGCAAGTTTTAGATTCTCTCCAAGCGAAATGTCCCGGTGTCCAAGATGAAACGACATTGCCGATCGGTCAGCCGGAAGAGGTGCAGCCGTTTTTGACTTTCGCAGATCCCGCCGTTGGCGTTGGCGCGTTTTTGATCGCGTGTCTGAACAGAATGAAAGTTGATTTTGTTCAAAGCTGTGATAGTCAATCTGAATCACAATCAGAATCGGGGTGGCAGCGGTTTCTTGGTGCGGCGATCAAACGTGTACGTGGTGTTGAGCTTCATCCCGCTTTGGCTGCGATTTGTCATTTCCGCTTGTTTAGTCATTACCGGTGCGAGTTAGGGCAAGAGCCGGAGGAGACGATTCCAGTTTTTTGTGGCGATGCATTGTGCGAGCCAGTCAGTTTATCGAAAACAAGTGCGGACAGGATTAATTTGGATGGTGTTTCAGTGGTCTTGGGCAATCCACCATTTGGGTCGTTGACTGTTAACTCTAACACCTGGGTCGAACGACTTCTGCGAGGGAAGGTCGACGGTGTGAGCTTTTTCCAAGTAGACGGTCAGCCGTTGAACGAGCGAAAGCACTGGTTGCATGATGACTACGTGAAATTTTTTCGTTTGGGGCTGCATCTGATTCGTCGCGCCGGTGCGGGAGTCGTTAGCTTTGTCTCCAACCGTTCGTACTTGGACAATCTTACGTTTCGAGCGATGCGTTGGCAGATGTTGGAGCAATTCGCAGAGATCGAGATCAAAGATTTAGCCGGCTGCGGCGAACATTTTCCGATCGTTGCTGAGGTGGCAACCGGTGTTTTCTGCACCCACTCTCGACAAGGGCATTGCGGGCAAAGTTCCCTGCCCCTATCAATCGTCGAGTATCAAAACGGAACCACCGTAACCCGTTTTTCCCCTGATGGTCCAGAATATTTGTTTCGCCCTACGGCGACGGTGCCTAAACATTATCGGGAGTCGGTTTCGTTGCCCCAAGCGATGCCTTTTAACGGTTCCGTGGCGATCACGGCGCGTGATTACTTTGTGACTGATATTGATCGCGATGCGTTGTGTCAACGAGTCGCAGAGTTTTGTGACTTGTCCATTCCGGACGACATGATTCGCTCGCGTTACTTTCAAAGAACACGCTCTCGCCGCTATCTGGCCGGAGACACACGCAGTTGGAAAATGTCTGCTGCGCGAAAAGAGCTTGCTGAATTGGATTGGGAGTCCCATATTCGCGGTTGCGATTATCGGCCGTTCGATCGTCGTTGGGTTCTTTGGTGCGATACCATGATCGACTGGCCAAGGAACCAACGGATGTCGACGCTCGACATTCCTGGGAATTTTGCGCTGCTGGCCAGACGCCAGTTTCCATTGGATCAACCGGCTTGTTACTTTTGGGCCACGAGTCAGATTACGATCGACGGAATCTTGCGTTCGGACAACCGTGGCAATGAGACGATGTTCCCAGTTTGGGTACGGGATTCGAACGGTCAAACGATGGCAAATTTTACGGACGCGTTTTTAAAAACGGTTCGAGAGCATTGGAAGGGGGTAGGCATTGAGTTGCCTGCGTCCGAATTGCCGAGGTGCTTGGCTCAATATATCTATGGCTTGTTTCACTGTACGGCTTACCGAGTCGATTTCCATCCGTCGTTGTCTAGTGGGTTTCCAAGGATCGTATTGAATTTGGAGCGAGACGATACCGAGTTGTTGATCAACGTCGGAAAGAAACTGCTTGACTGTCACTTGGGCCTTTCTCATTTAGACGTTTCTGGAATTGCTGATTCAGAACCAGGTGATGCGGGTGCCTCGCTCAGCGATGTAGTTGATGTGGGGGCAAGGGAACAGCCGGTAGGCACGATCAGTTATTGTCCGGAAACGAGGCGAGTTGCATTGGGTGGGAAAAGTATTGAAAACATCGCCCTGGAAGATTGGAACTTTCGTGTTGGCACGCATCAGGTTTTGCGGAAGTGGCTTAAAGCGCGAAAAGGGCAGGGGGCCAAGGAAATTTCGAGCGAGTTTTTGAAGGTGGTTGCAAAAGTTCAACGGACTCGCGAGCTGATGCAAGAGGTTGCGCAAATCAGTTTTGGACAACCGTAGCACGTTTCACAGATTGGTTTTGCCAACGGCAGCCTTATTTTCGAATCGCCTAAAAGATCTTTAAAGAGCGCGAGGTGGAGCATTTTAAAGCTGGGCTTTGCCCGCGAAAGGCGACTGTTAGCCAGAGAGGCTGCAGCAGAATCTTGTTGGTTTGCGGGATTCTGTTCCTTATGACCTGTTTTTGTGGAACGTAAGCTTGGGTTTTTGTGTCAGTTAGAGAATCCAGAATTGCCATATTCCAGTGGGGCAGATAACATTAATTCAGCGAGGCGGATGACTTGGTCTCCGCCCTTGGCAGGCTGATTGAGTTGTAAAGTAGTTTGGATTCTAAAACTTGCGAGCCAGGTTCTTCAGGGAATCAGGGACTTATTTAATTTCGATAGAAGGTACCAATAGGATGAACTTTAAAACGGCTGGCTTGTTTGCGATTTTGCTTTTGATGTTCGCAGGTGTGGTTACCGCTGATGACGCTTGGACCGATGACATCGAGCAGGCGATCAAAACAGCAAACGATGAGGATAAAGATCTGTTGTTGCTGTACACCGGATCTGATTGGTGCCCGCCTTGTAAAAAACTTGAGGAAGACATCCTTTCCCAAGATGAATTTCTGGAAGACGCGAAATCCAAATACGTTTTGGTCAAGTTTGACTTTCCACGCGAGATCGAACAGTCGGCTGAATTGATCAAGCAGAATCGAGAGTGGCAGGAAAAATACGGTATCGATGGCTATCCCACTATCGTCCTAGTCGATTCAAATCAGCGTCCGTTTGGGTTTGCGGGCTATGAGTCAGGCAGCGTTGCGGATTACTCTGCGATGCTGGAATCGCTACGCGAGATTCGAATTCGTCGGGATAAAATGTTGAAAGAGGCGGATGCCGCAAAGGGATTGGAACGAGCCCGGTTGTTGGATCAAGCCGTATCTGAAATGCGCGAAGAAGTGGTTGGGCTGTACTACGAAGATATCGTAGAAGAGATTGTTAAGCTTGATAGCGAAGATGAACTTGGCCTGCGTACGAAATGGAACGAAGCCAAAGACAACGAGTTACGAAAGATCATCCTTGCCGATGTGATGATGGTTGCCCGCTTGGAAAAAACCGATCGTGCACTTGCGTTTATCGACGAAGTAATGCAACAGGTTGGTTTTCCTGACGAACAGAAACTTCAAATTTTACAGGTCAAACTTAACTTGCATCAAAAGGCTAAACAGACTGAGGCAGTTAATAAGGTGCTGGACGAGATGATTAGCTTGGAGGGTGTTCAAGGCACCGTTAGGGAGCGATTGATCATCAAGAAAGTTTTGACGATGGCTGGTAACGGTCAGCGTGACGAGGCGATGAAAATGTTGGACGATGCACTTGCGGAAGGCCGTGACAATTTTTTCATGTGTCTGGCCAAAGGTGAATTGCTGGATTCAGAAGGCAAATTTGCAGAAGCGGTTGCTTCGTACGATGTTGCGATTCCTAAAGCGTCCTTCAACCCGGACTTGCTGGCCGATCTGATCGGAGCCAAAGCAGACGCGTTGTATGAGATGGATAAAGGCCAAGAGGCGTTGCAAGTGTTGGACAATTTCGCGGACGACGCGCAAATGCCCTCAGACTTACGAGCCGAAATTTTGTTGCACAAAGCGATGATGCTGCGTGACCAAGGCCGACGTCGACTTGCGATCCTGGACGAGAACCGAGCGATCCAAATTTGCGATCCCTCTATCCAGACAGAAATGCAAAAGGTAGTCGAGCAACTACGGAAAAAGTACGAGAAGCAGCCAAACGACGACTAGTGCAGTGCAGCGTTACTCAGTAGCACGCCTCTGCGAGCCGTTAACACTCACTAACTGGCACGGCACCCAAATTACTCAATCACGTAGTGGGATTCACCAGAATTCCTCGCCTTCCGGTTGGGCAACCACCTCCAGTCAGGAGATTATCGGGCAAGCAGTCTTTGGCAACCAAAATCAGACGAACCAAGCTGGAAACCTTCATTTTTTCCGAATAGTCTAATCGTCTCTGCGGTTTCCACCGATAAACTATTTTGATACAATCCGCCACTCAAAGGCACCCCTAGCTCAACTGGATAGAGCACCGGTCTACGGAACCGGAGGTTAGAGGTTCGAATCCTCTGGGGTGTACTTAACCCGCATTTCCTTGCAGTTCAACGCACGGAAATGCGGGTTTTTTGTTGGGTGTGCAGTCCGAGGCAACCGTGTGCTGCAAACTCTTT
>CAZDBA010000165.1:0-6045 GCA_964503615.1 uncultured Pirellulaceae bacterium
TTAGAAGGCAAACAGTGGTAGATATTCAAAGAAACCTGACTCGTCCAGTAAAAATCGGTTCGATAACGATCGGTGATGGCAACCCGATCGCAGTTCAAAGTATGACTGCGACCAAAACAACTGATGTGGATGCGACCGTTGCGCTGGTCCAGCTAATGCAGGACGCAGGAGCCGACGTTGTGCGAATTGCTGTCGATAGTAAATCGGATGCAGCGGCGTTGGCGGAGATTCGCAAGCAGACCACAGCAAATCTGTCTGTCGACTTGCAGGAGAATTACCGACTTGCGGAAATCGTCGCTCCTCACGTGGACAAGATTCGTTACAACCCTGGCCATTTGTATCACCACGAAAAAGAAAAACCGTGGCAGGAAAAAGTCAAATACATCCTGGGCGTCGCTCGTGATAACGACTGTGCGATCCGGGTCGGGGTGAACTGTGGCAGCGTCGATCCTGCCAAGAAGGAAAAGTACGACCCGAAAGACTCGATCACGCCAATGTTGGAAAGTGCGTTAGAGCATTGTGCTTTTTTGGACGAAAACGACTTCGAGCGCTATTGCGTGTCTCTCAAGGACTCCGATCCGCGAAAAGTGATCGATGTTAATACGCGTTTTGCGGTAAAACGGCCCATGGTTCCTTTGCACTTGGGAGTTACCGAGGCGGGCATGCCGCCAGATGGGGTGATCAAAACCCGAATTGCGTTCGAACAACTGGTAAGTAAAGGGATCGGTGACACGATCCGGGTTTCGTTGACCGTACCCAACAATCGCAAGGGAGAAGAGATCGAAGCCGGACGGCAGATTCTAGCCGATATTGCGGCAGGTCGTGTTCGGTCGGTAGTAGACTACAACACGGATCGTCTCAATATCATCTCCTGTCCCAGTTGTAGTCGGGTGGAAAACGAAGCGTTCGTTGATTTAGCGGCGAAAGTCAAGGAAATGACCAAGTATGCTGAGGAGCATGCGATCACGATTGCGGTAATGGGTTGCCGGGTCAACGGACCAGGTGAAACCGACGATGCCGATCTGGGGCTTTGGTGTGGTCCTAATTTCGTCAATCTCAAAAAAGGTACTGAAGCATTGGGGGCTTATCCGTACGACGAGATTCTGCCAAAGCTCAAAGCGGAATTGGACGAAATTATCACTGAAAGGGCTTAGCGCCCAGAGTGGGGTCGGTTGTCGTGTGTATACTGAAGCGGCTGGTTTAAAATTGGGCTTGAGGTCGGTTGCAACCTGTCTGTTGAGCCATCCCTAGCTCCAGTGCTCGCGAAATTCTTCTTTGCCACGTTCTTCCGAACCGATTAGAAATACGGCAGTTTTTTAGACATGCTCAACACGCTCTTTGTTCCCGAACTTCGTGAAATGCTCAAGACGGAGGATTCTGCGGGGCTGTTAGACTTTTGCACCGCTATGCATCCGTCTCGCACTGCTGAGTTTATGGAGGGGCTCACTTCGGAGGAAGCGTGGGAAGTCATTCAACATGCGCCGGTGACGGAACGAGTTGAAATCTTTACCTATTTTGAAGAGAGCCGCCAGACGGAACTGCTCTCATCCGCCGATCGGGACCAGGTCGCCGCTTTAGTCGCCGAGATCGCTTCGGATGATCGCGTCGATATGTTGCAAGAGTTGGACGAGTCAACATTGCAAGATCTTTTGGCTCGTCTGCCTATTGAAGATCGACGAGACGTCCAACGTTTGAGCCAGTATCCAGAGGGCACCGCGGGGGCGGTGATGACTTCGGAGTTTGCCAAACTGTCAGAGTCGTTGACGATTCGCGAGGCGATGGAAGAGATTGGGCGTCAATCGGGGCAGTATGAGACGATCTACTATTTGTTTATCGTCGATGATGAGGGGCATCTTCGTGGATTGGTTTCGGCAAGGCAGTTGTTGGTGGGCATGAAAAAGCCCGACACGTTATTGGCCGATGTCATGGAAACGGAGCTGGTTACGGCTCGTGAAATGGACGATCAGGAAGAAGTCGCGGACAAAGTCGCCAAATTGGATCTTCTAGCGTTGCCGATTGTCGATGATCAACATCATATCGTGGGAATTGTGACTCATGACGATGTGATCGACGTGGTTCGTGACGAGGCGACAGAAGACGCGCACCGAATTGCGGCCGTCGATCCGCTGGATGAGACTTATTTACAAACGCACCTGTTTACGCTGAGTTGGAAACGCGGGATGTGGTTGGCGTTTCTGTTCTTCTTTGCGCTAATGACCGCTTTGGCTTTGGAGCAGTATGACGCTCAACTCCAAAAGTGGGCTTGGCTGGTTCCCTTTATCCCGTTGGTAATCAGCAGCGGAGGAAATTCAGGAAGCCAATCAGCAACTTTGATTATTACAGCGTTGTCACGTGGTCATGTGACGTTGGGTGATTGGTGGACCATCATCCGTCGCGAGTTGGTGATGGGATTGTTTTTGGGAACCGGATTGGGCTTGATGGCCCTTATGGTCACCCCGTTTTTTGGTGGTGTACCGACGTTCCCTCAATCGTTGGTTGTTCCCATTACGCTGTTGTTAGTCGTAATAAGTGGAACGTTAACCGGTTCGATCTTACCGCTATTGTTTGAGCGGTTGGGATGGGATCCGGCGATGATGAGCAATCCGTTCGTAGCTGGTATCGTCGACATTTTAGGGATCGTGATCTACCTGTCCGTGGCGATCTTATTCTTGGCGTAGAGTCGCCGATAGTTCTAAATACAGAAAGAGGCACTGAGGCCTCTTCTGCGGTTACTTTTCGATTTTCGGTTTCGTTACACCAACTCGGTATGAGAATCACCTTGGTACATACGTAGAACCTGGCTTTGCACTTTAATTGCACGGACCAAGATCCAGATTTGATCAGGTGTGAATTTGCGAGGATCGGAGTTCGTTAAATCCTCTAATTCCTGAGTCATCGCAGCGTGTTGGTCACTGGCGGCATGGAGGCGCAAGGTAACCTCGTCCCAGACACTGTCGAAATAAATTTCGTTGTCGAACTGGGAAAGGTCACTGACATGGCCACACATCAATGTGCACATTCGTGCAATTTCGATTGGTTCAGCGCCAGGCATGCGGGCTTCGATTTTTTTAGTAACTTCTGTGCAGGTCATCGCTGTTTTCCATTGGTGGGACTTGATTCAAATTGAATCGTTGAACGTTGACGGCTTCGGCGAATTTCGAATGGAAAAACGGTAAGTCGTCTCGCCGACGGGTCGGTCGACAAAAAAGAGTAGGTTAACGTTTGCGTCCGTCTACCAAAAAAGAGTTTTGGCGGCAGATTGCCGCAAATTACAGCATTTTTGCGACTTGTTGTATTTTCACAACAAACCCGTAGCACACTAAAATCAAGGGTTTTGGCTATTTGACGGGACCGGGAGATCGGCATTCCCGTTTTTGCGAAGTGGGCAAATAGAAAAAGCCAAGTCCCGAAAAGTGGCTTGGCTTACGATTTCAAATCGAATTGTCATTCAAACGCAACGGATCAAATGGACCGCTCTCTTTAGCGGTCGAGCGAAGTTTGAGAATTGTCTGGGGTAACAACGGTGACGATCGCTTTCATTTTCGTAGAAGCTCCATCATTTAAATCGGTTACGAAAGTCAGGTCAGTTTCGAACGACCCCGCTTCCTTAGGTGCATAAACGATTTCAACAAAATGCACTTTCTTGGTTTTGCCATCTGCCCGCACGACAAAGTCAAGATTGTCACAAGTCACATCGACCAAACGAAATGGTTTGTCACCTTTGAGGATAACCCTTCGTGAGATTTCCTCTCCCGATGTTACCTCGGTCAAAGTCAGCAGGCTTGGGTTCACGCTCAGGGCAGAGGTGACTTTACCTGTAAAGGGGATGGTCAATTGAGAATCTGCACGACCATCGTTGACGACCAGCATCAACTCTCCTTGGAGACGCTCCGAAGGAGCTGATTCCTTGATGTTTGCGGTCAAATCGTAGATCACTTTATCCCGCCCTCGATAACGCTCGGCAATTCCCACACCGATGTGCGAGTACACGCTACGAACGTCTCTGATCTTCCAATTCTGATTTCCGAATTGAGTAATGGATGTTGTTAGCTGAGGTGAGTTGCCCGGTGCAAAACTTCCAAAGTCCAACTGCCCCGGCTGCATCATTACGTCGTTGCGAATAACACCTTTGATAGCGATTTGAACTTCGGCTACGAAAGGTTCGGCAAACCGGACTCGAATCGTGGCTTGTTTGTCCCCGGGCCCTACATCAGAATTGAATTGACAGTTCAGCTGAATCGTTTCACGAGATGCGATTTCGTTCTTGCTGAGCGTAGGCGTAGTGCAACCGCAGCTGGTGGTTACACCCAATATACGGATCGTCTCTTCGTAATTGTTCGTAATGTTGAAAGTGTGTACCGGTCGCGCGCCCTTAGCCACAATTCCAAAATCATGGTCGAGCTCACTAAACATCTGATTTGCCCAATCCTGAGCAATAGTTTCAGCTGTGCCCAGACATCCTAGAATGAACGCCAGAGAAAAGATGTAAGCAAACTTTCGCATAGTAATCATAAGTAGTCGAAATTGGCACTTCATTGTTCGATTGTGACAACGAAATCATTTTAGGGTGGTTTGCTGTCAATTTGCTAGGGACCATAATCCAAAACAGTTGTTTTTGATCGATGTAACCAATCAAACTTTTTGAATAGACAGTAGGCAATGAATATGGCCATTGACGATGTCAGCCTGAATAAACCGATTGAAGAACCAAAGCCACCTAGGTTTCATTTCGGTCCTGCGCTATTGGTTACTGCAGCCTTTATTGGACCTGGAACGGTGTTAACTGCCAGTAAAGCCGGCGCAAACTACGGATTTTCACTCGTTTGGGCGGTAATCTTTTCCATACTTGCCACCGTTGTCTTGCAAGAGATGGCAGCGCGTCTAGGAATTATTTCTGGCCGAGGGCTGGCGCAAGCAATTCGGGACTCGATCTCCAACCCATTCGGGCGGTATTTGTCTCTCGGACTTGTCTTGGGGGCGATTCTTATAGGAAATGCGGCTTATCAGACCGGAAACCTGCTTGGTGCAGCAATAGGCCTGGCCGAATTGCTTCCCGCCGAACCCAGCTCGGAAAAAGTTCTCGATGCCAGCACCCATTCGAATTCCATTTCCAGTGAAGCGATCGCGGCGCTTTTTGGCGCAATTGCTCTGGTCATCATCTGGATTGGACGTTTGGGAATCGTTCAAGCCATCATGTTCGCTTTGGTGGGATTGATGAGTTTGATGTTTGTCCTCAGTGCAATCGCCTGTCGACCCGATTGGGCGGCAGTGTGCGCCGGGGCCGTTCCATCGATTCCTACTGGCGAGAGCTGGAATGATATGAGTCTGTTTGTTATCGGTTTGCTAGGCACTACGGTGGTTCCCTACAACCTGTTCCTGCATGCAAGTAGCGCCGCGGAGACTTGGCATTCGTCTGCCCAAGCGCAGGGTAATCAAAAACGGATCCTGCGTGCTTCGATGTGGGACACGGTCATTAGCGTATTGGTTGGCGGGATCGTCACAGGTTCGATTCTGATCACGATGAGTGTTGCGTTTTCTGATTCGCAAGTCGAGCTAACCCAAACGACTCAAATTGCGGACCAGTTACGTTCTGCACTGGGCAGTTGGGCAGGAATTCTGTTTGCCGTCGGCCTTTGTGCTGCCGGTCTTACTAGTTCCATCACCGCGCCGATCGCAGCTGCTTACGCTACAGCTGGTTGCTTCAACTGGCCGTGCAAACTATCTGACGTCCGGTTGAAATTGGTTGCATCCTTAGTGGTAGTAACGGGGGTCATCGCAGCGGTGTCGGCGGGTAAAAGTCCAATGCAAGTGATTATCCTGGCCCAATTTGCCAACGGCTTGTTACTGCCACTGGTAGCGATCTTTCTGGTCTACGTTGCAAATCAAGCCAAGCTTATGGGCAAGTTCAAAAATTCATGGCTCGCCAATGCTCTGGCAGTTCTGGTCATCGTGATCACGATCAGTATTGCATTCGGAAACTTAAACGGCGCTATTGGCAAGTTGAAAAAGATGATGACCCCAGAACAAACTTCGTCTCAAACAGAG
>CAZDBA010000165.1:6145-10512 GCA_964503615.1 uncultured Pirellulaceae bacterium
GCTTTCTTATTTTACCGCGACGATATAGGAGATCCAACTGGGATTGCTTGGCGCGAATTCCTTTCGCTCCCATATTCCAGTGTCCTCTCCATCCTCGTCTTCTTGTTCCCAGTATACATGAGACTCTTTGAAACCGGCTTCTGCCAACATCTCGCGAACCTCAGGAATAGTCCAAAATCGCCAATGGTATTCAAAAGCGTGTTTTAGTTTACTGCCGTCGTTGAATTTGAAAGAGATGTAAAAGCTTGCGTCTGCATTGACCGGATTGAAACTTGCCTGTTCCCAATGGTACTTGAATCCGTTCTTGCCTTTTTTAATTGTCCGCTTGTCGACGTTCTCTTCGGTATAACAATCGCCACCGCCCATCATGTCCATGATCATCACCCCTTTTTGATTGAGGTTAGCGTGGGCAACGCGGAAGTACTCGACAACTTCGGCACGTGTTTTGAAAATCCAGAACGAGAAATTTTGCGCGGCCAAAACATCTACCGGGTCGTTCTGTTTCCGTACGTCCTGCTGGTAAAGCGTGATTCGTTCCTGCTGGGACGCCGAGAGCTTACTGAGGTTGTTGTCGCGCCCCCATTTGAGCGTCTCGGGGCAAAGGTCCACGCCGACCGCGGTTCTGGTCTTGTTTAGCTTTACCCACTCGCAACACACGGAGAACGTGCCGCAGAAATCTTCACGCAAAGAATTGGGTTTGCGATGGTACGCTTCGTTGAATGCCTGATCAAAGAACTCGACTTCATGGTCAGCCGACTGAACCGATTTTTGGTAACAAGCGAACTTGTCTGCTTTGTCGGCCATCGTAAGCTTGGCTTTGCCCTTTTGCTTGCCGCCTTTTGCTTTTCCACCGTCTTTAGATTTTGATTTGGTTTTGCCTTTTTGTTTCGAAGATCCCATCGGTGATTCTTAATCCTGTTGTGTTATGCGAAGCTGCGTTTTGAGTGTGGCGGACGTTTCTCTGGGCCCGACTCTCAGCTTTTGATCTCTCAAGCAACGAGGATTTTAACGACTTCGGTTCGACTTGGAAGTAGAACAAAAGCCCAATTTGGATCGAGTACCTGTTGCTGGTTCGCCCACCTGAACCAAGTCGAGTTTATTCTTCAGGTTTTTTCTCAGTAGGCTCTGCAGAAGGCTCTGGAAACCGGCTGAAAACAACAAAAGCGACTACGAAAGCGATTGCGTGCAATACGGCTCCCGCCAGAAACGGCACTCCTGGCAGTTGGAACGGTGCAGAATCTGATGTGAAATATCCGAACAATCCAACAGTGAAAAACAAAGGAGCAATAATGTTGGTCAAGCTCACAAGTGAGGTCAACGCGCCCTGGATTTTGCCTTGTTCCGAGCTGTCCACCTGGCTTGCAACCAAACTTTGAATCGCTGGTCCCGTGATCCCTCCCAGCGAACCAAGCACGATCGTAGCCAGAATCATCCAGCCCTGTGTCGCCATCCCGTAACTGAAAAAAGTGATCGTAGAAATCAATATTCCGATCTTGATCGCCTTGCGTTCGCCAATTCGCGAAATGATCGGACGTACCAAGCCGCCTTGAACCACCACCGCACAGATCCCCACCAATCCTAACACGAGTCCATTGGTTCGTTCTTCCCATCCGAATTTCTCAGCCGTAAACAAAACCCATACGTTCTCCAGACCACGCTGAGCCAAAGACAGCAACAGAAACGCGACGGCCAACCCAGCAATGAACGGATAAACTCGCAAACGTGTTACCGTTCCAAATGGATTCGCTTTGGAAACCGTGAACGAACTTCTCTTGTTGGCCGGTAACGATTCCGGAAGTACGAAGTATCCGTACAGCCAATTCCCGAGCGCCAAACAGGCGGCAACAAAAAACGGCAATCGAATGTGGATATCGCCAAGTATTCCGCCCAGAGCCGGGCCAAAGATGAAGCCAAGTCCAAACATCATCCCCACCAGCCCAAAATTCCGAGACCGATTCTCAGGAGTCGAAACGTCGGCGATGTAGGCGTTCGCCGCCGAAAAACTACCGCCCAAAATACCTGCCAACGAACGTCCGACAAACAACCACCAAACGGACGGCGCGAATCCCTGAATTACGTAATCAACGCCCAGCCCGAATAGTGAACCCAAGATGATTGGACGGCGCCCGAAACGATCAGAAAGTGCACCCAGGATTGGCGCGAAAAAGAACTGCATCAACGCATACGATGCCGAAATCATCCCCACATACCAACTGGCGACCGATGTGACCTCGTCCGGGTGAACCCCTTCTTGCAGTAGAAAATCTTTTACCAGTTCGGGGAGCACCGGGATCACGATCCCAATCCCCAAGATGTCAATGAAAAGGGTCAGTAAGATAAACGGCATCGCCGCCTTGCGGTTCCGCAATCCAACCTCAGACGGCAGCAAGTCATCAGACGAAGGTTCGATTAAATCGCCTGAACCGGTAGGTTCCTCCGACTTGCTCATTCCTCAATCTGCCTTTGCGATGCTCTGATAAAGCGTCTGAGTCGAACACAATTTTTGCCAAGTGACAAGGCATCGTGAACGCGCAAAAGTGCCGTTTTGGAATGGTTGTTCAACACTAAGGCTTTTTTCGGACCGACTATTTCATTTGACAAATTCGCGCCCGAAAGGAGTGTTAATGGCAAATAAAGCGTTGAAACCGCCAAATCGAATTGCCTTTCTTGTAATCTGATTCTCGCAGAGCAGAATCCGACTACAAAAAACGGTATTGTTTGTTAACCTTTTGCACTTGCGAACAACACAGCCGATTAAATAGTCGTAGTTTAAGCCGTGCGTTGCAAAGATAGAATACTGCGACGCCTTATCTCCACGCCACAGTCCAAAACGAACCGAACACAGATGCCAAATAATTGGTCGCCTGATTCATGGCGCGAAAAAACGATTTCACAGCAACCCGTTTATCCCAATCAGGAACTGCTGCACGATAGCCTCAAAAGGCTGGCCGCATTGCCACCACTTGTTACCAGTTGGGAAATCGAAAACCTGAAAGACCAGCTAGGCGCAGCCTCAAGAGGTGAAGCATTTTTATTGCAAGGCGGGGACTGTAGCGAATCGCTGGATGATTGCCGAAACGAGTCGATCGTGCGCAATTTGAAAGTGCTCATGCAAATGAGCTTTGTACTCATTTACGGCTCGATGAAAAAAGTGGTCCGTGTTGGCCGTATGGCAGGTCAATACGCCAAACCTCGCAGCGCCGATACCGAAACGCGTGACGGCGTAACGTTGCCAGTTTATCGAGGCGATATCGTCAACCGTAGCGGGTTCAGCAAAGCCGATCGCGAACCCAATCCGGAACTGTTGTTACGTGGCTACGAGCGAGCTGCGTTGACTTTGAATTTTATTCGCGGGCTGATCTTTGGCGGATTTGCCGATCTTCACCATCCTGAAAACTGGGAATTGGAGTTTGCCACGAAATCTCCTCGCTTGGCTGAATACAAGGAGATGGTCAAATCGATCACCAATTCGCTCAAATTCATGGAGGCGGTTCTGGGTTCTCGATTAAAAGATAGCCAAGGCGTCGACGTGTTCACATCGCACGAAGGCTTGCACCTCAACTACGAGACCGCGCAGACTCGCCAAGTTCCTCGCCGTGAGGGTTGGTACAACATGAGTACACATATGCCTTGGATTGGTTACCGAACCCGGCACATCGACGGCGCGCACGTTGAGTACTTTCGGGGCATCGAGAATCCGATTGGGCTCAAAGTTGGTCCTGGCATGGAATGTGACGAGTTGACCGATATCATTAAAGTGCTCAACCCTGAAAACGAACCTGGCCGGATTACATTGATCCATCGTATGGGCGCAAAAACGGTAGGCGAGTACCTGCCTCCTCTGCTGGAAGCGGTCAAAAAGAAGGATCAAGTCGTCACGTGGTGTGCTGACCCAATGCATGGCAACACCTATGCGACCGAGGACGGTATCAAGACTCGTAGCTTTGAGGATATCTATACAGAGCTGTTAAAGACGTTCGATATCCACAACGAGTGCGGCACGATCCTAGGTGGCGTTCACTTGGAGCTAACCGGAGACAACGTCACCGAATGCGTAGGTGGAGCGGGAGAACTGTCTGAGCCCGATTTGAAGAAGGCCTATAAAAGCCAAGTCGATCCTCGTTTGAATTATGAACAAGCGATGGAGCTGGCATTCCTGATCGCAGAAAAAATGAAGATCAACGCAGTTAAGGCATAGCCTGGTCGATGGAGATTTTCCCTCGTGTGATCCAGTTGGAGCACTGGATAGCAAATGATGAGCGTCCTTCAGGATAATCTATTTCGGCATGTCACAATTTGTTTCTATAGCGTCAAAGAGCGGAAACCACGCTCACTCATCATCTCGCTCCCTCTCTTCCAGTTCAGCC
>CAZDBA010000166.1:0-10403 GCA_964503615.1 uncultured Pirellulaceae bacterium
TCTAAAAGATTACAATGCAACAACCGTGCCGAACACTATTGGGACGCAGCTCATACTTTCTTGGGTCGGCCTCGACTTCTTAATGTATGCTCCAGTTTTAGTCGAACAGAGGCTTGAGAAACAAACCTTTTGCTGCCGTACGGGGAACCTTTTTTCAGGCTTTTACGAATCGCTTCTTCTTCGGCTTGAGACTGTGGCCGATTGACTTTGGCTATCCAAGTTCGGGGCATAGGTATCGGCCAGGGGCTAAGGATTGCCCGCGAGTCATCGTCTCCATAAACCCTTCGCCATAAACTGCCGTAGAACCAGTCTTCCGCGTCCCCTTTTCTGCCCCCCCCCTGCAAGTGGGTAGGTCTTCCCTATGAAGAAACACTCATTTTAGAAGAGAAGGCGAACAAGAGAGCCGGTTCCGGCACAAAGGCGAATTTAAATTTCAAAGGTAGCTACTCTTTATCTTTGAACGCTTTGCTCATTTCAAGGTAAGCCGACGAAACTTCCATCGCTTTTTCATGCAGGTTGTGATCGGAGCGGGAGTCGACCAACTCTTTCAGCTCATCCAGAGTTTCTCGATAATACTTGGCTTGGGCTGTTTGGTATTCTCCAACGGAACCGTTGCGAAGAAATACTCCGACCTCTAGTCGACGCGATAGATCATCCGCATAGGTAATCAAACGGTCAGCAGCTTCCCACTTTCCATTCCTGGCGGCTACCACCAAGTTGGTATTGACCGGCGAAAGGTCATATTCCAATAGTTCGGTCGCCGGTGGGTAAAACACATAGCATCCCAAAATGCTGGCCGCTACGAGTCCACAAACGGAGACCAGCCCCAGAAACCAGCCGGGCAATTCTCTATCAAAACTTTTCTCATCGCTTACGTTTTGGGTATGGGAGAACCAAGCCTCCATATCAAATTTCCGCGCTGCCAAAGTGGAGGCGACTCCCACGATAGCCAAAAATCCCAGCAGAAAAGTCCCACCAAACTCGTTCTTCTTCCAGAACTCTCCACCGCGCCGCATGGCGGATTTAGTAACGTTTTTTGCGCCGCTTTGGAACGGGTTGGTGTAAACATCAAAGGCGTGCGTGTGGCCTGCGGGATCGATACCTTTAGGCGTCAATGGTTTGTCAATCACATAGGCTAGGCAGATCGTAGTACCAGCCAGCAAAAGATAGAAAATCACCATCCGCTTAAAACGGAACGCTTTGCCAAACCAGACCAACAGACCAATATTGGCACCCGCTCCAAGAATCAACATTGAAAATGCGGCACCGATTGAATTTCCATGTTGAAACATCCCTCCAATCTGGCTCATCGCCAACAACGGCGTTGAGTGGACAGGGGTGGCAACGATTGCGACGACTATTGGCGCCAGGGCATTGTCACGTTCGACCTGAGTTTGAAAATGACCATGCGGAAGAAAGGTTGCCAAAGCGACCGAGAAACCAATCCCGATCAGGATATATACCATCGAAGCGCCAACCAGTTCACGACCAGCCGAATAAAACACTGCGACGATGCGTTTGATACCAGATTGAACCGTTTGCGATTCACCTGTCTGGTGCTTGTCATCTGGCAAGCGATTCCATATGAAACGGAAACCGGCAATGATATACCTCAACGACGGACCAAACAGTTTGCGCATCGAAACAAAAAGAAACATGCCAAAGATGCGATTAACAACCCGCTCACCCGATTGGGATTTGCCAGGCTCTTTGTCAATTGCGAGTAGATTCCATGCAGCGCCAAGAATACTCACGATGACCAAAGCGCATAACGAAAAAGACAAAATCGCGATCGGATCGGAAAGCGTCAAACCATACAGCACCGACAGAGGGTTAAACAAAGGCGCGGTCAGTCCAAACGCAACGATCGTTCCGCGATTGACTCCGCAACGATGAAGCTCGCGCACGATCGGAATTACTCCCAGCGAACAAACTGGAAGCAGCATGCCAATCCCCCAGCCAGCCAGCAGACTAAAACGAGTTTGGTTTCCGAAGATATTTCTGACTTTCTCGGGCCCCAACATTCGTCGAAAAATCGCTGCAATAAAACAGCCAATCACAATCCAGAGCGACGCATAAATGATCGTCTGGAACAACCTCAACCCACCACCGGCAAAATAGTACTCTAGCATGGTAATTACGATTTCTCTTGGGATGTGTCGTTCGCCGGAATGGCTCCTTCGATACTATCGATCCATTTCTGTATCTGTTCCGACTTAGTGCGAACCAGTTCTCTTTTCTTTACTTCCGTCGCGTCTGAGTCTCTTAACAATTCGATTGCGCCTGTCATCTCCTTCGAGACTTTGTTTACGGCATTCCATCGTTCTTTCTCCAGTTTCTCTCGCGTAGCAACGTCCGGCAACCACCGCACGATATCGTAGAACTCGGTCAAAGCATCGATTTGGACTTCATGACGCACTTCCGAACTTTCCATGTCTTCATGGCCGTGATCGTCAGCCTCTTCATGCTCGTCTCCATCCTCGGAAATCAAGTAGTAATGGGAGTGACTGCTTGCGCCGGTCCCGTGAATCACCTCCTTGACTGAATACTCGATCGGTGCGGGAAGCGGGTCTTCGGAAACGATGGCGGCGACCAACTCACGCATTCGATCGACCGCAACTTGGATTGCTACCGGACGATGGTAATCAAGCTTGGGCAGCTTTTTCTTGTCTGCTTGCTTGTTAGCGCAGCCCGTTGCAATACTGATTGCAGCCGCCAGCATAAGACCGGCGAAAAGTCGCAATGTTGATTTTTGATGGTTCATTTCAAACTCCTGGGACAGTAATTGAGTCGATCGCTTCGTCGATGATTCGATCGATTCTTTGAGGGGTGCCGGCGATACGCAGTCGTAGGACCGGTTTGGCAACCGTTTGCACATCATCAGGCGTGACAAATCTCCGGCCCGACAACCATGCCCACGACTGGGCCATACGCTGCCAGATAATGACCGCACGAGGACTGAGACCGACAGGGACCTCTTTGTGCTCACGGGTGGCCGTTGCCAAATCGACGAGATAACCTCGAACGACTTCATTGACTTCCAAATGGGCGACTTCTCTTTGGATCGCTTCAAGTTCCTCGATGCTGAGAATGCTCTGCTGGTCGTCGACCTCATCCGGGTCACCGATATTACTAGCCAACAATGACATTTCATCAGCTCGCGAGGGATAGCCAATGCTCAGCTTGATCGCGAACCGGTCCAACTGAGCTTCCGGTAAAGGGTATGCTCCATGGCTTTCGATCGGATTCTGAGTAGCGATGACGAAGAAAGTTTTTCGTAGCGGCATCGTCTGATTGTCGATGGTGACTTGACGCTCAGCCATCGCTTCCAAAAGCGCACTCTGCGTTCGTGGCGTTGCCCTGTTAATTTCGTCCGCCAACAGGAGATCCGAAAAAACAGGCCCCTTTCGAAACTCGAACTCTTGTGTCTTCTGATTGAAAACGTTGAATCCGGAGATGTCGGTGGGCAGCAAGTCGGGCGTACACTGAACGCGCGAAAATTTCGCGCCGATCGAGTTGGCCAACGCTTTTGATAGCGTTGTCTTCCCCAATCCTGGCAGATCATCAAACATCAGATGACCGCTGGCCAGGATGCAGGCGATCACTAATTCGATAACTTCAGGTTTTCCAATCAACGCCTGGTTCAAACGCTCTCGCAGTTCACCGATACGCAAATCGACGGAAGTGTCAGAAATCAAGTTTTCTCCTTTGTTCTTCTTGGGACAAAACAAACCCTCGTATTCTTCGAAGGCTTAGTTCTTGTATCGCCTCGTGGCAGGTGCCGTTGAGATTTCCATTAGTTCTCTCATGCGGTTCGCGACTGTAGTTCTTCGCGTTCCACAAATCCAGAAAATCGGATGAGATGTCAGGCGAAATTCGCCTGTACCAAGTGGCGATGGTCTTTGACTTTGGCCGACTATCACCAGCCGCCCAGAATCGTATATCGATCAACTGCCGAGTCGCCCGTAACAACCCCAGAGGATTGAAGATCCTGACGAGGTGCCATCGCAGCAGCAAACCTGCTGCAATCAGATCGGTTCGCCAGAACCACAACGCCCACGACGACAGCAACGCTGCTAACGTAAAAATCGGATTAGCAAGGATCCAATTCCAAACCGCCAAAACGAGTGCAATCGCCTTTTGTAGCATCGTCGCCGTATTATAAGGCATTGGGTAGCCGGGTGTCGGTTCGACGGGAATCCAGTAAGTGCCCTCAAGGCAGACTTGTGGCCAAAGGTGCACACAATCTGATGTAACTGCAGACTGACCAGCCAATGAGTTGTAGTGTTTTTTGCTAACCAGAAAACCATTGGCCATCCGCGTTCGATAACCGGCGATCCTAAGTGCCATCGCACACGTCGTGGCGAACATGTACGAAGGTCCTCCATTCTGTTCCAGGAACAATCCGATACTATCGGGAGCTTCCGGATCGATGGTCCATTCAGGTTGCAATTCAAAGTCTTCGCGCACATGTTTTGTGATTGTTTCGATCTGGTTCCAGCCGGGCTCTATCCCCGCAATCCACGTTTCTACTAGCGGCTTGAGCTTTTCGATGCCCGACGAATCAGGCAACTGTACATAAACGGAGTCAGATCGACTTTTCGAGTTCGAATTGGCAAGTGCCTGATGAGATCCATTGAGCCTTTCCATTTTTCGCATGATGTGAAAGTTGGGGACCGAACTTTTCATGTGAATCACGGTTTGTGAGGGGATCATCTCGCTATCCATTTGAATCAAATTCTGATCGTTCCAATCGAAAAAGTCGGCTTGGTTCATAAAAGCGATATGCCACGATTTCAGAAAAGCCGAAGTGGGCAATCGGTTGGTGTCCAACCTCATAATTTTAAGCGTGTGGATGCGCGAGCCGGTCAGGAACTTCTTTTCAGCTTGCGCTAATTGAAACACTGGCTTTTTGAATTGCTCAGTCAACTGGATGAGAGGTCGAACGTGCGTCTCCTTTTCGGCATCACATGCTTCCCAATCCCAACCGTCAAATTTCTCGTAAGAGCCAACCGTGAAACGTGCGGGTACCGAGCCTTCGACAAAAAACAATGCGTCGGTAACTTTGTTTTCAAGATCCAGTTTTTTGTTCTTTTCGTCTTTCTGACGCATCGTTCGGAACGTTTTGCCGTTAATCTCCGACTGCTTGACGTTATGCATATGCTTGGTCTTTTTGTTCAACGCGATCGCGCGATTTCGGCGTTTTTTGGCGACTGGCCCTTCATACCTATCCGAAATCATGTCGTAGAGCGAAGGTTTCTCGTCCTCAATGAACTGATCTGTATCCACCGCGCCCGTGGTCGTTGCGTTCTCCCCAGATGTCAGCATATTTCCCTCGCCGATACCTGATCTGGCGAACGGATCGCTATCGCCGTTGGTGCCTCCAGAGAACCATGAGAATCCAGCGACATTGAAGGTCCCTTTGGAAAGCGGCACCAGGCAGGCAACTCCAGCAGCAATTGCCAAACTGAGCAAAGCCAGCCCAACAAACGATGCTCTAACAGGTAACATCCGCGCTTGCCCGTCAATCGCTTTTTTGTCCAGCTTCCGCCAGTAGAGCCCCAACAGCCACCAAAGTGCGGCGATTATGAAACAACCTGAAATTACCCACAGGTCGATCCTTTGAGTCATACAGCAAGTGAAAAATACCACCGATCCACTGAGAATGAAGCTCAACTTTTCGCAGCCATCCGATCTCACCAACGCAAGAAAGAATGCGACGTATTGAAGCGTTATCAACGCTGAAACTTCGTATGCATCTCCAACGTTAAAAGCGCGGCCTACACTTTGGGAGGCAAAGAACAACAGCAAGATAATGGACGCCCCGATATTGGAGGTGACCGTGGCTGATATTTTTTTCGATTTGCGATTTGTCTGAACTGGCATTCTCGACAATAGCACTTTTAGCACAATCGAAGTGGCGATAAAAAACGCAACTTCTAACCACATCCAAAAGGGCTTGTTCCACAGCGTCACCCGAAACAACTGTACCGTTAGCAATCCAAGAATCGCTGGTACAAGAGCACCATTTGCGAAAGCTGAGAGCCTTTTTGTTGAATCTAAAGTCGCTTTTTGGATTGGGGCAGGCTTCATCTAGTTCAGACTCCCCTGCCAACCGGCGTCAAGTTGATCGGCGATCAATTCTGGAGAAGATAAACAGACCTTTTGCTCCCCACTTCCCAGATACGATTGCTGTATGAGCGTTTCAGTCTCAGGTTCGAAGAACTCAAGATCATTTTCGGTATCAAAGCCCTGCGCTGAAATTTCAAACACGCTAACTTCCTCGGGCAAGTCATCCAATTCAATGGACCGATCGGTTCCGACGAAAAATCGTTTTCCGCTTCCCCAGAAAGGCATACCTTTGAGGTTGGGTTTCAGCTCTTGGGCGGAGCGCGCCTCTACAAGCGTAGGCAGGCTGGCGAGTAAATCCATCAAAGGCCCGATGCCGGCCCGATTGGAACTCAGCATCGTTTCTTCGGTGGGTAAACCGGTGACACAAAGTTGAACACTTGATTCCGAGGCATTTAGGTTTGCACAGATTGATGCTGCTACACGGATCGCCCATTCATAACTGCTTTGCACGCCGTGTCCGAGATGATTTTTCGGCGAAAGATCGACAACAACCGTCGCGATACTCGAGGTCAACGTCTGGCGTTCCCGCACCATCAGCTGTTGGCAGCGAACGGTCTGGGCCCAGTGAATGCTTCTTAAACGATCTCCGGCGCGATAACATCGCACACCAATCACCTCTCCATCATCTCCTGAACGATCACAGAGCGAGCCGTTGATTGAGCGCGCTGAACTATTGGTGGCCAGTTTACCGTTCAACGATTGTCGCGCTGGCCAAACTAAGCCGCGATTAATCGCAATCAGTGGTTTCGAGACCGAAAACAGCCCGAACGGGAATGCGGTAGAGATTGAAACATCGCCGGTCGGCAATTGGCCTCTCCGACGCGGGGTAATCGGAATTCGAAACTCAGATTCTGACCACGCCCCAAGACGCCGGAGCGAAAATGCAATAGGTTCCTCGTCTGTATCGAGCTCCTGTAAAAAGTCACCACTGACGATATACCCAAAGCCCGGGATCGGCCAAAAATTTTGGACCTTAAACAAGATCTCGGCAGGTTCCCCCTCGCTCAATGTGCTTTCCGGAAGAACCAACTCACACTGAACTCCTTTCATCGAAAGCCATGGCCAGATCATTCCGAAAATCAACAGCGCCGAGAAAGCGGTCGCCAGTACATAGCCCTGGGGACCTATGAACATCCCAACTAGAAGGGAAAACACGATCGCACCTACCACCCAGCCGACAGGCGTCTTCAGCCAATAGACCAACGGATTGAAGGAAGGGCAAAAATCATAGTTTGCCAATTTCAACGCGCGCGTCGTTAATTTTTTGATCATGACAGGTAAAGGGTTTGAACACTGAATATCGCTTGAGCGCAATAAGGGCTCAAACAACTTGACGGGTCGACCTAGCTCAGCACACGGAAATATGCGGAGTTAGATGATGGGGCTCGATTCCCTGGTTTCTTCACACGCAAGGACGTGACGTCACAAGCCGTAAGCTTTCAAAAGGATTCAAACCGAATATCTACTGCCGAAACAGTCAAGCAAAGACGCAAAGCAATCGACAAAAAACGCGCGCATGCATAAAGTTGGTCGTCATGCGAAAGCCGTAAGTTTGGGTGCCATGCTCACGAGGAGCATCGCGAAGCATGAGCATATTTACCTGTTGCGTAAACATGACACTCAACACGTTTGGACTTTGCCCCACCAATTAGTTATTGGTAGTCACACCATTTTGGGTGCTTGAAACAATCGTGCGCTTCGCAACCGACCCAAGTTGACCAACGTCAAACTGTCAAAGTTGCGTCAATAGATGGCGGGTGGCCCGCGTGCTTGATGTGCAACCGGTTCGCCAAAAACGGCAGAAGGAGTTTCGGTTGGCAATGTCCAATGAGGTGATTCAAGCAAGATGAATCGAAAACGGACGTCAACAACGTTGAACTGGTCAAAAAAATCGCAAAAGACGCAATCTTCGCAGGAAGAACCACAACCATTGGTGGTATCGGCGACGAGTGGCGACAAGCCAGCTTCAACCGGTTCGCCAGAACGAGGTTGGCCAAAGTCACCTTCAACCCCATGCGCCTCACAGCAGCAGCAAGAAGATCCAACGTTGTCATTTGATGTTTGACAACATTTAGGATTTTGACAGTGCAATCCAAACCAACCGACATGGTGCACCGACGGCCCAAGGTTCAACAAGAGAACCAAATAACCGAGCAAAAACCAAGTTTTGTTGGAGGAGTTATTCATGAACACCGCAGGGGAACTGATTTGTCCATTGTTTGTACGCAAGTATCTATTGTCAAGTTTGAATAACCACTGCCAATCGTACCAGTTTCTTCAATTTTGTTTCCCGTGAACGTAATCGTACTGACCGAAGGCGGTAAAAAGGATTAAGTTTTCATCATAGAATGTTATCTGAAGATAAAATTTAGGCTGCTGCGTCCGTGCGATGTCCTTATCGACTAGTTGTCAACTCTGGAAGCTCGGGGTTCTCTTGGCGCATCTGGCGATACTCGTTTTGATCTTTATCCGATTTGAGTGCCCAACCACTTTGTAGCACGTGAAATTCAAACTTCAGATTCCTTGCGTTTGCCCGTTGGGCCATTTCGAAGGATTTACGGGAGTGAGCAATTCGCGCCTGAATCAATTCCCGTTTTCTCAGAGCTCTTTGCAGGTTTTCTTTATCAGCCGCCGTTTTCAACGTGGCGATCTCACCTTCTGTTTCAGCTAAAGATTGTTCCAACCCCTGAATATTTCCGATTCCTTGAGAATCAGGAGTCGGGTTTAGTTCAATATTCCTCTCGATCTCTTTTGCCAACAGGAACAAAACGGCTTTGCTGAACAGTTCAGACTCATGCCGAAACGATACGGTGTACACGTAAGGTTGCCCCAACGGATCAGGCTCGACCACAATTCGCTCTGTCAAATCGACCGTGAGTGCATCAAGATCGTCTGACTTGAACGCCTCTTTATACTTGTCAGCAAACCTGCGAACGAAGTCGGGTGAGTTTGCAAAGGCAACCAAGTTAAAATCGGATTTCGAAGCCTCAATCTTATCCTGCTTAATTTTGGTCAAACTGGACAGTTCCTTTTTTTTATCATTCAAAACATTTTGAAAAACCTCTGTTTCTTCTGCTGACTTAGCCGCCCTTTCAAATTGTCGCATAAGCTGGTTGTACTCCGCCTCCTTCACTTTAAGTTGTTTCAATGTGGCTTGTTTCTCGGCCTCTTTTTCCTTGATATAAGCCTGGACCTTTTCCCTAGACGTCGTGACCTCTCTGTCGGCATCGTCACCATCTTCGTTCTTTCCCTTCGCGGTATCTGCTACCATTTCTTCCAACTTCGCAATCTTCTCTCGCACTCCACTCAAATTGGGATGATCTGCACCAAACTGAGCCAACAGTTCAGCCTCAGAACGTTTTAATTGCGCTAATTGCTGAAGCTCTGCGATCGCCTTGGGTTGGTCCGGAGTTTCATCAAACTCACCCATTTGCTCGAGTGTCCAAACGAGCGCATCGATTGCTTGATTACCCTGTTCCAACACGGCTTTGCTCCTCGTTACCGCTTGGGAACTACTTGCGAACTTTTCCTGAAGCTCGGTCAACTCCTTTGTCAAAGAGATTATTGTCAGTCGAGACTCATCATTTAAATGGATATCATCAGGTATACCTTCGACGTTTTCCAACTGTTGGAGTTCATTCTGAATTCTTGCAATATCGAGTCGATTCTGATCAATGAGTCGTTGCAACTGTTGCATCCCTTGTGAGGAATCGTCTAGAACAGCAACGTAAATCGTGGCGGTCGGTATCTCTTCCTCCTGAAATGGAACACCTAAAGAGCTGAAAACAAGCAGGGGAATTGTGAAGTGTTGGAGCAGGATCATTTTCACCTTCCAAATGATTAGACGAGTCTGGTTGGACGACTCTCTTAGAATACTGAATGGGAGTGGCTAAATAAAGAAAGTTCTTCAGATTCTAAACAGTTACCAATAATCAAAGATGACTACCGACCGGGCGAGCTGCTTCTTTCCCTTACGTTTAAGAATTGTTCCGGTCCGGTCAGCTACGTATTGGAAGTTGAGATGCCGCTGTCTGATGATCCCGGTGTGATAGCCTAGATCTTGGGGCATTCTACTTTAAGGAAAAAGCAAAATCTCCACTTTGGTTTGGCGTCCAATACGAATCAATCGTACCTTAAACATGCTCATACTACGCTTTGCTGCGCGTGAGCATGGCACCCTATACGCGTTTTAAAGCCAGACCCGGATTTGCCGTAGCGGTGTAAGTCAACCAAGAGGGGCAGGCCTGAGAATGTCTCCTTTTTGTTCTCCC
>CAZDBA010000167.1:0-10386 GCA_964503615.1 uncultured Pirellulaceae bacterium
CTTTCACAAAGTTTTACTTCGACTTTAGTTTAAAATCAATTTGCTGTGTTTCCTCAATTACTTCTGCAGTAAGCGTAGATTTCAAGTTGTATTTTGGTGGAATCAAGTTTTGGAAAACGTGTTTTTTTACCTCTTTCATACAGCTTATTTTCACCGACTTTTTGCCGGGAATTGCCATAAACTCGTAGTTTCCGTCAACAACATCACCGCCTGAGCTAATACCAAGGCTTGCATCTTCAGGAGATGAAAATCGAATCGACCCACTTTTCAATGGTTCTCCGTCAAGTGTAACAGTGCCAGAAACCATGTACCGTGGTGGAATCCTGGAACCTCCCTGATCGCCACACCCAACAAGGAGCAGCAAGGAGACCAACAAAGAGGTGTTTAGTATCAATGAATTTTGATTCATAAAAATCCTTCTTGGCCAAATGATTAAAAACCGGTTTCTAAAGGAATCCCATCACTTTTGTTGGCTAATTGAGCGATGGTTGTCAAGTCAACCGTGTCACTAACGAATTGAACAGAACCATCACCAAGACCGACCTGCACTCCACCGGGATGAGCCGAACGAATTGGAGTGTTGTAGCCGCGAAAGTGGACTCCGTCCGTTGAATCAGTCGTCCAGGTAACACTTGTCCCCGGATTAATCAAATAGCGGAGTGAAGTACAGTTATAAAGTGCGTCGGGGTTAGTGTTGACCTGCCAACCGCCATGAAAACCGGGACCATTTTCGTTCGATGCCTCTCCGCGCCCACCGGGCCGATAATCACGAGGCTGTGGACCATTTGCACTTGCTATGTAGATAAAATCGCTCACCTCGCTGACGAACATGGTGTTAGTCGAACCGTCACCCAAACTGTCAAACGTCGTTTCAGAGTTGTTGTAAAAGACCCCCGTTTGCGAGATGATTCCCCGATTGTCCGACCACTGTCCATCAGTTGTTTCAGTCGATGACAATGGGCCCGCAACAGTCGGGCTCAATTCTCCCGTGTTCCCGGCGATTCCCACATAGTCAGCAACCATCGCCAAACTACTCACGTTTCCCGTAAACTCTTCAAGCGGCGATGAAGGGCATTTGTAAACGGGAACTGGTTGATTTCCAAGCACGTTAATCATTCGGTTGTAGGTTGTGTTGTTGAAGTCAGCCGCGTCCCAAAGATTTTCCTGTTCAACAAAAGGCAGAAGGAATGCCATCCAGGAATGACCACCTGGATCGGATGGTGCGCCTCCTGGAAATGCAATTGTGTTGGAACCACCTGGAGGAAATCGCATGTTGGTACTCTCGAAATTGTGACAAGCAAGCACCATTTGTTTTACTTTATTGCCACATTCAATTCGTCTAGCAGCTTCACGAACTACTTGCACCGCCGGAAGAAGCATGCCGATTAAAATGCCAATAATTGCGATTACAACCAATAGCTCTACCAATGTGAAACCAGATTTGGTTCGAGAATTATTTTTCATTATTCCAACCTCTAATAATTTATGGAACAGCAGACTAGCATTCGGCCAAGTACAAGTTCCAGATGTATTTATCACTTCGATGTATTTATCACTTGGGACAACATTATTGGCTCAATTGACTGATGAAAGGGCTGATGTCCAGAAAGCTAACAACCCCATCTTGGTTCACGTCGGCTTCATATTGGTTTCCACCAGAGGTCAGTATCGAAATGAAAGGAGAGACATCCAGAAAATTCACACTTCCATCACGATTGACGTCCCCCAATCCCCAGACAAGTACAAAATCACCACCCCACAATCGAGCTTCGGTTTCTCGAAGGTGATCATGAAGCGCAGTACGAAGATTTGCCGCGAGTACGGGGTCGCTACCGATAAGATTGGTAGACTCGTCTAGATCGTCCGACAAATTGTAAAGCAACTGCTGACCAGTTTGGTAGTTTTCAATAAACTTCCATTCGCCGTTAACGATCAAACCATAAGGTCCACCATTATGATTCGACTCATGTGGAAAGTGTGTTGTCAACGCTTCACCTCGCCCTGTACTGTTGGCTCCGGTGAGAACATCTGCGAAACTTCTGCCCTCAACCGTATCGTTGTATGCGGCATCGCCAGCGACACCGGTCAACGCCAGGATCGTTGGGTAAAAGTCATGGGTAATGATTTGGTGATCAGTGGTTGTACCTTCCAGGAAACCGGGTCCTGAAATGATGGTAGGTACACGGTTGCCGCCCTCCCATTGCTGACCTTTGCCACCACGTAAGGGAAAGTTACTTGTGACCGAATTAGGAGATGTCAGGCCACCATGGTCGGAAGTGAACATCACGACCGTGTCATCATCAATCCCCTGAGCGACAAGCGTGTCCAGGATCTTCCCTAGCGCCGCATCCATCCCTGCAACCATTGATGCATAACTCGCATTATCGTGAAACTGACCATCTGGTTTGCTTTCGAAGTGACTAATGAAGTCAGGATGGGATCTGATAGGAGTATGAACTGCGTAAAAGTTAAAATGCAGAAAGAACTTTTCGCCATTGCTCACTCGATCTTCGATGTAATTCTTCGCTTCTTCGGCAAGGTGGTCGGTGATGAAATTTTCATTGATATTGCTATCCATGCCGGGCAGTGTGAGATAGGTGTTACGACTGGTGTAACTATTTGGACTACCTCGATGATTTCCACCAACATTAATATCGTATCCAGCATTCAATGGATCGGCAGCAGGATTACCTTCCTGTCCAAGGTGCCATTTACCCATCTGAGCAGTATGATATCCACCATCACTCATTGCTTGAGCGAGCGTGGTAAATTGCGACGCGACTAAATTAAGATCGGTCAGGGGCTCATTCACGTTAGTGATAATATTGTCAGGATTTCCGGGAATCCACTTGGTAATCTTGTGTTTTGCTGGCGTAAGCCCCGTGATCATGCTCGCACGTGTGGGCGAACAGATGGATGCCGAAGAATACGCGTTGGTAAACTCAACTCCCAAATTTGCCAAACGCGTCATGTTCGGAGTTTCATAGAAATCACTTCGCTTTTCCCAGTCTGACCATCCCATATCATCAACTACTAACAGGATCACGTTAGGTCCATCAGGATTCGGAACGTCAACATCTTCAACCGCCTCGACAATCTCAAAGCCACTGATTCCGCCGCGTCCACCGTCTGGGGATGAAACACCAATCTTAAAACTGGCTGCAGTAAGCCCGCGGATCACTACATAGTTACTGTAAGCATCACTGGTATCTGAGTTATCACTCTCCACATAAGCGCCGCTAAATGTGGCAGAGGGTCCCAGTGAACCATCGTCTTCGGTCAGCACATTGATCGCAGTCTCTCCGGCTGGAGTTACGGCAAATCGACTTGTACGATCAGCGTTATTGCCCGAGCCACGGTCAGTATCTGAGTAGATAAATAAATCGTAGCCACTGGTCGTGAACTCTGGACCAAGCCCGCTAACCTCAATTTCCGCTGAATCGTCAGGGTTACCATCAGAATTTGGCGGCCCGTTCAACGCGAGGTAAGAATTAAACAAATCGTCGTGATTTCCGGAGAGCCCCAACTCATTCCCAGACGCGGCACTGCCAGCCACACGCCCAACAAAGCGCGAACTGATGGCGCCCGACGAGATCGTTGCCACGTTAGTGGTGGAGTTGGAAGATAGAGACGTCGTAGCAAAGATGGTCCCACTATCAGTTCCCCCCCCATTTCCGACATTAACGTTGTTCCATGCGCTATTGTCATGAAGTCCTGCGATCTCTCCAGCCGCCAATTCATGATCGGCCTGAGCATTTGCATCATCCCCAAGGTGGAAGTTGACACTGATGATTTCAGGCTGGACATTCTGACCAGACGATTCGGACGTTTGCATTAAAGCGAGAAAAAAAGCCAAGCAAATCGATAAGAAGGCTGTCGAGAAGAATCGAGAGTTACTTATAGGCATGATCACCAATCGGATTGAAGAGAGGAATGATTGAAGAGAGGAATGAATGAAGAAAGGAAGTAACAAAAAACCGAACGCTCCCAAAAAGCTCGGCCAAAACATAGCGCCATGGCCGAGCCATTGTTTCCAGACCGCAGAACGCAAATTCAGCAAACTGGCTCAGTACGACACCCCAAAGAACTTGGGCGCGGTGGCAATTAGGATCCGCTTCCAATTAACAACGTAATGAAAGGACTGATATCTTGAAAATCCAATATCTCATCGCCATTGATATCTGCTTCCCGTTGAAACCCGTTCGTCGCTAAGAGCGAAATGAATGGGGCAATATCTGAAAAGTTAACAGTTCCATTGCGATCTACATCGCCCAGCAAAAACGTGGAATTTGCTACGATTTGAAACCCGGAAATGGCTCCACGACCGCCATCAGGAGAGGTGACTTCCAAGGTAAAGCTAGAAGCAGTCAAGTCGCTAATCATGGTGTAGTTAGAATAGTCAGCACCATCTTCCACGCCATCGCTTAACAAGTAGGTCCCATCAAAAACGTTTACCACTTCTCCAGGATCGTCATCTTCCACAAAAGCATTGCTCGTTACTCCATCTGCGGTCACAGCGAAATTAGAAAGTCGCGAGTTATTCGCTGTTGAATCACGTCGATCACTATCTGAATAGATAATCAAAGAGTAGCCATTGTCAGTGTAATCTGTCCCTAAACCGGTGACTTCCAGAACAAAAGAATCGGCAGGCGAGCCATCACCACTGGGACCATTCAAAGCAAGATAAGAGTTGAACAAATTATCATCAGTGATGTCGTTGCCTAACTCTGCCTCTTCGGTCGCTGCACTTGCCGCGTAACCTATAAACCAAGTAGAGTCTATCTCCTCCCCTACCAGTGTCGACGAGAGCATCGCAGCTGCATTGCCGGAATCATCGTCCAAATTCGCCGGTGCAAAAATCTCCGCGGCGGCATTACCTCCCCCGTTTCCAACAGGAATATTGTTCCAAGCTGCAGTTCTCGAACCACTCACACCCGCGGTTTCGATTCCATCAAAAATGTGATTATCCTGCCCTTCCAGATCATCACTAACGTGAAAGTTAACGCTGATTGACTGCGCGTTTGCGATCGTGGTGAGTAATAAGATAGGTACGATGGTGAGGAAAGTTTTTAATGTCATTTGAGGGTCCCTTTAATGCAACCAAAATAAAAATCGGCATTTTTGTTATTTCCAGTATAACATTTCCTCAGATTCTCCGGCCAATCAACTCCCCTTTTTCTACAAGTTACGAGAACATCCGCCCCCCTAAAGTGGTAGTAAAATTCACAGTTGCTATCTTTCTCTCTGCATTTCTCTGAAAAAAAGTGACTGCCTCGGGCTGGGAGAAATTTTCTGCTGGTTGTTAACGCGAGTTCAAATACTCATCAGCGCGTCGTGTGAGTCAATAGTCGAGTATGATTAGGCGAGAACATCTTCTGATAGACAATTAAACCGCTAATGAAACTCATCGCAACTTTAACTTTGCTCGCCGCCCTGACGGTTCCCCAAGCGGTTCAAGCTCAAATCAACGGTCCCGGTCCATCGCCAACAAGCTCTTTCGACATAGTCCTCAACTTACCGGAGCCGCTTTCGACGAAAGGCGGAAACCGGCCGAACTTCGTCGTCATCTTCACCGACGATCAGGGCTACGGCGACCTCAGCTGCTACGGAGGCACACACGTCGACACGCCGAGGATTGACCAGATGGCGAAAGAGGGCGCGAGGCTGACCAGCTTCTACGTTGCCGCGCCCGTCTGCACGCCTTCCCGTGCCGGCCTGATGACCGGATGCTACCCGAAGCGCATCAGCATGGCGACGGGATCGAAATTCGGAGTGTTACTCGCCGGGGACAAAAAAGGGCTGAACCCTGAAGAGATCACCATCGCAGAAGTCCTGAAGGGGGCTGGCTACAAGACCGGGATGTTCGGCAAGTGGCACCTCGGCGACCAACCCGAATTCATGCCGACCAACCAGGGCTTCGACGAGTTCTTCGGCATTCCCTACAGCCACGACATCCACTCGTTCCACCCAAGGCAAGACCACTACAATTTCCCCCTGCTCCCACTCCTCGACGGCGAGGAGGTAGTCGAGATGGAGCCCGACGCCGATTTCCTCACGCGCCGGTTCACCGAACGGGCGGTGAAGTTCATTGAGAAGAACAAAGACGATCCCTTCTTTCTCTACGTGCCACACCCGATTCCCCACGCGCCCCTGCACGTCTCGCCCCCGTTCATGGAAGGTGTCGACGAGGAGACTCTCGCCCTGCTAGATGCGGAGGACGGAAACATCGACTACGTCGGCCGCGACCGCCTGCACCGTCAGGCCATCGCCGAGATCGACTGGTCGGTCGGCCAGATCCTCGACGCTCTCAAAGCCAACAGCATCGACGACAACACCCTGGTCATCTTCACCTCCGACAACGGCCCGCCGAAGAGATCTCTTCACGCCAGCCCCGGCATCCTGCGCGGCAACAAGGGGACGACCCTCGAAGGCGGCATGCGCGAACCCACCGTCGTCCGCTGGCCTGCGGGAATCCCCGCCGGGAAGGACAACGACGAGATCATGACCGCGATGGATCTGCTGCCGACGTTCGCCAAGTTAGCCGGGGCGGAACTCCCAGCCGATCGCATTATCGACGGAAAGGACATCTCCCTCACGCTGACCGGAGAAGCTGAGACACCCCACGAGAAATTCTTCTACCATAGGGGCAATGCGCTCCAGGCCGTGAGGTCGGGAAAGTGGAAGCTTCACTGGAAAAAGGGCAAGCCCACTCAGCTGTTCAACCTCGAAGACGATATCGCCGAACGAAACAATCTTATCAAAACGGAGCTCGAGGTCGTAAAACGGCTGACTGGTTACCTGAAGGCCTTCGAACAGGACATCGCCAAAAACAGCCGTCCGGCCGGTTTCGTAGAGAATCCAAAACCGTTCTCAAAGTAGCCCCATGAATCTTAGGTCATCCCTCACTCTTGGGTTTGTCCTGGGCTGGCTTCTCTAAAAGGCGCCCCTTCGTCGAGCGAACATTTGGGCAATCAAAAAAGACCTGCGATTGTAATCATAGGTCTTTGTTTTTTGGGAGTGCGGATGAGAGGATTCGAACCTCCACGGGATTATCTCCCACTAGGCCCTCAACCTAGCGCGTCTGCCAATTCCGCCACATCCGCATGTGGTTAATTTTTCCTTTGGCTTGAGCGTGACAGTCTAAGCCTTAGCACTTTTTCGTCAAGCGGTTTTCGTGTGAAAGCTAAAGGAAGGCAAGGTCGGTAACGTGGTGTTGGATTGGCTTTTAATCGCGACGGAGAACGATACCGCTCATACTTTGGAATTCGGAACAACCGCCTAATGTTAACGATTGACTTTGAGTCAGGAATCCGAAATAACCGCTCCAGACATTTGCAACCGCCTCACTCATACCGTCACAGTTTGCTGAAATCGAAACAGGGATCGCTGCTGCGAGATCGCCGTTTTGGCCCGCCCTTAGAATGTTCACCTCACCCGATAGTGGATCAAGCATCGCGATTGCCAATTCGAATCCAGCCCGGTTTAGATCGACGCCCGAAATCAGCTCTATCGACTCGGCAATCTCCTGAATGCTACTACAGCTGGACTCAGCAGATCGCACGACCGCATCTATAAGAGTCGAATCGAGCAAACTGCCACGTTGAGTTGAACGACCAACGACTGCGACCAGCTGCTCGTCTTGATTCACAAACCACCGAGCATAACTGCCGGGTTGATCTATTTTCTCTGCTGACCAACCTTCAAACGGTAGCGAAACGATTTCCAGCCCCGATTGGTTTGTTACTGCCACAGATTGAATCGAATGTGAATTTGTTGAAAAACGTGGGTCCTTACCCTCATTTTGTGAATCGCTTTTACAGAATTCCACCAATTGAAATTCTGCGGCCAAGCGACCCGCAATAATCTCAACCATGTTTAACTGCAGGTCCGTGTACTCTTGCTCTAGGTTACTGAACAACCACAAAGTGCCCAGAATCGTAGTGGAGGAAGCCACAGGAATGCAAATTGCCGACTGACAATCTTCGGGACAATACCACGCTTGGACTTGTTCTTGATCTTCCATCACAATTGCTGCTCCCGCGAGCGCTTCGATATCGGCTTTAGCATCGATCAACTTACGAGATGTTGCCAGGCCTTCGTGTTCGATGCCGTTGAAGCCTGCCGAGCTTTTTGCGAACAGGTTTTGGTCTTGGTCATCCAGTAAATAGAGCACTGCTCGATCAGCCGCCGCGACATCGATCGCTGAGCCAAGTAACTGAGTTGTCAAATTTGCCAACGCCTTTGATTGTTTGGTAGCGTTGGTATGCGTTGAACCGCTGAGCATTTGAGCTCGCTCGGATTGCGCGATTTGTAGATCAAGTTTGGTCTGATTCAACTGGTTGACCAGTTTGTGAATCGTTCCTGCTAGTTCGTCACATTTGCTGCGACTGGCCGCCGGCTTCTTGGCTGGCCAGTTGGCCGACATATCGGTGATCGAGATTTTGCCCAGTCGAATTGCGTTTGCATCATCGGAGTTTTGATTCGGTGACAAACTTGATTCGTGGAATCCAAGAACCCACCCGGTCGCCGCTTCGAACGCTTTGGCAAGCTCTTCGCAAGGATGCGAGGGCTCGGGGCGGGCCGCTGGACGGCTGGAAACAAATAGTTTGGGAAAAGGGGTGCCAACAGGTTCTGAGGTATAAACGGTCATCGAGACGGTTGCTTTTCTGTCTTGAGCTGCCGTCCGATGGCCTTAACTGATCGGGCAAGATCCGATCTCGCCAACGGTGTTTTTATCGGAACCGCTCACGAGAAAACTTTTCCCAGACCGTAGGCTTTACCACGAAAATTCTCTGGGCGGGCAAGGTATAACGCTCGTTACGATTATCCGACGTCCGCTTGAGATTCGGAGCTGGTTTTGAAGCGGATCAGCAGATGGATGTGAAGTCAAAGGGAGGGGGAATTCGATGGGTTAATTTCTTGGAGGTTGTCGCATTTCTGCCCCTAGGAACGAGGTAGATGGTCCCCTCAGGCGATCAAATCGAGCCAACCTGCAGAAATGCCGTGATCCTTTTGGGTTTTAAGCCATTTTTAACCCGTTAAGGGGCAAAGTGGGCCTTGAGGTATAGCGTTCAAACCAGTAAATTTTAGGGCTTCATGCCCACAGCATATTTTGAACGCATTTCTAATTCCACAAACTCGGTTTTAGAATGCTTGTAACTCCCTGCGGCCGAGCGGTCGGCAGGGCGTCGTTTTTGGAGGTAAAAGTGGCGGGTACCAAATCGTACGTTGCTAAGAACAGTGACGTTGAACAGAACTGGTGGATTTACGACGGCACCGACCAAGTGATTGGTCGATTGGCGAGCGATATCGCTGTGCTCCTGATGGGAAAGCACAAGCCGACTTATACGCCTAACACAGACACGGGCGATTTTGTAATCGTAACCAACGTGGAAAAGCTTCAGTTCTCTGGAAAGAAATGGGAGCAAAAGACTTACACTTGGTACACCGGTTACCCAGGGCTTCGCACTGAAAAGGCAGGCAAGCGTTTTGAGCGTCGTCCTGAGCAAGTTCTTCAAGACGCCGTTCGTCGGATGTTGCCCAAGAACAAACTCGGTCGAAAGATGTTGAGCAAGCTTAAAATCTACAAAGGTTCTGAGCATCCTCATTCGGCCCAAGAACCTCAGGCACGCGAAGCGGTCAAAACGATCAGCTAGAGTGACCGATCGAATTCAAACAACACACTTAAAGTAAATACTGAAGATAACCAAAAATGCTTGTAGCAAAAAAAGACCAACACACTGGTGAGTCTCTCGGCACTGGACGTCGCAAGTCTTCTGTCGCTCGCGTTCGAGTCAAAGCGGGCTCTGGAACGATCACAATTAACGGTCGAGATTTCGAAGAGTTCTTTCCTCGCATCCAGGATCAAAAAGCGATCACGGATACATTGGATGCTGTTGAAAAGCGTAAAGATTTCGACATTCGCATTTCTGTTTCTGGCGGTGGACTGACTGGTCAAGCCGGTGCATGCCGAATGGGGCTTGCTCGTGCTTTGGTTAGCCACGACGAAGAGTTGTTTGGCCCTCTTCGTGATGGCGGATTCCTGACTCGTGATTCACGAATGAAAGAGCGTAAGAAGCCCGGTTTGCACGGTGCTCGTCGCGGAACCCAGTTCTCCAAGCGTTAATCTCCGATCACAATTCGGACTCTAATCAACTTAGAGACCACTTGGACAAAAGAAATTTGAAAAGAGTCGTAGTGGCACCTGCCGTTACGACTCTTTTTTCGTTGGTTAACACCCTCCTAAAGCGCCCGCAAAAGTAGCCGATGTCGCTAGACTTCGAGCTTCGATCCTCCTGGTCTGTACACTAAAGCCGGTACTACAAACCGGTCAGTCATCACCTTTTTCATTTCGGTTAAACTGTAGTTCGGAGTAGATGCTGGCCT
>CAZDBA010000168.1:0-10338 GCA_964503615.1 uncultured Pirellulaceae bacterium
AACACTTCTGATTTTGGTTCAGACATTCTAGGTTCGAGTCCTAGCGGGGTAACTTCCTTTCTTTGCCTATTTCTTCAGGCAAGATGTTTCTGCAAAGTCCTAGTTTTTCAACTTTGGTTTTGCCGTTTGCAGCCCTCAGCACCTACCAAAGGGATCGTTAGGGCGAATTCTGCTTGCAATCACAGTTGCGATTTCATTTGAGCAGCCTCGAGCAGTTCAACAAGGCAATACCTAAAACCAGGCTGCTACCAAAGTGACCAGCACTATTTGGGAAGTTGGGTTAAAAAACCGAGAACGGCTAACCTAGCCTGAAACACGACTAAACGTCAAAACTCGGACAAAACTGCTAAATGTTTTGATGTTGGTGTTGCTTGGGCGATTAAATCTCCCTTAAATAACCATATGAGACGTTCGTGTTCTCCAAACGGAATAACCGATCGAAATGTTTGTTGGATTCAACAAAACCGGTAAAATGTTGAAATTTCAATAAGCACTTACAGCTTCAAAACGTACACTCAACGGCGTTCCAAAAAACAAATGAACGATCGATGGTTCGACGTTCAATTTCGAAAAACAAAGGGCAAAAAAATGTCTACATCAAAAACTTTGTCATTGGCATTTGCACTTTTAATTTGCACCACTGTATCCGGCCAAGTCTATCAGCAGGGCATTCCAGTCCAGCAATATCAAAATCCAATCGTTCAACAGCCTTATTCGCCACAGATCCAAGGCACAGTTGTAACGCCTGATGGCCAAAGCCTGCCACAAGCGGAAAACGGCAACACACATTGGACGCAGCAGTTTACCGAGGATACCAAACACGATTTTGGTGCGGTTGCAAAGGCCTCAACTCAGGAACACGTTTTTGAGTTCGTTAACAATCTTGACACCGACATTCACCTTGTCGGAGTACGGGCCAGTTGCGGATGTACAATCCCGACGATCTTGACTTCAACAGTAAAGCCAGGCGAAGTCGCCAAACTCAAGGCTAAATTTGACACACTAAAATTCGATGGAGCTCGTGGAGCTACTTTAGACGTAACAATTCGCAAAGACTCACCCTACACTGAGTATGGCAATGTTCAATTCTCAGTCAAAGGACAGATTCGTCGCGACGTTGTTCTTACCCCAGGTGCGGTCGAATTTACCGATGTGCTCAAAGGAAAAGAAGCTCAGCGAACTTTGACCCTTCAATACGCAGGAAGTCCTGAGTGGAGAGTTCAAGAGGTTCTTTCTTCTAACCCAAACATGACCGTTGAATTCAACGAAACGCTTCGAGATGCCACAGCGCGTCGTGTCAGTTACGAGTTGGTTGTAAAAACTGATGGTGATCTGGAAGAGGGGCAATTTATGGATAACCTCACAGTGATCACAAACGACCGAGCGAACGAGCAGATTTCAATCGAAATCACCGGTCGAATTCTTTCGGTCATCGAGACATCAGATATCCAGTTAGGGGTTTTGAATCAGGATCAAAAGGTCAAAAAGTCAATGATCATTCGTGGTGCTCGCCCGTTTAGCATCAAAGAGGTTCGAGTGAACAACTCAGCGATCAAGGTTCTGGGTCACGAAGGCGAAAAGACGCTTCATATCGTAAAATACGAATTGGATACATCCAAGTCGCAGAAGATCGAAGATACGATCGAAGTGCTTACTTCGGATCCACTACAAGAACAAGCGACTTTGAAGTTTTCGGCTCAGATCATTCCAGCGACATTTGCGTCCGGAAACTAGATTTCGAAAACTCGAATAGGTCAAAACAGATTGCAAAAGGGCAAGCCATCAAAAGCTTGTCCTTTTTTAGTGCATTTGTAGTAGACGGCGAAACAAGTCCTGCTCAAAATTGGCTCTCCATGCGGCCTCACTTTAACTTGTCTCAAATCTCTTTCTTTCATGCCAACCAAAGACTACGAACTCGTGGATTTCGGCGATGAGGAGAAACTGGAGCGGTTCGGAGACTATCTGGTTCGTCGCCCCAACCTATACGCTCACAAACCAAGGCGTTCTCCTGAGCTTTGGGACAACGCTGATCTCGTTTTCAGAACAGGGCAGGGCGGTGATCGTGGAGAATGGTCCGGCCGAGCACATCAAGCTATTCTGGAGCACAAAGATGAAAACGCAAAAGCCGCTTGGTCGGTTAAAATCAGCGGCGGTAGCTTTCATCTAAAACCGACTCCTGTGGGGCACTTGGGCGTATTCCCAGAACAACAGATGAATTGGGCGTGGTTCAAACAACATATCCAACCGATTGCTGAGAAGAGAAAAGAGGCAGGCAAAGAACCGTTGAAAGCTCTCAATCTTTTTGCCTATACAGGCGGCAGCACGATCGCACTGGCCAAAAGCGGTGTTGAGGTTGTCCATCTGGACGGTGCTGCCAATACCGTAAAGTGGGCTCGTCGTAACGCAGACCTGAATGATGTCACCAAAGGCGTCCGCTGGATCGCCGAGGATGCGTTGCGGTTCGTTCATCGCGAAATCAAGCGTGAAAACGACTACGATATTCTTGTCGCTGATCCGCCTTCATTTGGGCGCGGGCCCAAAAAAGAGCAGTGGAGAATTGCCCGCGACATGTCGCTGTTGTTCGATGCGATCGTAGAATTGATGCCTTCTCCGATTGCGATCATCTTCAGTTGTCATACGGAAGGGTTCGGCCGAGTCCAAATGGGCGAAATGTTGCGTGAACGGTTACTCAGGTACGATACTCGGCCGGCTGGTGAACTTGAACAACTCAAGCTTCAGTTAACAGCATCAGATGGACGGCAATTGGACGCTGGCGAGTGTGCGCGTTGGATAGGGGGCGATCAATGAAACCGATTTCCAGTTTGCAGAATCCTCGTTTCAAGTCAGCTTTGAAACTGCATACCAGTCGCGGCCGAACTCAGCAAAACCGATTTATCGTTTTCGGTGAAAGAGAATGCCGCCGCGCGATCCTATCCGGCCTTGTTCCCGCAGAGGTCTATGCATGTACCGAACTGTTGGATACGAACGCTTTGGAATGGCTACAAGAAAGCGTACCCAACGAATGCTCGTATCAGATTACTCCTGAGATGAACGCAAAACTTCAGTATGGTAGTAGGACGGACGGACTGGCGATGGTAGCCGAACGTCCAGTGTTAGAATTGGACTCGTTGCATCTCGAAAGCCAATCGCTCGTGGTCGTACTCGAAGCGATAGAAAAACCTGGCAACCTGGGCGCGATTCTTCGCAGTTGTGACGGGGCAGGGGTGAACGCCGTATTAACTGCAAATCCACTCACCGATTTTTACCACCCCAACTGCATCCGCGCGAGCATGGGGGCAGTATTCTCGATGAGCTTGGGGAGCGGCGACACGAATTCAATTCAGGAATTTCTCCGCCAAAACGGCTTTCGAGGATTCGTCGCGGTTGTTGACGGTACCAGCCCGTTTCACTCAACCGACTTCAAGGCCGAGCGCTGTGCACTTGTATTCGGCAACGAAGCAAACGGGCTGAGCGATTCTTGGCGTTCAGAAGACTGGCTCGGAATCAAAATCCCCATGCGTGGTATGGGAGATAGCTTGAACGTGTCAGTTTCGGTGGCTATTGTGGCTTACGAAGCGGCTAATCAACGGGTAAAGTGAATTTATTTCGCCAAATCAGGAACTTTCCTGGCTCGGTTCGCCTCTATTGTTATATGAGTTTCAAAACATTCTTTTTTGGTTTAGATAATGCAATTTTTTAGCTGTTTAATTTCATTGGTTGTCATTTTCGTGTCGGCCGTTACCGCAGTGGCTCAACCCGCCTACCAATATCCCGACGATCCAGATGTGCCCGTTTTAAAGGTCAATGATGTATACCGAACCGGGGGTGACAGCCCACCTTTGGTTTTGATCTATGGCGATGGACGCATTGTGAAGCCAGTTTCGGATAATCCTGAACAGGACTTTGTAATCACAGTCGATCAGGAGCGTTTGAACACGTTGTTGAGTAAGATCATTGAGGACAATCAGTTCTTGGAGATCGACGCCGAAGATATCAAAGACGAGGTACTTACGGCGCGAAAGCGAAGTCGGTTACGACCTGGATTCGATTTCCGGATCGAATTGAATCTCGCTGATCAACAGCACGTAGTTGCCGTCGGTCACTCATGGGTTTACCAACGACTTAGTCGTGGTCGGACTCGCCACGCAGATGCTGAGAGGTTTCAACAGTTCCTCAACATCGAAGAGTTATCCATCAAGCTTTCTCGTTGGGCGATGATAGGTGGTGAAGAGGCGATGCAAACGATTCTGGAAGCTGCGAACAAGAAGACTCAAGAGGAGTATCCAGGAGCTCCCAAAATCTCAGAGGCCAAAATTCTCAGCTTGAAATCAGAAAACGGCCGAGCGATATTGCAATTCGGCACGCCAAAAACTGGCGATATCCCTGCGTTGTACGTGATTGTGGGCAAAAACAAGGGCGAAGAAGATTTCGATACGGTAATCAAAATTAACAAACCCCGACAATTCCACGGTGGTAGGTAAATAGACGGGTTGCATCCGATCGGTATTCGCTGCGACGGCAAAAATGAACTCTCCCACTCATAGTCTTTTAGCTTTAGCCATGCTTTCGAAACAGGGGCATAGCAAAAGAAATTGGGCTATATTTATCGGATCAATCATTCCCGATATTGCCATTTATATATGGGCTCCTTATCAGAAATTTGTCAACGGAGTCAGCGGGGCTGAGATGTGGGGAAAGCTCTATTTTGAGCCGCCCATGCAAAACCTGATTGCCTATTTTAATTCGTTCCCTATTTACGCGGTACTCGCCACCATCGGATATGCCGCTAGAGCTAAAACTTGGGGAAAGCTGCTCCTCTTTTTTACCTTCGCGGCTCTCATCCACCTTATCACTGATATGCCAGTTCATGGCCATGATGCTTATCGTCATTTCTGGCCTTTATCAGATTGGCGCTTTTATTCTCCCCTCTCTTATTACGAAGCAGACCTTCATGGAGCTTGGGTAAGTGTCGTTGAAGCACTTATCGCCTTTGTGTCCATTACCATTCTCTGGAAACGTTTTCCAAAACTATGGGTTAAGATTATTCTGGGGATCCTTGCATTTTTATATGTCGGAATCCAAGTGGTCTTTCGCCTTGCCGCTATCAATATCGCAACCTAAATCGCGGCCAAAATTTCAGCGTAGCTGCAGACGCGCACAAATCGCCGTTGGGAGCCGTGTCAGCGGTGAGCAAGACGTTGCCGAGCCAGTTTCTTAAGAAGCCGGCTTGGCGATCTGAGGAGCAGTCTCCTCACGGAACGTATACTTTCTGAGTAGAGCGAATACGACGACCCAGAAAGCGCAAAATGAGCTAAGTAGAATCAGATTGGGAAGATTAAAGATGGGGCGTTGGCTCCCAGCGGAAAAGGTAGGCACAAGACCCAGCGACGCTTTACCATTAACGCCAAAATTCAATTGAATCTTTTCCTTGCTATCCTTGGCGTACTTTTGCATGAAGTCATAATCAAGTTTAACTACGAGGTGGCATTCTGGACCCAGGGTATCGGTACCATTAGCGGTAAGAATAAGCGAATTGTCGCCCAGCGTGAATGGTTGAGGTGAATCCTCAAAACGAACTTCGAACAGGTCCAAACCAAGTGCTTGTCCTCGTGGCACTTCTTCAGCATCCAAACAAATCACAAGCTTATCGACCGACTTCAAACCTTGAGAATTGAAATAGGACCAAAGCTCACCCGCGGTAATTTCGTTGACCATCTCCGAATTGGTTCGCAGCTGGCAACGTGGTGACGAACTCAGAGGAAATGTCGAAAACTGATAGTCACCTAATTTTTGCTCGGCACGTGACGAGTCGTTGATCACAACCTCATCAGCATTAGAAGAAGCACTAACCCCGAATATGAGTAAAACGGCAAGCAGTTGAATTAAATTCAAGTTGGATTTGATCATGGAATACGACACTTTAACTCGGAAGATGGTTTCAATGTGGCAGTTCGATCTTTCTAATCTAACCTTTCCACCTAAACCTTTCTTCCAAAATTGACAAAATTATTTGTAATTTGGAGCATTTCTTGTTCTTAATTGGGGCCGATCTCATTGATACGAATGCACAATAATACGTTTTGGCAGTGTTATCACCCTAAAATGGGTGGTATGCATTCGTTCTCAAAGAGATGTTTCACTCCTTTTAGCTATTTTATTTTGAAGCGGTTAGCAGGAATACCGTATCTAACTATTTTGAAAGGCGGTTCGTGGCGATATTTCCTTACCAATATTGTTGTTTAATGGTAAACGTCGACACGCTACGATGAACCCGTTAGTGCTACTACGAATTTGTGGTTTGAATTGTTTGCGCTAATCTGTTCTTTTGAGGTGAGTACATGGATGACGTTCTGGCAATTGTTCTAGCCGGTGGAAAAGGCTCCAGACTTGAGCCGTTGACTCGTGACCGAGCCAAACCGGCTGTACCGTTTGGTGGGATCTACCGGATTATTGACTTTGCTCTTTCCAATTGTCTCAACAGTGGCATTCGAAAAACACTGGTGATGACTCAGTACAAAGCTCAAAGCCTTGATCGACATATCAACCTTGCATGGCAAGGTTTCTTTTGCCGCGAGCTTGGCGAGTACATCGACATTCTTCCACCTCAACAGCGGATCGACGAGAATTGGTATTCGGGCACAGCTGATGCTGTTTACCAGAACATTTACGCACTTGAAAAAACAAGCGCATCTTACGTCGTGATCTTGGCTGGCGATCATATCTACAAAATGAACTACGCCAAAATGGTTGATTACCACAAACGAGTGAACGCCGATCTTACGGTTGCCGCGTTGCCAGTCTCGAGAAACAAGGCCAAAGAATTTGGCGTGATGCAAGTCGACGAACACGACCGGATTGTTGGTTTTGAAGAAAAACCCGCTGAGCCCAAAACGCTCCCAGGCAATGACAATCTTTCATTGGCCAGCATGGGCATCTACGTGTTTTCAGCCAACTTTCTCTATGAACAACTGCTGATCGATGCCAACAACAAAAACAGCAGTCACGACTTTGGAAAAAATATCATACCGTCAATTATCGACGATCGTAAAGTTTTTGCCTTTCCATTCACCGACGAAAACAAGAAGGAAACAGCTTACTGGCGAGACGTGGGTACACTAGACGCTTACTACACGACCAGCATGGATCTCATCAGCGTAGATCCTTTGTTGAACATGTATGACAACTCATGGCCAGTTCGTACTCACCAGCCGAACCTGCCCCCTCCCAAATTCGTGTTTGACGATCAAGAGGTACAAGCTCGCGTAGGAAGCGCTGTCGACAGCATTGTTTGTCAAGGAGCAATTATTTCGGGCGGTCGTGCACAACACAGCATTTTGGGACCATGCGTTCGATTGAATAGTTTTGCTCATGTCTCAGACTCTATTCTTTTCGAAGGCGTTCAGGTTGGCCGAAATGCGAAAGTCAGAAGAGCGATCATCGACAAGAACGTGAGTATCCCTGCTGGTGTTGAGATCGGATACAACCAGGAGGAGGATCGACGTCGAGGGTTCGTTATTAGTGATGGAGGTGTTGTTGTGATCGGCAAATCAGATTTGATCGAGCCCTCAATGACGGAAACTGGCACCACCGTAAATTAGCGATGACTATTTGCTAAACTTGGCTTTTAGTGAAACCAAGAAATGCAAACGACCTGCCATTTTCAATGGCAGGTCGTTGATTCTTTAGATTGGAATTATCCTATCAGAGAAGTTCGCGGCTCAGTTCGCACGTTCGATCAACCCTCGCGTCTTCGCCCAGGAAAAACGGAAACATGAGTGTGTTGTCCTGATAGCGAAATGAAATATTGACCCTTACAGTTTCCGTTGTTCCACCCAAGTCCGATGGTGTAACGGTGATATCTGCTTCACGAATCCCGACTGTAACCAAAACGGATTCGGCTGCGTCAATTGCTTCCTGAGCCGTTGCACCCGGCACCATAGCAGCGCGAGCACCTTCATACGCGGCAGCTTCGGTAGTGTGCATCATCATGTTTGCCCGTCCCATTTCATAAGTTCCGAACAGGAATAGAAACAGGATAGGAACTGTTAGAGCAAACTCGACAGCAGTTACTCCTCGACGTTGTTTAGTAGTTTTCAAGTTCATGTGATTGTTCCAAAAATGAAGTTCGTTTTTTCTTACAAGCCCGCTCAGTTTCGCATTTACTCTATTCGATCAACAGAACTTCAAGGCTGCGAGCGATTTGTCGAAACGCTTCGGTAAGGTCACCCGCGTCATCTGCATGAAAGTGATCTCCACTCCCGACGGCTGCAACCTGTTGCATGATCGCCTGATTGGCACCGGCACTAAAGGTAACAGTATGGATCGTATGACCTCTATTGGCAGCAATTTGGGCTGATGGAAGCGGAGTGCCCCCAACGTTAAAGTTCCCATCGGTCATCACGATAACTACTCGGTTTGCAAACTCCCGAGCCTGGTTTGTTTGTAGAGTATCACTACCAAACAAGAGGCCTTGTCGAATATTTGTGAAACCAGCAGGAGTCAGCCCTTGTACTGCAGTGCTGACTTGATCCAAATCCGCGGTCAACTGTTGGTCAGTAGTTGCAGCCGTCGAATAAGTCACCACTGAAATAGCCGCATTGGGACTGCTTTGTCTAATTTCATCAATAAATACATTGACAGCATTTTCTAACGCTTCGCTTCTGGTTAGTCCGCCACCTGCATCAGGAGTTGCCATCGAACCGGAGCGGTCCAGTACAAGTGCAATATCAATAACCGAGGATGAAGCGGTAGCAGCTTGAACCGGGTTGAAATTTTCTACACCCAAAAGTGATCCGAAAAACAGCGGCACTGCGCCTTGTGGTGAACTTGCATCACGTCGTCCGACCACCCGGACGGTACTAAACGGTTCTTCATTGGGGACAAACTCGAATCGACCAGAGGCGGTCTCTTGAACGCTGCCCAAGACCACATCGCTTCTTTCCAGTTCAAGACCCTCACCAGAAACTCGGTTCAAAGACGCAACTCGAATAGCCGCGTCGATTGCGGCCTCAGGATCTTGAGTCCTTGCGAGTGTTTCTGCACCAGCTCGCGCGGCTCCGTCCGTTGCCGTGCGAAGCTCGGCTCGTACCATGTGCATGTGGGCGATGTCGACGCTGAAGACGGCACCGATGATCAAAATGATCATCACAAAGGCGACCATTGGAAGCATAGCTCCCGTACGCTGGAGTTGAGTTTTCAAACGAATTTGGCGATTCATAGATTTTTCCTGCGGCAAAACTGGAGTGAAAAGGATTGGTTGGGTCAAACGAGATAATCTGCTAGTGAAGATGTTGAGTCATTATTCTTTCAACATCGTTGCCGTAACAATCAATTCCCGGCCCCGAAAAGGACCAAAGGGAAGAACGCTATTTGCGTCACCTGAGGCACTGACCGAGACAGTAATCTCGGTTCCCCGTTCAACATCATCTGGATTGGCTGGGTTGAACGTGATTGTCTCGCCTTCGATGTTTCGGAAATCCAACACTTGTTGGCCACGCTGTAGGGCAAGGCTCTCGTTTCCACTACTTTTGGCGGCTTCTTTCACTGTTTCATAAGCCGACTGAACAAGGGCTTGGCGTAGAAAAATCATGCTTGCCGCTTCCATTGAACCAATTGCCAATAGGGCGATCACAGGCAGGCAAACAGCCAATTCGACTGCTGCCGCAGCTCTTCGTTGGATCAAGCCGTTTTTGTTTTTTCTTCGTAGTAACATCGTATTTCCAATTCCGCCTAAGGACACTCTTTAATGCAAGATTGTGTCTACGCTTCGATACCTTCTTGCGTTTGTGTTGTGTTAGCGACAGTGCTTTTTTGTTCAACCAAATCGGCAACCGTGTTGAACTCTCTGGCCATTTCAGCCCAAAAGTCGTTGTCGCGAAACTTAATACGCTCAGTCTGTCCCGTATCACCCAATTCACGAAGACTACGTCGAACACGAGTGATCGGACCAACGAAACGGTTACTGAACCGAATTGTGTCTAAGATAAATGCGGGAAACAGGCAAAGCGTTACCAATGCAAACAGCAACAGTGTGCTGGCTCCACCACTTCCACCATTCCAAATACGCTCACTCATAGAAAGTGATGGGTCACTGCCCAGCGCATTCATCGCAGCGATCAGCAAGATGGTGATGCCAAAGAACAGCGCCCAGTGAATAATGATTCGCCGGATAAGTGCCCCTTGGACGTGTGAGTCGACAAAATTCTGTTTACGTTTTCTGTTTTTCATGGTTTCTTCCAGTTCAGCGTTAGTACCTGATCCGGATTAAATGCAGAGTCTCCGGATTCTGTGCAAAAGGTACGCCATAAAAAGAACGAATGCTCCGAAAACCAATTCATA
>CAZDBA010000169.1:0-10185 GCA_964503615.1 uncultured Pirellulaceae bacterium
TTTCACGATCGCGAACACCCAACCATGGATTCCCTTCTATGAGCGATACTAAAATTGCAAGTGAACCTATTACAGACGATGCGGGTTCCGACCAAAATAAACGCCAGCCGATGATCGAGGCCGAGAACCTGTCCAAGTTCTATGGCATTTTCGCGGCAACGCGAGACGTTTCGTTCAAGGTCTATCCGGGCGAGGTCGTGGCGTTCCTGGGTCCCAACGGAGCAGGTAAAAGCACAACGATGAAAATGTTGACCGGCTATCTGTCGCCCTCCGAAGGTCGTGCAAAGATTGCTGGGCATGACATGTCGACCGAGCGGTTGGCTGGCGCAAAGAAACTGGGCTACTTGCCGGAGAAAGGTCCGCTCTATCTCGACATGACTCCGTTCGGACTGCTGGACTTTTTCGCCGAAGCACGCGGCATGAAGAAAGCTGAAAAGTTGGACCAAATAGAAAAGGTGGTCGAGCTTTGCGCATTGGGCAGTGTGATTTACAAACCGATCAACAAGCTTTCCAAAGGTTACCGACAACGTGTTGGAATGGCACAAGCTTTAATTCACGAGCCGGAAGTCCTTATTCTGGACGAACCCACTTCGGGCTTGGACCCGAACCAGATTCGCGGTGTCAGGCAAACGATGAGACGGTTGGGCGAAGAAAAAACGATTTTGCTTTCGACTCATATTTTGCAAGAAGTCAAAGCCGTAGCCAGTCGCGTGGTGATGATCAACGAAGGTCGCAAAGTTTACGATGGTCCGATCGACGAACTGGATCCAGATAACTTGGGCCTGGACCATCGATTTGCAGACTTGACCGGCCACGATCCGGAAACCGGCACGCTGCTTTCCGACGACTAAGTACTAAATTTCCTTTCTTCGATTATTTTTTCTATTCGCAAATCATACGCATCGGAAGACTGCCAAAAAATGTTGCCATTCATTGAGTTCGGATACATGCTTGTCATCGACATCATGTTCATTCTCTGCCTCGTGTTGTTGATGCTACCGCTGGGGATGTGGAGGCAAGCCGCCTATGCCGTTATGAAACGTAACTTTGTGGCCTATTTCAGTAGCCCTACGGGATACGTATTTTTGTGCCTGTTCGTTTTGCTGACTTCGTTTGCCGCTTTCTGGCCGCATGAGTTCTTTACGACCAACCTGGCCAACTTGGACCAGCTCAATAAATACCTGCCCTACATTATGCTGGTTTTCATCCCGGCAATTACGATGAGCATCTGGGCTGAGGAAAAACGGCAGGGAACCGATGAACTGCTCCTGACGTTGCCAGCCAAAGACTTTGACATCGTAATCGGCAAGTACTTTGCGGCGGTGTTGGTGTTTACCGTTTCGCTGTTGTTTTCACAGCTTTCAAATTATGCCGTGTTAATCGCGATGACCGGTGCGCAGCTCGATTCGGGCCTGATGTTCGCAACCTATCTCGGGTATTGGTGGATGGGAATCGCCATGCTTTCGATCGGTATGGTCGCTTCGTTTCTGACTCACAACTTGACGGTCGGTTTCATCTTTGGAGCTGCGTTCAATGCTCCTTTGGCTTTCTTTTCCAATTCGGATGTCATTCTGTCCGACACGAAGTGGATCAGTCGACTGTTTGAATGGTCTTTGCTTCAGCGGTTCGAGTCATTTGGCCGCGGACTAATTAGCCTGCCCAGCATTTTTTACTTTCTCGGTTTAGTAGTCATCGGAATCTATCTCAGCATGATCCTGATCGGTCGTCGGCACTGGCTCGGTGGCCGCGATGGGACTTCCATGCTTTCCCACTTTGTACTGCGAGCCCTGTTTCTGGTCGCGATGATGGTTTCCATCGTATTGATCGCTCAACACAGCCCACTAAATCGAGTCCGTGCTGATATCTCGGCCAACGAGATCAGCAGTCTATCGCCGACAACGATCGCGATGTTAGAAAAACTAACTAGCGAGACAACGGACGAAGAAGGGCGCGAGTTGCCCCCGATCAAGATCGATGCGTATGTCAGCAACCACGTGCCGACCGAATACGTTCAAACCAAACAAAACCTCGTCAATCTGTTACACGAATTCGATCTTTTGGGCGGATCCCGTGTTGAGCTCAATCTGCGAGAGGGATTGGAGCCGTTCAGCGCTGGAGCGATCAGCGCGGAGAAACGGTTTGGCATTCGCCCGTTCAAAGTTACCAGTGAATCACGGGGCGCGATTCGCGAAGAGAATATCATCATGGGTGTTGCGTTCACCAGTGGACGTGAACGGACAGTAACGCCGGTTATTTATAGTGGGATGCCAGTCGAATACGAACTGATGCGCTCGGTGAATACGGTATCGCAGACCAAGCGTAAAAAGATTGGGATCGTCGCAACAGATGCTCGGATCACAGGCGAGTTGCGTTCTGTTCCCGTTCGAAATCAACAAACGGGAGAATTCGTTCGGAACCAGCAAACGGGCGAATTTGAGGTGCAAACGATTCGTATTCCGCCGCTGAAATCGGTCTTGGAGCTTCTGAAACAATACGATGTCGAAATCGTTAACGCTGCAACTCCAATACCTGTTTTTCTAGAGGACGACGAAGGTCGACCCACCCAGCGCAAGTACGACGCAATGCTTGTCGTGCAGCCTTCGAAAATGACATCCGTCGAATTGGAAAACCTGATCGACGCCATTCAGCTTGGTCAACCAATGGCGATTTTCGAAGACCCGCTGCCCAACAAGATGCCCGATGTTCCAGGAACCTTTTACCCAAGGAAAAATTCACGAGGTGGTGATACTGCCGACATTCAACGACTTTGGGACGTCCTTGATTTAAACATCGATCGTGTACCGATCAGAAACCAACAATATGCGAAACATTTTGGTACGCAGACCTCAGCAAAACTGGCTTGGAAACGTGGCAATCCTTACCCGAGAGACTCAAGTTTAAATCTATCAGAATTGGTGATCCTGAATGAGGAAGGGCTAGGTTCCAATACCGCAGGCGACTTTTTCGACAAGACTCATCCCGCAACAGTTGGTATTAGCCAACTACTGTTTGAATTTGCCGGCTACGTCAAACAGAAGCGGGGTAGCAAACTCAATTTCCTTCCTTTGGTTTACTCCGAAAACATGGGAGAGAGCAACGAGTTTGAATTTAGCTTGCTTTACAACAGCCAAAGGCTTCAACAATTAGAAGCAGGGCGTGCGGAGGACGACAAAGTGTTTGATCTGGCCGCCGAAATTCGCGGTGGCGAAGAGTATACCGACCTTCCTTCGAAAGTCAGTGAACTCAAAGGCAATCGAAAATACACGAACGTAATCTATGTCGCCGACATCGACTTGATTTCAGATTTCTCATTAGACATTCGTAATTCACCGATCCGTAATAACATTCGTTACCGCTTTCAGAATCTGTCGTTCTTTTTGAATGTGATCGACTCTCTTACCGGCGAAAACAAATATCAGGAGATTCGCAATCCTGCTGAACGACACGTCACGCTTAAAGTTGTAGAAAACACGACCGAAAAGGCTTTGGACAATTTGTACAATCAAACGCAAAAACTCCAAATCGAACATCAAGACGCCTTGAGAACGGCTAACAAGGAAGCGACGGAAAAGTTCTCAAAGCTTGAATCTGAAATTGCCGCTCTTGAGGGACAACGAGACGATAAAGAAGTAATTGACCTGAATCGACTTCGATTTCTCGAGCAGGCTAAAGAATCGACTCAACGAATCGAACTGAAAAAGATGGTTCCTAAACTCGAACAATTGAAAAGCGAATATCAAGAGAACGTACGACAGATTCAACTGGATGCCGAACTCGAAGTCCAGGAAATCCAGCGCAAGTTCAAATTGGCCGCCGTCGTTATCCCGCCGATTCCGCCTTTATTGATTGGCTTGATCGTATTCACACGGCGACGATTAAAAGAGCGGCAGGGAATCGCAAAAGCTCGACGGCTCAAATAACTCGACGGCTCAAATTAATTGCAAACAGCAAACGAACACTAAACTTCAGAAAACTAAACTTCATGAAGCCAATAACGAAAACGATATTGATGGGCGGGTTAGCTGCACTGCTATGCAGCGCAGCAGCCTACTATTATCCACGTACCAGCGCCGACGCAGTGATTGGCGAAACCGGTCGAAATCTGTTCGATGAGTTTGAAAACCAGGTCTGGAACGTTCAAATCGTCAAGGTTGACGGCGAAGGCAACGGGCCCAAACAGTTGTCACTTGTCCGCAAGGGACAAAAATGGGTCGCTGGAAATTCGAATCTGGTTTTGACTGGATCTCTGATCACGGTTGCGGTCAGTGTGCTGAATGAAAAGACGATTTTGCAGGAAGAGTCGGACAACAATCAGGACCATGTCAAATTTGGCGTAGTCGATCCCGTCGAATTTAAACCCGGCATGAAGCTGGATGCAGTCGGAGCTAAAATCACGCTCAAAGATATAAATAAAAACACCATGGCCGACCTGATCGTCGGGCAAAAAGTCCAAGGGACGGCAAATCAATATTACGTTCGCAGGCCAGGGCAACCCAAAGTCTACACCGTCGTTTTCGAAAAAAATGTCCTGACTACCGATATTGGTGATTGGATGAACTCCAATATCCTGGGGCTCCGATTGCCAAACAATCCAAATGGTTTGACTCCGCGAGCGATCGTTTTAGACAACTATCGAATGGAGACAACGGGATCGAACAAAGGAACGGCCAACTACCTGTATGAGATGAAATGGCAGCCCGATTCTCGAGTGCCCAAGTTTAGGATTCCTGATGGTGAAGACTGGGTGGACTACAATCCCAACGATGAGCAACTGGCAAAAATTGCTCGAGGGTTTGGAAGCATTGCGAATATCCGTTTGATAAGCGTTCAGTCCAAATCTAAAAAACTGAGCGAACTACTTTCTGCGGACGTCTCGAAATTGACCGCTGAACAATTCGCTTCTGCGGCTAAGCAAGGATTCTTGCTGGGCCAAGACGGCGACCAACTCGAATTCCGCGGTGCCAATGGTGGCTTGACGGTCTCTTCGGTTCAAGGCGTGGAAACGTCAATGCTGTTTGGCAGCATCGCAACCAGCGGCGAGGCCTCCGCCGATTCAGTCAATTACTACATGATGTTGGTTGCGAGGGTCGCACAGGATCTACAAAAATCGCCTGCTGCACCTGAACCTGAGAAAGAAGGCGAAGAACTAACGGACGACCAAAAGAAAGCGTTTGCCAAAGCGACCAAGGCATGGAAAACCAATCTCGAAGCAGCGACGCAAACGGTAAATGACATCAACCGCCAGCACGCAAGTTGGTTTTACGTTATCAGCGAAGAATCGGTCAGAATGCTGAGACCCGAGATAAAAGCCGTTCTGCCAAAACCATCTGAGCCCACTGAAACACCCGAGGTTGAAAAAGAAAATCAACCCGATTCCGACGAATCGAAAGTTGAATCGAACAATTAAACTGGTCAGATTTTCCGTTTTCTGCGACGAACCAGGGACCAGCCCGCGAACCTGTCATGGTACCATCGTGGATTACCGATTAGCTTAAAGGGCATTGGAATTCTGACGAATCTCACTACGAATCATCAAGGAATTTGGGTTTTGAAACATCCCCTATTCTGATCCCACGATTTCTAAACTCGAACTAAAACAAATAATGGCTGCCGGTTCATGGCTGAAAAAGAGCAACGAAGTTCAATTTTGACTTTAATCACGCTTCGCAACCGAGTTATCGCCGGTGTTGTTTTACTGCTGCCGCTTTTCGTAACGTATGTCGTGATCAAGTGGCTGTACGATACCTTCATCGCAGTTTTGATCGGGCCGATTCGAGACTTTTTACTTCGGATTTGGTACCCCGATGCTGAAACTTTGGAGCCGACCACATGGTTCGGTTGGTCGATCGTCGGCCTCGCATCGCTGGCTGCATTTGCGTTAGGGATCGCAATGTTGTTCATCGCGGGTATGTTCTTCCAAAGCCGCCTGCATCGTCTTCTGGACTGGTTCCTCTCTAGTGTGCCTGGAGTCAAAACGATTTATACCGGGGTTCGAAACGTTGTTGATGCCTTTCGAGCTTCCAGCCAGGGCAACGAAAAATTCAAGCGGGTTGTGTTGGTAAAGTTTCCACATTCGGGGATGAAAGCTCCTGCCTTTGTCACATCCGAGATAAAGGAAACCAATAGCAATCGAACCATCCTCTGCGTTTACGTTCCCACGACACCGCTGCCCACCTCCGGATATATGTTATTGGTCCCGGAGGATGAAGTCGTTCCGCTAGACTGGGATCTGGAAGAAACGTTACAAGCGATCGTCTCGGGTGGTATCTCTGTTCCTTCAGAAGTTCGCTACGACAACATCTCGATCCCCGTGATTGACACAAGCAAGGCGCCTTAACCCGGGAACAACATGGTCAGTCGCGAATTTAACTTTGACGGAATCGTCGGACCTACTCACAACTACGCCGGGCTTTCTCACGGCAACGTTGCGTCGGCCAACAGTAAACGAAACACATCCAACCCGCGGGCTGCGGCGCTGGAAGGGTTGGCCAAGATGAAGTTCGTGGCAGACTTGGGGATTGGCCAAGCCGTTTTGCCGCCTCTGTTCAGGCCTTGTATTCGTTCACTACATGGAATGGGTTTCCGAGGCAACTCAGAACAAATGATCACTCGGGCCAGCGAAACCGCGCCGGCACTGTTGGCCGCTTGTTTCAGTGCTTCGAACATGTGGACCGCCAACGCCGCAACCGTTTCTCCTTCGACCGATTGTGCTGACGCCAAATTGCACCTGACACCCGCCAACCTGGTCTCGCTGTTGCACCGAAGTATTGAATCGGAGGCGACTACACGAAACCTCCGTGCGATTTTTTCCGACAATCGACATTTCGAAGTCCACAACCCGCTGCAACCGTGCCAAACCATGGCGGACGAAGGGGCCGCCAATCATACTCGCCTTTGTAAAGAACATGGGCAACCCGCGATCGAAACGTTTGTGTTCGGGCGTTCCGCACTGGATCGAAGCATGAACGGCCCAAAGAAATTCCCGGCAAGACAAACACTCGAAGCGTGCCAGGCGATTGCACGACAACACCAATTGGATGACCAGCAAACTGTTTTCATTCAACAAAACCCGATGGCAATCGACGCCGGTGTGTTTCACAACGATGTTATCTCGGTCGGCAACCGCAACGTTTTGCTTTGCCACGAAAACGCTTTTGTTGATCAAGCCAAAGTGTTGGCCGATCTTAAGCAACGGTTCCAGCAACAGTGCGACGAAGAACTGATTGTGATTCAGTTGTCACAGCAGCAGCTCCCACTAAAAGAAGCTGTTGCCAGCTATTTGTTCAACAGCCAATTATTGTCACGAACAGACGACAGGATGGTGCTGATTTGTCCACAGGAGTGCGAATCGAATCCGTTTGCACGAGCCTGCTTGGAAAAGATCGTCGCCGAAGACAATCCGATCGACAAAGTCGAATTCCTAGAGCTGCGTCAAAGTATGAACAACGGAGGCGGACCCGCCTGTTTGCGTTTGCGCGTGGTGCTGAGTGAAGAGCAGGCTTCCCAAGTCCACCAGCCTGTTTTCTTTACGGACGAACTTTTCCAATCGTTAAGCAACTGGATAAACACGCACTACCGTGATTCGCTTTCAGTCGACGATCTCAGCGATCCGAAACTTCTGGACGAAGTGAATACTGCATTCCAGGCACTATCGCGAATCTTGAATTTACCGATGAATGTTCTGACCGGTGAATGAGAATCGTTCGGAAACGAGGTTTCTCGAAAGACTCTAAGAAGCGATTAAGCGCAGTGGGTTTATTCTCAGCCCGGCTTGGATAATAATACGAGCTTCAATTAACGGCCGTCATACCAGACGCTGTTGAAAATCACACGCCCACGGAGACCAAGATGGTCGAAGACAAAGATCCTGCGCCCTCATCGGTCACAGACAACAACGCCTCTCGTTATTGGCGCGACAACCTGACCGTAGTCACAATCCTGATGTCGATCTGGTTTATTGTCGGATATGGAGGGGGCGTCTTTGGTATTGAATGGTTAAACCAATTCAAGATCGGCCAGCTCGGACTGGGATTCTGGATCGCGCAGCAGGGCTCGATTTTGGTTTTCGTTGTTCTTGTTGTTGTCTATGCGATTTGGATGGATCGTATTGATCGCAAACACGGCGTAGGAGACGACCAATGAGTATCGCTTCTATCGAGACCCCGGTTTTTCTGGCCGCCGCCGACCCAGCGCTAATGTGGACATGGTTGTTCGTGGGACTGACTTTCGCGATGTACCTCATCATCGGGTGGCGAAGCCGTGTGAAAGAAACTTCGGATTTCTACGTAGCTGGCCAAGGTGTTCCCGCGATCGCCAATGGAGCCGCGACCGCAGCCGATTGGATGAGTGCCGCATCGTTTATTGGCATGGCGGGGTTGATCAGTTTTTCAGGCAGCGATGGAGCGGTCTACCTGATGGGCTGGACCGGCGGCTATGTCTTGTTAGCTTTGCTGCTGGCCCCCTACTTGCGAAAGTTTGGTCACTATACCGTGCCCGACTTTATCGGTTCCCGCTACTACAGTGAAACCGCTCGAGTGGTGGCTGCCATTTGTGCGATTTTTGTTTCGCTCACTTACGTTGCCGGGCAAATGAAAGGCGTCGGTCTCGTCTTTTCTCGCTTTTTAGAAGTCGAATTGATGTACGGCGTATTCATCGGGATGGCGATTGTTGCCTTTTTCGCTGTTCTCGGTGGCATGAAAGGAATCACATGGACTCAAGTCGCCCAGTATTTCGTTTTGATCCTCGCCTTTATCATCCCCAGCGTTGCAATCTCGAATTTGCTCACGGGACATCCTGTGCCTCAAATCGGTATGGCGACCAGCGACATAGCGGAACGACTAAATGAAGTCTTATTGGATCTAGGCGAAAAGGAATACACGAAACCGTTTGGAAAGTTCTCACAACTGAACGTGTTTTGCATCACTGCTGCGTTGATGTTCGGAACGGCCGGACTGCCCCATGTGATTGTCCGTTTTTACACAGTCAAAAACGTTCGAGCGGCACGTTACTCAGCCGTTTGGGCGATTCTGTTTATCGCAATTCTCTATACCACAGCTCCCGCATTGGGCCTGTTTGCCAGGTACAACCTGATCAAAACGACTCACAATTCCAAGATTGACAAAGTGGTTGTTGGTTCAGGTAGCGAAGAACAGACTTTCATATTTCCAGGCGAAAAGCTGAAAGCGTTTGATGTGCTGGACGAGATTTCGGCTAAGACTGCAGCGCAGGAAGCGGCAAAAAAGGCGAAGAAGCCACACGAACCGTACACGCCTCCTCGAGTTATCTACCATCTTATTTCGCCGGAGGACAAGCCTCTGGACTGGGCCACAAAATGGCAGAAAACAGGACTGTTGCAGTTCGATAATTTTAACCGCAATCCGAAAAATTCGGGGGATGAGACGATCAGCCTGGAGCTCGTTGACCGAAGCGGAGACGGCAAAAAGGATAAATCGGAACAAGCTCACATCGACAAAGACATCATCGTACTTTCGACACCGGCCGTGGCGGGACTTCAGCCTTGGGTAATCGCCTTGGTTGCGGCTGGAGGACTGGCCGCAGCACTCTCAACCGCTGCCGGATTGTTGTTGGTGATTAGTTCCAGTCTCGCGCACGATCTATTTTGTCGCTACGTGACGCCGAATGCCACGGAAAAGCAAAAGGTGAAAATTGGACGGATTGCGATTTTGTTCGGGATCTTGGTCGCAGGCTATTTTGGTATTAACCCACCTGGATTCGTTGGCGAAGTTGTCGCGTTTGCATTCGGCTTGGCAGCGGCCAGCTTCTTCCCAGCGATCTTCCTGGGAATCTTTTCCAAGCGAGTAAACCGAGCAGGTGCCGTTACAGGAATGATCATCGGTCTTGTGTTCACGCTGGTCTATATCCTGCTATGCACTAGCCACAAAGTCTTTCCACTGTTCTTTGACGCTCCGATTTTGACCGAGGAGGATTGGTTACTCGGAATTTCACCTCAGGGGATCGGTACGCTGGGAATGGCATTGAACTTTATCGTTACGTTAGCGATCTCCTACGCAACCAAGCCCCCACCCGAAGAGGTAATCGCGCTCATCGAGAGCGTCCGAATCCCAAAAGGAAGCGGGGCTGCACAGGATCACTAAGCTTTGGTCTGTAGTCGCCTTTTGCTCAGCGAAGGCGGCTGGCGACCGCAACTGGAAACCCGACGCGTTA
>CAZDBA010000170.1:0-1119 GCA_964503615.1 uncultured Pirellulaceae bacterium
TGCCAATGTAAATGGTGGCAAGGGAACCCATTCCAGTGTCTTCCGCATCAAACCAGCTGACCCGGATCCGAAAAACTAGATCGCAAGCTGGAAGCAGCCTTAGCTATCGAGTTCGCCTTGGCGCCCGTATGACCGTTGGGCAATACCCCAACACCTTCCCCCAATAGCTGAAAGAAAACCACCGTTGCACAATTCCATCTCAGTCTCGTTGAATTCTTGTAACTCCGCCGTGAATGCCACGAGAAACGGCTCTACCGTACCAATCCTGTAATCGCCAACTCCGCCTCTCATTCTCAACACACTTCAACAGCCAGTTTGATCATCTCGGCGTGATCAAACGCCAGCTTTGGAAGTTCGTTCAAATCGAACCAACCAGCGTCTTTGGCATCGTCGGCGGCAACCGGTGTTTGTCCAGCGACCAGTTCAGCCAAAAAAGCGATGCTAATCACGCGCGTGCGGGGGTCGCGATCGACCTGTGAAAAGGCGCCCAGCTGTCGAAGCGTTTTGATCTTCAGCCCTGTTTCTTCTTTTAGTTCTCTTGCGGCGGCTTGTTCCAAAGTCTCATCAATGTCCAGAAAACCACCTGGTAGCGCCCAGCTATCTGCGTGCGGATCCTGTTTTCTCTGGATCAGCAAAACTTCTCGCTTGCCGTTCACGCCACCCATCGCAACAATGTCAACACTTACCGCTGGGCGAGCATATTTATATTCGAAAGTCATCCGTGTTTCTCAATTGTAAAAGCGCATAAAAAAACGCCAGACCGGCAGAGGAGAACTCATGCTGCTTAACAAACCCGGCAAGGCGCTGGTTTGATCATAGTTGGTACCTTCCCAACTAGCAAAAACTTACCGCTAAAATTGAGTAACCAGCCAAACACAAAAACAAGCGGTTCTATACAAAACTCAACTTCCTGAGAGAAAACGGGCCAAATTCCCGCAATCTTTTTGAATCGTTTAAACTCTTACCCCACCAGACTGTGGGGATAACATAAAATAAAGTAGCGAATGGGAACATCTCATTATCGTTCGTTTCGTAGAAAAGGCGAAACGCTGACGACAGGAACGGCTGACGGCAGGACCGACTTTTATTGCCTGGAACCAAAATGAAGTGCAAAGACCA
>CAZDBA010000170.1:1219-2588 GCA_964503615.1 uncultured Pirellulaceae bacterium
GCTGACGGCAGGACCGACTTTTATTGCCTGGAACCAAAATGAAGTGCAAAGACCATTTATTGAGCCGCAGGAACCTGCTGACCATTGGAGCTGTCGGCGGTTTGACGTTGTCCAATTTCTTTCGCATGAAAAGCGCGATGGCGGAGCAGAAGGACTACGAAAGTGTCGAAGGTCCAGCCAAATCAGTGATCTTTATTTTTCTGCCTGGTGGAATTGCACAACAGGAGTCGTGGGATCCCAAACCGTTCGCGCCGTTGGAATACCGAGGTCCAATGGACAGCATCGAAACCAACGTGAGTGGCATTCGCTTCAGTAAGACTTTGGCCAAGACCGCGCAGGTTGCGGACAAGCTGGTCGTCTGTCGTAGCATGACCCATGGCGAAGCGGCTCACGAGCGCGGCACTCACAACATGTTCACGGGCTATCGACCGAGCCCCGCACTACAGTACCCCAGCATGGGCAGTGTCGTATCTCATGAGTTCGGACCCCGCAACAATCTTCCGCCTTACGTTTTGATTCCCCAACAACCCAATTCGTTCGCGGGCACGGGGTATCTCAGTAGTTCGTTCGCCGGATTCAGTCTTGGAGCCGATCCTGCCCAAGGTGATTTCAAAGTTCGTGATTTAAACCTGTCAGCGGGTGTCGACACGGCTCGCTTTAATCGCCGCCGAAAGCTTTTGGATGTCGTCAATAACCACTTTCGCGAACGAGAACAATCGGACTCAATCGAAGCGGTCGACACGTTCTACGATCGAGCTTACGGTTTGATTAGCAGTGAGAAAGCTCGTTTGGCTTTTGATATTTCTAAAGAAGACGACAAATTGCGAGACGCATACGGTCGCAACCAAGCCGGGCAGCGGATGTTGATGTCACGTCGATTGGTCGAAGCTGGCGTGCGGTTCGTAACGATGACTTATGGCGCGTGGGATCATCATGATGGCATTGAAGACAGGATGAACCGAATGATGCCAACGTTCGATCAGGCCTTCTCAACGTTAATCACCGATCTGGATCAACGAGGTTTACTGGAGTCGACGTTGGTTTGCGTTACCAGCGAGTTTGGTCGCACACCCAAGATCAATGCAACCGCAGGACGAGACCATTGGCCCAAAGTTTTCAGCTCCGTTATGGCCGGAGGCGGGCTAAAACGAGGGATCGTTCATGGCTCCTCCAACGCGACGGCGTCGGAGCCGGACGAAAGTCCATTCAGCGTCGAAGATTGGGCCACGACAATTTACAAGTGCATGGGCATCGTCGCCGACAAAGAGCTTATGGCACCCGGCGGACGACCGATCGAAATCGTTGACCACGGAACGGTCCGGGAAGAGATCTTGGCCTAGCCAGTCGTTTGTTACCACGTTTTGAACCG
>CAZDBA010000170.1:2688-8383 GCA_964503615.1 uncultured Pirellulaceae bacterium
ACTGGCAACTCATCCTTGCGCGAGTTCTTTCTGGCATCGCTCTAGAAGTGCTTTGGTTAACTTGACCCCTTCGAATTCGCTAACGCCTCCGCCTTCCCACTCGATTCCGACCCAACCGTTGTAGCCGTGATTCAAAACGATTTTCATCATTTTCATATAGTCGGTGTTCACTTCATTGCCGTCGGCATCAAACTCATGACTTTTGGCACTCACCGCTTTGGCGAATGGCATCAATTCCGTTACGCCTTTGTAGCGATCGTACATCTCCCCTTTTCTAATTCTGAAGTTACCGAAATCTGGCAACGTTCCGCAGTTATCCATCCCGACCGATTTGATAACTTTAGATAGCCATTCTCCGTTTGAGCTCAGTCCGCCGTGATTTTCGACCACAACGTTCAATCCGTACTGAGCGGCGAATTCACTAAGCTGAGAAAGTCCATCCGCTGCGAGCTTGACCTGTTCTTCATACTCACCGCCAGAGGCTGCATTGACTCGGATCGAGTGGCAGCCCAGAAACCACGCTGCGGTAACCCATTTGAAATGATTCTCAACTGCCTGCGTACGTTTTTTCTGGTTCGGATCTCCCAGCCGTCCCTCACCATCGCACATGATCAGCAGGGACTGAACGTTGTGATCGTCGCATTGTGTTTTAAGATCGCTAAGGTAAGTGCGATTAAACGCCTTGTCTTTAAAAAACGAGTTTACGTATTCGATCGCTCCAATGCCGAACTCCTCGCGAGCAACGCGAGGGAAATCCATGTTCGTCATCGTTTTGTCTTTTCGAATCGTGCGGTGTAGAGACCACTCGGCCAAAGAGATTTTGAACGGCAATTCTTCTTCCTCTTCGGCTTCCTGACGGATCGGCGTGTTAATGTTGTAGAGTTTGCGCGGGTGAGCTGCGGTCGCAATGCGCCCCTTTCCAAGTGAGGCAGTCGCAACTGCGGCTCCAGCTCCAGCGATAAAATTTCTTCGGTTTATGGGGCTAAGTTTCATCTGATCGATCATCCTGCGAAATCTAAACAAGCGTGGTTACAACAACGACAATGGGTTCGACCTGAATTTTAGATGGGAAGTCGCCGTTATACAAACCGTGCTTCCGCGGGAAATTGAAATTCGAACGAATACAAGAGATGCTTGTTCCGTTTTGAGACGTCTAGGCGCGACTTTTCATCTAAGCCATTAATCGCTCTTGGCATCGGCGGCCGGAATCCAGTTCCGCTCAGCCAGCCATCGTTCGCATTTCACCGGCCATTCTGTGATCGACTCCTGTTCGTTTCTACGCAAACCGAAACCGTGGCCGCCCGTTTTACAAACGTACAAACCGGATTCAACACCCGCATTCAAGAGGACCGAATGGTAGATTTGCGAATTTTCGACGGCAACTTTATCGTCCTCAGCATGGATCAGAAAAGCAGGCGGAGTTTTCGAATCAACTTTTAAGCCTTCCCATAATCCGTCATGTTTTTTATTTGCCACCAAATCGGGATAGATCAAGATCGCAAAATTCGGCTGTGAAGATTGCTTGTCCGCATCGTCAACGACGGAGTAAGTTCTTTCTGTGGTCAGGCAAGTTCGCACGGCAATGCATCCACCAGCAGAGAAACCAAGGATGCCAATTTTTTCCGGGTCTATGTTCCAGCTTTCAGCATGCGCGCGTACAAGCCCCATTGCTCGCTGAGCGTCTTGAACTCCGGCTTGCCACATCGGCTTGTGTCTTCTCGTTGGCACCCGGTATTTCAGAACCACAGCAGTGATGCCTAAAGAATTAAGCCAGTTAGCAACTTCGGTCCCTTCCAAATCCCAAGCCAAAATATTGAACCCGCCACCGGGACAAACGACAACAGCGGTTGTCGTCCTCAAATCTTCAGGCGGAAAAAAGATCTGGAGTTCTGGCGTACTAACGTGCGACATTCGAATGATCGGACGTCCAGCAATCAGCTCATCTGATCGTTTGGTTTGATCTCGCGATTCGCGATTGGGCAAAGCCGGGCCAGGGGGCGAGTTGGGCCAAACGGCAAGTTTCTCGTCAGGGTCCTGGGTAACAAGTTCTTTGCCCGAGTTACAACCCAGACAACCTAAACAGATACCGACGAATATGAACAGAATCGTTCGCAGCAAAGCGGTATTGTTTGAAATTGAGGAGATCAAGGAATTTCCGTTCGTTTTCGTGACGGGCCTTGATTCTAGTCAGGCTCAAACGAACTAACAAACTTCATTCCGATGTCGGTGGGATTGCAAACCAAAGTCAAACCCAACCCGAATCGGGCAAACCGAAAGTAAAGTAATTTCGCCCACAAAACTGGACAAGTTCCATTGATCAACTTGTGTCTATGCTTTTCGAGCCGATTTCGTGATGCAAAAACGAAACTTGATAACTTTTGGCCACATCTCTGTCGGCAATGGGCAACGTGTGAATATTTGAGATTGTTTTTACTGCACAATTTGCGTGGTTTCTGAGTAAAGCGCCTTTTGGCATACCGCTTGCAAATACCCATTGTCAACAAGCGAATCAAATCGCCTCGAACCAAATCACACCGGCTCATTTTTTAAAGTTGACGACGATGGAACAAATTGAACTTTCGACTACGAAATACGTCCGCGAATCACTTCAGAACGAAGTAAAAGAAAACCGCAAAGCAAATCGCAAATCTGCCTCGCAAAAAATACTGATGCTCGCTGCATCTGCTGCCCTTTTTGCCGTCGCCTTTTACGTAGCAACCAATAACCCCCAATTGATCGAGTCCATCAAGCTTTACTTGAATATCGGCTAAGATTTAATTGCAAGAATCAGTTTAGGAGTGGGGCTTCGGTGTGTCTCGTGACGCGCCGAAGCTTTTCTTTTGCGCTGTCGATCGAATCGAAACCAAGTTCCGCTAAGCCTGTTCGGGCGGCCAGGATTTGTACGGAGTGATTGAAAGTCGAGAGTTGAAATAGCGGTGATCGTCAGTGACCTCTTTTCCGGTCCACTCTGGCAACTCGAATTCCTGCGTTTCCGATTCCAGTTCGATTTCTGCGACGACTAACCCTTCGTTCTCATCCAAAAACTCATCGACTTCCCAAGTCATTCCCTTGAACTCGACCAGCCTACGGTACTTTGCGATCAAAGGACGTTCGCAAAGTTCCAACATCTCTTTTGCATCCTCCAGCGGAATCGAGTACTCATATTCCTTTCGAGTCATATTGGTCGTTATGCTTTTGATTGTCAGAAAGGCCAGATCGCCAGCAATGCGGACACGAACGGTGCGGTTAGGATCCCGGTTCAAATAGCCTTGACAGTAGTAGGTCGCTTCCGATTCTCGCCATGCATCGCCAGTTACCAGAAATTTGCGTTCTATTTCGGCGCCCATTGTTTCCCCCTCAAGACTGTAGAAGACTGGCTTGGAATTCTCTGTGCTTCTGCAAGGCTCTGTGTATCAATTCTCTATCCACGATTCTGACAATTCACCGCCAAAATCGGGAGTATGACTGATCGGAGCGGCCGAAGTCGGTGCAAAAGAAGTCGGTGCAGCCGATTGGTTATCGGGACCGGCAGAAACGGGAGCGATGTCACGGCAACCCTGCTTGCACAACGAGCGGTACCGAACCGCTTTGTCCAACGCATTTTGTTGGGCAGCCGTTGTCCATTCGTCTTCCTGCAAGACAATGTTGTATCGCGAAAGCAGCGAGCCGGTTGTGAACGAGTAGTTCAACAAAGCCTGGTTGTAGTCGATAATCGCTCGCAACAACTGGCTTTCCGTTTGAGCCGCACGTTGTTGTACGTCCAACAAAAAGAATACTTGGTCCTTGCCCTCCTCGACTCGAATCTGCTTCGGCTCCAGCTCTTCCTGGATAGCCAGCCGCGTATTGTAGACGGTGCAGATCTGTGTCAACGCGCGATCGACTTCAGTGTAAGCAGCTCCCAGGTCGTGAAGCAGTTGTCGTTGTTGCTCTTTCAAAATCGCTTTCTCGCGGATCAAGTTCAACTCTGCGTTTTTGACCGCCAGGTGCCCCTGTCGATTTCCGATCGGGCCGTTCAGTTCCAGCCCGACATTCCAGTCGTCCAGGTCCCCGCTGAACAAGTCCTCTACAGCACTACCGTTGACTCGGTCACGACTGCCGAAAAGGTTGTCGCCAAATCCGCGAAAACCATACTGCCCAACCAGATCAAGGGTCCACCTGTTGAGTGCTTTGGCGGCCACAAGTTCGAGTTCGCGTTGCTTGATCGTCCACTTCTGGCGGCGAATTTCTGGACGCTGGTGGATCGTGGCGGCCTGTGACGCTTGCCAATCAAACAGGATCGGCGCTGCCGTCGGTTCACTGATCGGTTTAATCACCGTTGCATCACCGACACCCATTCCCAACAGACGTCGTAAGTTTCTTTCTGCACCCAATACCCCCAGTTGATTCTGTCCGACACCGACTAGCGCATTTTCTGCGTTGGCTTTGAATTGAAAGTACTGCTGGCGAGCTTGAGCTTCCTCGTCTGGGCGCCCGACGCCGTTTTCCAATCGAAGTTGGCGGTTCTGCCAAGTCTTGCGAGCGGCATCACGGGCTGTGAGTTGGGTGTCGAGGTTGCGGTACGCAAAATAAAGTTCCCAGTAGTTCTGCTCCACGTCGCGTACCAGATTACGAACGGAACTTTCAAAATCGGCAAGGGAAATATCGCTGCGAATTCGCGCGATGAGAACACCGTTGTAGTTTCCAAAGGTCGCGTTGGGGCCGGCAATACGGTTGAATTGAACACCCGCACCTCGCAAAAGGGGCTGGCGAACATCGATTTGATTCACCGTATCCCACACACTACCGAACGTATTGGCAGTCGAATCGTTGCGATTGTAGGTGGTAATGTTTCGAAGCGAAAGTTGAGTACCGGCTGCAGTTCGCTTGGAAATTCCCACGTTCCAGTCGCCCAAGCTCGAAGTGTTTCCCTGAAAGACGCCGAAGAACATGTTGTTAAACGTCCGTTCGGTATGACCCAAATTTCCTGTCGCCGTAAACTGAGCGTCAAAGGCGCTGAGCGCCGCTTCGACACTGGTTTGAGGATTCGTCTCAACAAGAGCTTGATCGTTCAGAGCGCTCACCGCACCAGGAGAATTGACAACCACGCCGCCTAGCTTGTTAAGGATTTTGCTGTCAGCCAAAGCGCGATGGACACATTCTTCTAACGTCAGCTCCATATATTGAACGTCAGAAAAATTGCTAAGCGTGATGGGTGGACCGGTGTAAAGGGGATCTTCTAGATCACAGCCGTCTTCGCACAAATCTGGATGTTCGATCCGTTGAAGCACGTCAGCGCAGGGAGCACAGTCGCCAGTAGGCAAACCGAGTTTGGGTGTTCGCTGAGTTGCTCGACAGCCAGCCAGATACACAACACTAAACGAGAGCATGACCAGCAGCATCGTTTGCAGCAGCCATGATGTTGGATTGATTTGCATATGGTTTTTCATTCTTGCTGCCAAAACCGAGGTCTCAGATTCAGGTTACTGTGTTTAAAACTCGTATCATCGGAGTAATCGGTACAAACCGAACCTGACGCCATTGCGATAATTAATACCGTTTCGACCCGTAGAAGCGACAATGGTTCGATAATCGGAACATCTTGCCAAGTTGAGTTGTCAGCCAGAATGGGATGAGTTTACGGGCTAGCGAACTTTTGAATTTGAATCGGTCGATAACGAATATCTCGATTGAATCGAGTCGATGGTACGAGGGGATA
>CAZDBA010000170.1:8483-10122 GCA_964503615.1 uncultured Pirellulaceae bacterium
CAAGAAGATGAAGAAGTCGAGGAAGATAAAAACGTAGAAGAAGACAAAAACGCTGAGGAAAAAGAGGATGCTGTGGAGGAACCAGCTCCAAAACGGTTTTTGGAAATCGAGCCTTCAACGATTGAGGCAATCAATCCTATGCGGCATCCGATGTCTTCACTCTCAATCGACGTTCGCGAATCGGATGGAGATGCTCCTGAAGATGAATCAACACGACTAACAGGTCAACAGATTGAAAACTGGTCGACTTTCTCGCCACCGCCTGCAACGTTCTCCTGGACAGCTCCCAACATTCGTTACCAGCCTTTATATTTTGAGCATGTGCCATTAGAGCGATACGGGCAAACCCAAGGGCCTTTGCGAGAAGCTGTAAGAGGTACCGTTCACTTTTACGGTTCGCTATTTCTGCTACCGTTGCATGCAACGGTTGATCATCCGCGGTCGTGCGATTATCCCCTTGGTTTTTGTCGTCCCGGCAATCCTACCAAACAAGTTAGGCAGTTTTGCTGGTGGCGTAGATAAACCTTGCCCTAGAGTGGTCTGTCCGAGCTGACATGAATAGTTCGTAGTACCGCCTTCACGCGAAATTCCGACTAAAGCCGATACTACAAACCGATCAACTAAGATTGGCTAGTTTAGAAAACATACGCCATGCGAATTGATATTGTTTGTCCCGTTTCCGATTCGTCGACTCGCGGTAATGGAGTAACGGCCAGACGCTGGGCAAATATTTTGACAGGATTGGGCCACACCGTCAGCATCTCCAATTCGTTTGACAATGCCGTTGATCCAAACACCCAGTGTGTCGTCGGCATTCACGCCACGCGAAGCTCTGCGATCTTGCAAGCTGTAAAGCAGCGACAGCCCGATGCCACCTTGCTGGTTTGTCTTTCTGGCACCGATCTTAATCGTGATTTAGCCCAAGACGAATCAAACGAGGCTTACCAAAGAGCCGCTCGTAGCTTGACCATTGCCGATCGTGTGATTTTGTTAGAGCCAGAAGGGTGCAAAGGGATTCAGGACCGCACACTACGAGAATTGGTGCTTGCGAAATCGATTGTCATCTACCAGTCAGCATCAGCTGTAGACAATACAAAACCGGCTCAGCATGACGCTTTTGTGGTTTCGGTGATTGGGCATTTGCGACCGGTAAAAGATCCGTTCCGAACCGCACTGGCAGCTGAGCAATTACCCGACGACTCCATGATCGAGGTGGTCCATTTTGGGCAAGCACTTTCTGATGAGATGTGTGAGCAGGCGATTGCGATGGATAGAGCGAATTCTCGCTACCGCTGGGTGGGCAATCGGCCTCATGCAGATGCAATGCAGCAATTGGCTCAAAGCAGGGCCACGGTACTTTCATCTCTTTCAGAGGGAGCTCCGAGTATCATCTCCGAAGCGGTCGTAAACTCGGTGCCAATTCTCGCAACTCGAATTCCCGCAACGATCGGGTTATTGGGAAGCGACTACCCGGGCTTTTTTGAGATTGGGGCAACGGACCAGCTGACCGATCTGTTGAACCGCTTGGAAAAGGAACCAAGCTTTGCCGACCAGTTAAAGGATTGGCTAAAGCAAATCGCAGGTCGGTTTTCCCCGGAGCAGGAACAGCTCGCATGGAAAACGTTGCTGAGTAGTCTTG
>CAZDBA010000171.1:0-10050 GCA_964503615.1 uncultured Pirellulaceae bacterium
CCAAACGGTGTAGCGCCCCGAAACGGGATCCCCATCGAGCCAGCGAACGTTCTCGACCGGACTTTTGGTGAGCGGGGCATTGGTGGCGTTGCGATCCACATCCAGCTCACCGCCGAAATTTCCAATCTTATTCTGATAGAAAATTCGACCGCCCTTCGGATTGATTACGTGCAAGTCGAGATCGGACTTCGATTCCCAAACTAACGAAAACTGAACTTCGCCTTTCTTGCCTCCGGCTTCGGCAACTTTGCCTTGAATCCTGGCTACGGCGGCTGGTACCTCGGTGTTATTTTCGTTGAGTCGTTCAGGGACACCCATCGTGGCCCTGTCTTGGCCAAGCCACTCCAGTCCTGAATCGGTTGTTTTCGTTTCGATTTGCTTAAAAAGAGTGGGAGCGTTGTTCTCGAAGGCCTGTTCGTCAAACTTGTCTTCAAATTCGAATTCCGACTCCAATTCATCGTTGGCGAAATCGTTGGCTATCTTTTCAAATTCAAGTGGAGCCAGGTCAATAGGCGCGAACTTAACTGGCTCCGAAGCCAGTGCCCCCTCCAGTTGGGTGATCTTTTTAGTTGGACCGGGCAGCAAGATTAATGCGGCAACAATAACCAGCAAACCATGCAAGCCAAAGCTCAGCAGAAAGCCAGGCTGAAAAGCCTTTCGGAACCATGGCACTTCTTCGATTTCGAAATCTTCGACAGGAAAATCGGTGTTTCCAGAAGGTACTTGTGCTGCGTCAACGGGTGCAGGTGTCGGTAGAGATTTCGATACGTCCTGCTTCATGTTTTATTGCCGTTCGCCATTGTCCCTTTAGATTGTAGAGTCTCCCCTACCCCGATTCAAGGATTTTGGAAAGCGGGTCAAACGCACCGAATATGGGAGCATGCGCGACTTTGGTAGGGCGACTCCCGTAGTAGAATAAAAAAGCCTTCGACATTTTCCAACAAAAAAAGCGAGGCTTTGCAGCCTCGCTTTTGGTCTTGGTTACGACAATTCTATGTCATCAATCTTTCTTGCGGTTTTAACCGGGGGTTAAGATTTGGATGAATGGGCTGATGTCGAAGAAGTTAACCACCCCATCTCTATTGATATCGGCTTGATCCACAAAGCCTCCACTAGAGAGAAGAGAAATCAGTGGGCCGACGTCGAAAAAGTTGACAAGGCCGTCCGTGTTGACATCTCCCAACAGAATAACATCGCTGTTATCTGATACATCTGATACGCAAAAATTGTCTACCGTGATCGCTCCTGCTGAACCGCCGCCTGACTGCCCTTCCCACGTGAAACCTACGTTGTCCAAAAGGGTAAGGTCAGTCAATCGAATTGTACCGGCGTTGTTTTCAAAGAGAGGCTGAGGACCCATCGACTGTGAAACGCCATTGATTAGGAAGTCGGCTGTAAATCCATCTGAGTCCGTGTTCAAAATCACTGTAAGAGTTCTTTGCACAGCGGGGCCTGAAAAATCGGTGTTGATATCGGGGATTGGGTTATCGGTACCTCCTGAACCGGGCGTACCACCGCCGAAAATCTCAACTTGCATAGCTTGTGCGTTTCCTCCGACCTCGCCTGGACGGTAGATAAACCAAGCTCGGCCACCGTTTTGAGCAAAGCGATCTTGTGGACGATTTTGTGCAACCGAGCCATCGGGGTTAACAACCGGTGAATTTTCCGAAAATCCAATACCTATCCATTCGGCTGCATTGCTTGTCACATCCATTTCTACGGTGTAGATAGTGTCTGCAGCTAAAGTAATTGGCAAAGTCGCAGAGCCTTCCATGTTGGTAGCTGTGTTGCCATTGCCAACATTAAGGACTCCATTGTCGGTGGCAAAGCCATTTGCGATCCATGTCGCGCCGGATAAGTCATCTGTAGAACCATTTAGAGGAGCTCCAGTTCCCATGTCGAAACCCTCAAAAAATATTTCACTTGTTGGTGGCAAGTTCATCGCTTCATCTTGATCGATAACCAAAAATTGATTGGTCGAGATTGATGTCATTTCGGTTATTCGGCCATCTGCCCAAGTGACAGTTACATCCACTTCGCTCGCTTGCCCTACGCCAAACATCAGGTCATAGCTGCTGGTGCTCGCTGCATTGCCATACCCTCCATGTACCTCTCGGGTAAGCTCCGTTCCATTGACCGTAACAACCACACGAGAACCAATCGCATCACGTGAGGTTGCATAACCTTCATCGCTCGGATTGTCTGGAGAACCAATTAGCTTAACGTTTAAAAAGTTGTTGTTAGTGGCCGTGTTATTCAACAGCAACACTGATGGGTCGTTGAATAGGGTAAAGCGAAAATCGTTATTCAGGTTGACCAAAAACATGTCCACAAGCCCGTCTCGGTTAAAGTCAGCAGCCATGTTTCCTCTGCCACTGGCGTCAAAGTTGCCAGCTCCCGCAGGTACAGCGATATCAACAACATTTGCGATGGTATCGCCAACGGGAATGGTGTTAGGAAAGGTGTTATTCCGACCCTGAAACAATGGATTGGAGTTGTCAGCATTGGTTTTAGTACGGACTAGGTTTTGCAGATCACCAAACTCCAGCAACGCCGCATACCCGTTGTTAGCGCTGGCATCATTGGTGGTATGGATTTCCAGATCTCCGTCGTTGTCAAAATCCTGAATCTGCACACCCCATGACAATCCCGTGTCAACCAGACCATGCACAAAGCTCAAATTCCCAGTCTCAGCGAGTTGATTAACAAACAGATTACTTGAGGCATTAACACCAGAGACCCCAGACTCGGGGTTGTCACTGATGAAGATATCCATGTCACCATCGTTATCGATGTCAGCCAGAGCCATTCCCATTGCCGACCTCGTTATGAGGTTGTCAGCAAACACAAGTGAATAAGTCTGTGTGGTGTACCCAAGCCAATTTCCGTCGGCGTCCACACCATCATTGATATAAATTTGGTCGATGTTATCTGTTGCGTTAGCACCCATGCCGGATTTATTTGTGACGATCAAATCAGGCCAACCATCGTTGTTGATATCAGAAGAAGCCACGATATTGGTGTCTGCATAGTTGCCTGAATTGCCGTTTACATCTTCGTGACCGCCGAGATTAAAAGCGGCGGTGGAGTCGGTGAATGTTCCATCGCCATTGTTAATGTAGAACGTATCTGGCGAACCACTGGATGGAACATTGTCAGACCCATCGCTGTGATTACCTACATACAAATCAAGGTCGCCATCTCTGTCAGGGTCAAACCAAACTGCAGTAAGTGAATCATCCGAATTGTTATTTGCAGCGTTTGAATCACTGGCCCGAACCAGTGAATTGATGCCGGTCACTCCCCCTGCTGCTGCTGTGACATCTGTGAAGGAAAGTGATCCGGTTTCGATCAGCTGGTTTTGGTATAGCCGATTTGGCAAACCCATATTGGTAACATACAAATCAAGATCGCCATCGTTGTCATAGTCACCCGCAATTGCACCGGTAACACCTCGAAAACGGTTTTCACCACTTAGGCCTGGATTAAACGGATCGGTTCCTGATGTGCCTGTAACATTCTGTGCCCCCAAAGCGTTCGATTGAAGACTAAACGTTCTTCCACCACTTCCATCATCAACGTTCAGATAAAGCCGGTTGTAGCCAGAAGCACCATCACTGCTTACTAGATACAGATCTGCGTAGCCATCATTGTCCAAGTCAGTAAAGACACCACCAGGACTGTGAAGGTCACCTGCAAAGGCGCGATAGTCACCTAGTCCCATCGAGTTGGTAACGTCATTGAATGATTGGCCAGAAACACTTTCAACTAAGAGAATCGAAAAAATTGCGGCGAGTCTAAAGGAATTCAAATCTATCTCCTGATAAGAAACATAAGATGCGAGAAGAGCGAACTGGATGGAAGTGCAGTGGCATAAATTTTAATGATGCACGCGATGCCGCGCGTGGTTTAGAAATGATCGAATGTTTGGAACTTGGCAAAAACGCCTAGTAGTCACCCCATTCGTCAGGGTAAATATATCCTAAAAAGGCATCACGGATTATAACAGTGTTAATCCCTTTTATTCTGTCCTCTCCAATCCAGAAATCATGTTCGGTGCGCATTTGCTCGATAATCTCGGCATAAGCTGGATCTTGATGACTGCTACGAATTTCAGATGGATTAAGGCTCAGGTCGTAAAAAGCTTCTGCAGTGTCGAGAATAGTCGTGCCATCCAAGTCAATTGTGTAAAACCGAATGTACTTAAAATTCGAACCGTGTACGGATGCCGAGGCCTGAATCACGTTCAATGAGGGGCGAAATCGTTTGTTCACGTGGCAGGGAAACGAGGTAAGGCCCGTTTTCCTTACGACCTCAGCGTTTTCGGTCATCGCTTTGATTGCGGTCGCGCCATCCAAGCCTAGTCCCGTGTAGTTAACGCCTGCAAGTTGCAGAACAGTAGGCGTGAGATCAGCCATCCAGATGTCGGTGTTGATCTTTTGTCCCGGTTCGATCCAGGGAGCAATGATCCCATTGGCGACAAAAACTCCTCCTTCGTAAGCGGTTCCCTTTCCAGCTCGGAAAATTCCGTTGTCTGCAAAATTCGTTACTCCTCCATTATCGCTGGTAAAGAGGAACATTGTGTCGTCGGCATGTCCTGAGTCAACAATTGAGTCCCAGACTTCGGCAATGGCTTCGTCGACGTCTTTGACCATCGCATAATAGACCGCTTTATTAATTCGATCCTGAACATCTTCAGGGGCGTCTGTGCCGAATGGAAGTCCAACAACATCATCTGCGAAAGTAAAGAGATAGGCTTCGTCAGCAGGTGTAATCCCATGCTCTAGCTTAACCGCATCAAACGCGGCTCGCGGAGCATGATAGGGCGAATGAGGAGCATTGAAACTGATGTACGCAAAAAATGGATCGCTTGAATCGACGGACTCAATGTACTCGACCGCTTTGTCCCGAAAGAGGTGTGTGCTGAACTGCGAGGTGTAAAAAGAAGTTCCGTTTTCTGCCAAGTCGTGACGTGTATGGTGATCATGGCCAAGTGTTCCGTCTGGGTAGGGCACTCCACCTGGCAATGTTCCATAACTGCGAAACTGTCCGCCCCGCAAGCCGACGAACTTGTCGAATCCTCGCAACGTGGGAACTTGATCTGCGCCAAAACCTAAATGCCATTTGCCGAATGCGGCTGTCTGATAACCAGAGTCTTGAAGGAATTCTGACAACAACGGGACCCTTGCTGGAACCCCTCCATTCAAAGGTAAAGGGAACACGGAATGTTGGTTGAATCGCACTGGACTCATACCGGTCAACAAAGCGGCTCGAGAGGGAACGCAATTCTGGTGCCCGTATAAATTCAGCCTGGTTCCTCGTGATTGGATCAGCGCAGAAGTCAGAGGCATGTGGTCTACGTCAAAATCCCCGTATCCTAAATCATCGACAACGACCATGACCACGTTCGGTCTGGAGTTGAGAAGGTTAATCGGCTCAGGTTCATGTTGGGAGCTGAGTAAAATAATAAAGGGACTTATATCAAAAAAGTTAACGACTCCGTTACCATCCGTGTCGGCTTCGAATTGATAAGTCCCCGCAGTGAGCAAGCTCAAGAAAGGGGAGATGTCCTGGAAGTTAACAGAGCCATCAAGGTTGACATCACCCACTTCGGAAGTATCAGGCGAAAGAACTTTGGCTTGGCTGTACGAGCTAAAAAATGGACATGCAAAGAACAGAATGGCCAAGATGAATGGCCGTAGGGAGAGGGGTGCCCGCATTAATGGTCGCTTAGGGGATAATAGTGCGAATTCGTGTGTTCTAAGGATAGGTTATTATTGATATCAAAGCAAATTTAGATGATTAAGCGTCATTAGACCTTCAACAGGTGGAAAAGCTTACTTTTGAAAGACTAGACACTTTCACAATTTTCGGCTTGGGGTCACCGCCCTATCGCGCCGTTGCTGATTGAACAGAACAGGCCGATTGCGACGGCCGAAAATGAGTTGGCAGTTTCATGTGCGAAGCTCGAACAAATATCCCAAAAATCCAGAGTCCTGGTAGGTGTTGTAAGAATCGTAACGGAATTCCACAAACAGAACTTAAAGCACTTCCAATGAAACAGACTTTTGCGTGTCGAGTTTGTGTCACCGAATTCGCCGAGAGCCTTTACCGTCGATCAATCTTTGGGAACTTTGGAAATGACTGATCGGCCTTTTGTTGATGAACACAAATTGGGACATAGCCCACCTCCAAACCGTCGGGTGGTGTGACAATAACACCGCTGTCGATTGTTGCCAATTTTTGTTTGGGGGCTGGAACAAAGTTGTCATCGATTGACCAGTTTTCATGAATCAATTCAACCCGTTTTTGCATCAGGTCTCGTTCGCCTTGCTGCATGTACGAATTGAGAATCGCCGGTTGCTCGTTGAACTTGTACCAATAATAGACCACCTGACTACCGTCACTCAGATCGGAAACAAATGGTCCGGCGACCGGACCAGGTTTTTTCCAAGTCGCAACTACATCATCCTTATGGCGATAGGTTGGGTTGAGTGGAGTTGTAATCGGTTTTTCAATAAAGCCATCAAATTCAAAATCTTCTTTTGAGTCTTCGGGAAACTGCACCCTCTGTAGCCCGCTTTTGGCAGGGACTTGCTCGGGCGGAATCGCGATGGCAGATCCTTTTCCATTTTTAACAAGATAATATTCAGGGACTTGTATCAACTCAGTTCCTTCGACTTGTTTCATCAAGTCCATGTTCCATTCGAATGTTGCTGCCATCGGATCGTTGCTGTCACGAACGCTTCGGCAGAATCCTTTGACTCTTATTGTTTTGTCGAGCTTGTAACCAAGGCTCCCAGAGTTGAATGGTCGCACGTGGATTTCCTTGCCCACATCTCCAAAACTGAGGCTAGCCGCCCGTCCGCCATTGAACCATTTTTCAACGTTGTCCCACATCGTCGAGTCGATGGTCATTACATAAGATCCGAATCTCCCCTTCCCGTCTTCGTCAGCAGGTAAATAGTAGGGGATGACTCGGTAATAGACGTCTCCGTTGGCCGCCGTCCATTTTTTGGCAGGGACGTTGTTAGTCTCTCTCTGGTAGACAGAATTCACCTGTAGCAAACTGTTGTCGAAGCACTTGCCACGAACTTCCGATTTTTTGATTGAATATTTGGCCCAGTGGTGCGGCGTGAAGAAACAAACCGGCCCTTTAAAGTTGGCCGAGTTGAAGAATAACGTCCAGCAATGCTCGCCAGTTGAAACATCATGACCTGCAGTTTTGTTTTTGGGCTCTGTCAGTGGCAAAGCGCAGTAGCCATACCCAAACATCTCGTTATTGGTTCCGGGTTCAAAACCAATACCGTCCAGCGGACACAAGAATCGGTTGCTCAATTGGGCAGCACCGTAACGACCAATATTTTTTTCCCAGCCTAACGTCTTAGAGTTTTGCGAACGCTTAAACGAAGGAACGCCAGCGCCAACACCGTTGGAGAACGAACCGAATCCGCCAGCTACCGCGCCTGTGGTGAACTTTTGAGGAGTCTCCGGCGACCGGAATCGCAGATACGGTTTGTAGCCAACCCCGCCTTCCATACAGTGGTATCCGTACTTGTCTCTGCTGTAATCATCCAAGCCATAAATCTCGTTGGGCCGATACCAAGTATGAAACAAACCGCTTTGGTAGTACGATCCAACCGCATCTGCGGGCAGTGTGTTGTGAATGTTGGTGTAGCTGAACGCGCCGTAATTGTGGTCTTCCGGAACGTCCTTCTTAAAGTTGAAAAACATGTACGGCTTAAAAGTCGCCTTCTCAATCTGCCCATTATTGTTTTGACCTTGCGCAGTCGGGCAGAACAAAAACAGTAGCGATACTATCGTCAGGACAAAAAGTTTCATTGGGTTTACTCTGGTGTTTGTTTTCTGTGGATGATTTATATCTGTTTTTGAATCGTTCAGGATCGTTTTGCGTGAACCAATGATCCGATTGAGATCGCAATTAGCGAAGCGGTTAGGAGAGTAATCAATCGAGTCATTGGCGGCATGCTCCGAGAAATGTTCTTGTCGCCGAAATTGCGAACGTAGTCGTATGCCGTTTTGACCTTTTTGAAACAAATGCAAACCGAACCTGGAATCGAAATCTCTTTATCAATCATACCAGTTACGTGACTTGCCTCTGAGGCGAGTATTATCACCTCGGAGAGGCGTGCTACTTTGACAAGCAAAGCTGCACTAGCCGTTTGCTAACAAGTCGCCGCCTTGTTCCTTTAGAACTGCCGGGCTTTCCAACCTTGGGCCGAACTGTTCAACCACTTTTGAGGCAAAGAAGTTACCCCATTTGGCTGATTGGGCTGGCGAAAGTCCGTTGGTGATTCCGTAAAGAGCTCCCCCGGCAAAAGCATCGCCGGCGCCGACGGTGTCGACCGCTTTAACATCAAAACCCGGCATCAATTGCACACCTTCGGTGCTGGTCACATAACAACCGTTGCCACCATCGGTAAGGAAATTCAGCTCGCAGATATCGCCGAACATCTCAGCACACTTGGCAACGTCTTGCTCATCGAAGAACTTGCGAGCTTCGTCCGCATTGCAAAAGATCACATCGCAGTATTCTTTGACCAGTGAGCGGAAGTCGTCTTTGAACAAGTCGACCAAGAATAGGTCAGAAAATGTAAATGCGGTTTTGATGCCAAGCTTTTTCGCTTGCTCAAACGTCGCCACGCTTGCGGCTCGAGTTTCTTCGCCGGTCCAGAGGTAGCCCTCGACATAGCAGGCATGACAATCGGCCAGCCGGTCCATGTCAACATCGGCGGTCGTAAGCGTCGTTGAAACTCCAAGGTGAGTACACATGGTGCGTTCGGCGTCCGGTGTGGTCAGGATGACCGAAGTGCCCGTTGGCAAGTCAGCAGCTTTCGAAGGTTCGACGTAAAACTCAACGCCCGCCTCTTGCATGTCTTTTTGGTAGAACTCACCGTGCGCATCGTTGGTGACTTTGCCGGTGTAGATACCCGTTCCGCCACTTTGCGAGATAGCGACCATCGTGTTTGCCGCGGATCCCCCCGAAGCCAGTTTGAGATCTTGGCCTTCCAGCTTTGCCAAAATTTCGGCTTGGCGCCCCGTTTCCATTAACGTCATTCCGCCTTTGTCTAATCCGCAATCGGTAATGAAGTTGTCATCCACAACTGCCAAGATGTCGACGATCGCGTTGCCAACGCCAAACACATTAAATTTCTTTTCGCTCACGAAGGTTTCCAGACTTTGAATAGGTAGTTCGAATTTGAGATCTGCGTGCACATTATTGCCATTTCGGGGGCGCCGCCAAGGTGACAAGGGCGGTTAATAAGAGGCGAACGAAGATTGGTCGCCCATTGTCGAAGGCGCAAGTTGCCAAGAGGTGTATTCCTTGTACGATGTTGGGTCGGGCTGGGTCGAGACAAGGCGTCTTTTTACACGTCGTCGGATACCCAAGACCAATTTCATGACCGAGTAAAAATGTTTCAGGTGGCAGAACGAACTTATGGCAAAGATACGAACATTTGTAGCGGTCGACGTTTCGGGAGCGGTACAGTCGCTTGCGGACAAGACGATTGGTCAGTTGCAACCGATTGCGGGCGATTATCGTTGGTCAAAGAACGAGAATTTTCATCTGACAACGAACTTTACTGGAGACATTCACGAGCGTGAAGTTCCAGAACTGTGTGCGTGTATCAAGAAAGCTTGCTCAGGATTTTCAGAGTTCGCATTGGAGTTTGGTGGGTTGGGAGCGTTTCCCCGTCCTGACCGACCTCGGGTTTTGTGGCTGGGTGTTCAAGAAGGGCGTGAGGAACTTTGCCAGCTACAGCAAGCATTGGCTGAACGTTTGTTCGACGACATGGGGTTTCCGCCGGACCGAAACGACTACAACCCGCATCTGACTTTGGGCCGACTGAATCACAGTAACGGTTGGAAACCTGAACTGTTGAACTGTTTTAGCGAAGAGCATGCACAGTCAGCACCGACAGCAACCAGCTTTGTTGACGAAGTAATTGTTTACTCAAGCTACAGGGAAAAATCCGGGCCCACTTACACGCCGATGGCAACGATTGAGTTAGGTTGAATCTGGCCAGT
>CAZDBA010000172.1:0-9971 GCA_964503615.1 uncultured Pirellulaceae bacterium
TGGCATTGATCGCCAAGTCGGGCGAAATGGGATACGCAACCGCGATGACCGCGCCATCGGGAACAAGGCTCCTGCCGATACCACCAAGTAGCATGGCTCCCTGAGCCGCGAAATCCAACCGCCTATAGACCGGGCATGCTACTTGAGGGAAATCATCTACGGAGTTTAGCCGATTCTCACGGATGCGCGCCAATCTGTGTTTCGACTCCAACTGTGGAAAAAAAATACAGCTGGGTTCTTCTAAAGACTCTTCTGCCGATAAAAGGTGCCTCCATCAACGAAGAAATGGCGAAGCTTGCGCTTCGCCATTTCCATCCCGCAATGACGACGCATCGACGTCGCCATCGCACCCTCGGACGGTTGTCACGATTGAAATTAGGCTATCCGCCGGCAGTCAGTCGTGAATTGAGTTGTCTAGAGAAACAAAAAGTCCGCAGCTTTCAGAGTTTTCGATACGTCGAGGAGGACTAGTGAAAGCTGCGGACTGTGAATCCACAGGGGATTAAAAATACCTTCCTGGTTTTGTCGCTACACAAGTTTCGTGAACGTGCAATTAGCTGGTGATTGCATAGGCCTGAATTCCGTGCTCGCCAAGGTCAAGTCCTTCAGACTCTTCCTGCTCGCTAACTCGAATTCCAATCGAGTATTTCAGAGCCAGTCCAACAACCAAGCAGAAGACGACGGTAAACAATCCGATCGATCCGATCCCTTTCAGCTGAGCAACGATTTGATCACCCCCAGCAGACTTTCCAAAGATTCCTACTGCCAATGTGCCCCAGATACCACAAACAAGGTGAACGCTGATCGCTCCCACCGGATCGTCGATCTTAAGAACGCTGTCGATAAAAATCACAGCAAAGTAAACCAGGACACCGGAGATCAAGCCGATAAAGATTGCTTCGAGTCCGTTCATCTGATCAGCACCAGCAGTGATTCCGACCAAACCAGCCAAGATACCGTTGAGAGCCATCGACAGGTCAGGCTTACCACCATGGATGGTTGAGATCGTTGCGGCAGCCAGTCCACCCGCTGCGGCGGCCATAGACGTGGTTACCAGAACCAGTGAAACCTTTCCAGGATCTGCACTCAGAACAGAGCCACCGTTGAAGCCGAACCAACCGAACCACAACAGGAATACGCCAATCGCGGCAGCCGGCATGTTACTTGGGGCAATCGCACGTGGTTTGCCATTAACGTATTTGCCTTTTCGAGCCCCCAACAACATCGCCATAACTAATGCACCCCAGCCTCCTACAGAGTGAACCAAAGTCGAACCAGCAAAGTCGTAGAAACCCGCCTGATCAAGCCAGCCCCCACCCCATTGCCAAGCCCCGGTAATCGGATAGCTGATCGTTACAAACAATGTGCAGAAAAGCAGGAAAGCGCCAAGCTTTACACGTCCGGCAACAGCACCCGATACGATCGTACAACAAGTCGCAGCGAACATCGCTTGGAAGAAAAAGTCGGCGTACTTGGTATAGTCTGCATCGTAGCCTTGAGGAGTTGAGGCAGCATTGTAACCTGAGATTTGAGCGTCTTTGGTACCCTCGTATTCCTTCTTTGCTTCGGCATATGACTCCTTGTCTTCGTCAGATGCGTCTTCGGCGGGCTCTTCCGGCGCTTCGTCAAGGCTGGCGACTTCAGGACCATTTAGAAGGAATCCAAAACCTTCTTCACCCACTTTGAATAAGCCAACATCTGGAGTCCGCTCGCTCCCCTTATCATCGACATCTTTGTAATCGAAGCCAGGGTACATCATATTGAAACCGATTACGCCATAAGAGATCAGGCCAATACATACAATCATCGAGTTCTTGAACAGAATGTTGACTGTGTTTTTGGAGCGAGTCAGACCACTTTCCAAAGTGGCAAAACCTAAGTGCATGATGAAAACCAGCATACCGGCGACCATGATCCAAAGGTTGTTTACGATGAAGGTGGCATCGAACTCATTGGGAACAACAGGCCCAGAAGATTCTTCTTTCGAGTCTTCCGCAGCAGTTTCTTCATCCGCCCCTTCAGATGCTTCCTCGTCCTGAGGACTAACCGCACTGGAAGAGGTTGTCGGCGCTGTTTCAGCTGCAAAACTTGCCGCGGGAACAACCGCACTCACCATGAAAAAAACCAAAAGGCAGGAAACTGTTTTCTTAAAAAACTGGGCTAACGATTGTCCATCAGATGTTTTGGAATTGGGAAACAAACAAAAGGTGCTCACTTAATTTTCCTTTAAATCGAGGGTAAGAAATTTGGGATACCCTCGAGATTGCAACAGATGTGCCAAAAATGGCTCCCAACAAAAATGTTGCCTAAAGCTAGCGAAAACACTCGAATTTTCGCCTAATATTTTTTGACCGGGTGGACAGTCGCGAGCCCGCAGCACATTTCAGATGCAGCGCTTAACAGAAGCAAATCAGAAGCAAATCTCCCAAACGGGTATCAAAGAAAAGCAGTTTCCGCTTATACAAACTTAATGGGGGATGGATTCGCCTTGCCATAAAAACAACGCTTGCACCAAAAACAAGCACCTCCACTCCAGAGCCAATTAGAGTTTGCCAGAACAACACTACAGATTCATAACGAGCCAGAAAGACTCATTAAACTGACGGGCGGAAATTGGTTGTTCAAAACGCAAGCAAGCGTGCACTCTTACGTAGCATTTATACCATCTTTGTCATCACCACCCAAAGAAAGAGCATCATGAGTTCGGGCGGCAACTCTTTACCAAACTGTGCGGTAAATCGAGTGCCCAGAAAGTTCCTGGATATTTCACCCAGTTTTGTGCGGCCACTAAACACCGTCGAACGACTTGAAAAAAGGTTTCTGCCGGGCCGAAGGGAATACAGGAATTCACCAGAAGGACTGTAAATCGAAAAAGCTTGTCCGACACCAAACATATCATGGCTATAGTAGTAAGTGAAAATCAATTTGCCGTTACAAAACAGACCTTTCCCGTCAAATTCGTAGCGATCATTACCAAGAGCGAAGGAACCCGAAATCTTCCAAGCGCTGCCTACGATCTCACACACATCACCGATTGGAAGGCTGGCATTAACTCGCCATCGCAAGAAAGCACAACGACCATACTTGGCTTCGATCTTTTTAGGCAACTCAACGATTTCAAAACTCAATTCAAAAAACGCGACGCACGCTTGCCCAACTATCCGTCGTTGCCTAGCAAGCCTCAACCAGCGGGCTGGAAACATCAGACAAAGTCACGACGACAGACCAATCGTCAATCTTTGAGCCTCGATCTTCATCATCATAGATCGAACCCGGTTCTTCGTCAGCGTTAACAACGAACTCATTACCATCCATCGGATAAAAGATGTAATCCAATCCGTCAGTATCTACACGATTCAGCGGTCCAAATTCGGAATGCTCCATATCCAGCACCCGCGCATAACGCACTTGGGAATTGGCTAACGATGACATTTGATTGAAAAACACAAAGTCAACCTCACCCGGTGTCTCTTCCGCAGGTGGATTGGAAAAGAACCAAAACCGTTGATACATCCCGACCTTCAACGACTGATCAAGCTCGTACCATCCGGGCGTCCAGAGTGCTTTGTGTGTGACTTTGATATTCATTGCAACTTCTCTATCGTCCGTGTGAAGAGTATTAGCTTACGCAACTAAGCGCTGACATGTTCTAACCGGATTGTAGAGCTTGCCCTAACAAAGATCAATTTTGTTTTTTGATAGTGAATGCGTCCACGAATTCCGTTCCAATCGCGTCCATCTCTTCCCTATCAAAACCACCCTTTCGTCGGTTAGTAATTGAAACAAACTCCACGCTCCATCAGCAACTTTTGGACTTGGCGTGGGGATTCAAAGAGATGAGCATCAAACCCGGCGGCCCGAGCTCCTTCGATGTTGTCCTCTCGATCGTCAACAAAGAAAATCCTGGCCGGTTCGACACCTGCGGTTTCCGCTGCAACTTCATAGATTTTGGCAAGTGGCTTCATTGCACCGACTTCATAGCTGACGACGATCTTCTGAAACATCGCTGGTAAACTGGCGAAGCGACCATCGGTCACCGTATTCCAATGGACCGGGCAAGTATTCGACAAGATCCCTAACGGAATACCACAAGTTGCCAAAGCGGCCAGTAACGGAGTCATCTCTCGTTTCACAGAAAAGATATCACCAGCCGCACGCAATAAATCTGCCGGTTCGCACTTCTTGCCCACCTTCTCAAAAAACAACTCGCAAAACTCAGCGTCGTCGATTTCTCCCGTTTCGTAACCGTGACTTAAACCACTGTCAAAAACGATTGCCCGAGTCGCCGCGGCGTCCAAATCGACCAGTTCTCCCATTTGCGAACACATCCGGTCATGTGAAAACTCCAGAAGTACCTTGCCCAAATCAAAATAGATAAACTCAGGTGTCTGCATGGTTTCTTATTCGTCCACGAAAAAAAATAAAAATTGTTTGTGTGCGGTATTACTTCAAATTCAAAGGACTTCCCCTCTGACTGAGGGTTACCCATTTGAGGCGATTTTCGGTAACTCCCCGAAAAGCCCAAGGGCAAACTAATCGCCGCCCCCTGATTAACTGTCGTTTGCCAAGTCCTATAATGTTGACCCGTTCATTGCAACTGAGAAGGAATTTAAATTTCATGTCGACAACTACTCGTACCCAGCCCACAACACTGGCAGAGCTTTACGATTCTGGCTGGAAGAGCAAATCGGTTAAGCAGGAAATACATGACAACTTTTTGAAAATGCTTGCATCTCAAGAGGAGCTTTTCCCGGGGATCGTAGGCTATGAGAACACCGTCATCCCTGAGATCAACATCGCCCTGCTTTCGGGGCACGACATGTTGTTCATGGGAGAGAAGGGACAAGCCAAAAGTCGCTTGATGCGCTCGTTAGTGAGATTCCTGGACCCGCAAATTCCTTACCTCGATATCCCCGGCGCTCCCTTTCACGAAGATCCCACCAACCCGATCAGCAAAGTCGCCAAAGATTTCGTGGCCGAACACGAACCCAGCGACATACCGATCGCATGGTGGAATGCAGCCGACCGCTACGCAGAACGACTGGCACCGGGTACCAAGTTCGCAGACATCATTGGTGAAATCGACCCAGCCAAACTTGCTGGTGGCGTTAGCATGTCGACCGAAGAAGCTCTGCACTTCGGATTGATCCCTCGTATGCATCGCGGCATCTTTGCGATTAACGAACTGCCTGAACTGGACGAATTGGTCCAAGTCGGTTTGTTTAATATCCTTGAAGAACGGGACGTTCAAATTCGCGGCTACCCCGTCCAATTTGACATCGACGTGTTGATTCTGTTCTCAGCCAACCCGTCCACGTTCAACCGCAGCGGCAAAGTGATCCCACAACTAAAAGATCGAATCGGATCGCTGATTCGAACTCACTATCCTGTCGACCGTGACCTTGGGATCCAGATCATGGAACAGGAAGCGGACATCGAACTGGACGGCGAGTACCCGGTCAGAATCCCCTACTTCATGCGAGAAATTTGCGAACAGATTACCGTTCAGGCTCGCAAGTCCAAGTACGTTGATCACGATTCCGGAGTCAGCGCGCGATTCAGCACCGCCAACTATCGAACGATGGTTGCCAGTGCTCGTCATCGCGGCGTAATCCATGGCGAAAAACCGGCCGTATGCCGTGTCAGCGATCTCGCGCATCTGTACACGTCGTCGCTAGGTAAACTTGAGTTGGATTTGATGGGCAGCCATCAAATGTCTGAACAACAAGTCCTTGATTCGATCATTGCCGAGTCGATTAAGATCGTGTTCGATGAGTACGTTAGCGAATTTGGACTGCACGAGATCTCAGAGATCTTTAGCAAAGGCGTGCGAATCGAAGTCGGTGACCAAATCCCGTCAGAAGAGTACGCCAAAAGGTTACAGCGAGTCCCACCGGCTTGGGAGAAAGCGTTCGAAGTCAACGCGTCCAGCGATCCCTCAGTCCGTGCGGCGTGTGTTGAATTCGTGTTGGCAGGAATGTTTGCGATGGACATGATTTCACGAGCCCAAGAGCACGGGGTTTCAGCCTACGAGTTTTAGCAGCTCGCCTCTCCGAGGCGAATATTAACACCTCGCCAGAGGCGTGCTACTTTAACGATTTTTGAAAGAGGGGCATCGACGTGTCCAACGAAAAAGAAAATTCGAACTCGCCCACCCCTGCGGCTCATCGCAAGGCGGGTGGGGTGCTGCATACGTATCAAAAGTTTGATCCTCAGAAATTCCCCAGCCCAACCCAACCACCACCTGATTTCGTATCGCCGATTATGAATCAGATGCTGGCCGGTGGCTCCATGCGTGAATTGACCGAAGAGGAATTGGCGAGAGCAATACGTTTGGACCCGGAACAATTTAAGAATCTGGGCCCCAGCATCGACATGATGCAACAACAATTGCTTCAGCAAAAGCAAAAGATCCTGGAGACCTACGAAACGCGCTCAGTCGTGCGAGAGGCGAAACGAAGGTTCCACAAATCGGCGCGCAACATCGAGGTGCCAGACGAAATGCGTGACGACTTTCGCCGAGCCGTCGCTGAAGAGCAGATTTACGATCTGGAGCAGCTTTACTACCGAGGTACCGATACAAGGTTTTCGGGGCAGCTTTCCGTGGACAAGGTTTACTACCGAGATAAAGACACCAATCGATTATCGGGCCAGCTCGCGGGATTGATGGGCAAGCTGGGTGAGAAATACCAAATCGACGAACTCGCTTCGAAGTACGAGTTTACTGGCCAGGAATCGTTGACGATTCCAAAGGCGTTAGAAATCAAAGAGATTCTGGAAAAGATTGACGAGCTTCTTAAGCAACTGGAAGAAGCTCGCGAGACAGCTCAGATTGCGATCCTCGACATGGAATCGCTTTCGGAGTTTATGGACGAAGACACCATGCACTCGCTGGAAGAGATGCAACGAGTGATTGAAAACTATGTCAAAGAAGCTGCCGAACGACAGGGGCTGAAGAAAGGTGACGACGGTCGCTTTCAATTGACGCCGCAAGCCTATCGAATCTTTCAGGGCCAACTACTGTCTCGAATCTTCAGCGACTTGCAAGCCTCCAAAACCGGTCGGCATACAGGCGAGATCGTTGGCGAAGGAGCCGTTGAGCTTCAGGAGACCAAGCAATACGAGTTCGGCGATTCGCTGACTCACATGGATATCCCGCAAACGTTTATCAACGCGATGCTACGTGGTGGGCGAGGGCTGCCGATCCGCATCAAGTCAGAAGATATCGAAATCCACAAAACGCGGAACAATCCCAAATGCGCCACCGTCGTCATTATGGACATGAGTGGCTCGATGCGCTACGACGGACAATACATTAACGTTAAACGAATGGCGTTGGCGATGGACGGGTTGATCCGCAGCGAATATCCCGGCGACTATTTGAACTTTATCGAGATGTATACGTTCGGAAAAATTCGCAAGCAGGGTGAGATCATCGACCTGATGCCCAAACCGGTGACAGTCTACGATCCTTATGTGAATCTGAAGGTCGACATGAGCCGCTCAGATGTGACCGAGCATATGGTTCATCAGCACTTTACAAATATCCAGCACTCGATGCGACTGGCCCGACAACTGCTCGCAGCCAAAGACACTCCGAACCGTCAAATCGTTTTGATCACTGATGGATTGCCTACCGCACACTTTGACGATTCAGTTTTGCACATGATCTATCCGCCCCACAAAGCGACCGAAGACGCAACGATGCGAGAAGGAATGCTGTGTGCCAAAGAGGGAATTACGATCAATATGTTTATGGTGCCAAGCTGGTCACAATCGGAAGAAGACATCCGCTTTGCCCATCGACTTTGCGAGAGCACAACCGGCCGAGTCTTTTTCACCAGCGGCTCAAACCTCGACCGCTTCGTCGTCTGGGACTATATCAAAAGAAAACGGGAAATGTTCGCCTAGTCGTTTGAAACCAGGCGAACCCAAAATCCTGCGATTGTTACCGCTGCGAGTCAGCGATGGCATCGAGACGAGCAACGTTCGCGAAGCAAATCCCAAAGTACCAGAATCAAACAGAAAACCCCTGCGACGAAACTCTAATTCGCAACCGGGCTTCTTGATCAGAGTGAACATCGGCTACGTTCCTACGTCACTACGCGATGTCAAATTCTTAATTGTTTATCCTTCTCCAAACCAAAGGATTTTATCAGTCCGGCAAACTGGACTAGGAACCCTTGGTCTCGGAGCCATCTTACCTGGTCTCCGATCCTGCTGGTCGGTTTTCTGAGCCGTCTGCTTTTATCGCAGGTCCAGATTCTTTTATGCCAGAATGAAAATTTGGGCCGAGCACGTTGCATTCTCTCAACACAACACCACCGATTCCGCCATCACAACGCCCGTGAACCGTCACGGTTTCACCTTCTTCTAGCCCAGGCCCAAGTGGAAAACACTGCACTAGTCTTGGCGAAAGCGGATCTCCTGCGACTAACGAAATAAATTTATTACCACTTGCAGTTCCTATCACATCGATTGTACCCGTGACGAAAATGGTTTTTCCTTTGTACTTTGCGTCGGCTGCTTCTTGATCCGCTTCGTATTCTTCGGCAATTTGCTTGGCGGTGACTTCTATTTCACCGGGACCCGCAAACGATCGACCTTTTTCCATCTGCTCAGGTGGACCTGCCATCTGTGCCATTGTCTCGACGATCTGGTCCAAACCCTCTGGTCGAGGAATGGTCAAACGGACATTTGTCCCGTCGACCGTTGTATTCAGACTACTCAAAACCTCTTCGGCAACAGTTGCCACGTCTGGCATAAAGGCCCTAATTTCAGCAACTTGAGCATTGCCCATTGTCTTTCCCAAATTGAGAACCTCATCGAATGCTTCACCAAATTCGCGAGCGTTAGATCCATCTTTTGCGGCAACCGATAGATTCAAAAGGTTGGACTGGCTGAAGTCCAATCCGAGCCTAATGGCATTTACCTTGTTTAGCGAATCCGCCAGGTTTTTCACCTCTGGATTCGCAAAGACGCTCATCTGCTGAAGGAAACTCACCAAGTCGGAGGACTGCTCCAAATCGATAGCAACGCGGAGTGATTCGTCCGCCATCCCGCCCCAAGTTGTTTCCAATCGTTCAGAAAACAGCCGGCGATTGGGCTGAGTCAGATACAACTCAGTGCCAACCTCGATCGTGGTGTCATTGAACATACGCATGTATGCGTTGGTTGGCCCTCGAGGAGCTCCGTTGCCATCGGTCCCAAAAGTATGGAACTCTTTGTCTCCAACAATCACCGTTTCGCCGTTATGCATTTCGGCAAAGGCTGCCGCTGCCGAGCTGTTTTCGGAAAACTGAATGTAGACAAACATCTCAAAAGGCAAATCGACATTTTCGCCTGGACCATCAGCAAAAGTCTTCGCAGTTAGAGCAGAGGTCTGGCCAAAAACCCGGGTCATGTTCTCGAAACCATCACCGCTCAGCAATGAGCCATCCAGTAATGTTTCCTCACCCATTTTGCCAATTCTGGATTCCTTCAGCTTGTCAATGCGCAGGTCAAATACGATTGCAGCTCTTTTCGCCTCCGGCAAAGTGTCTTTTCGCCCTGACTGTGCAAACAAGGTTGAGGTAACACAAGCAAAAATAACTGTAACAGACAAAAGCTTAAAAATTGTTTTCATGTCGTTTGATCCAATTCACACTACGGTTGACTGACAGCAATAAAATGTCGATGCGAAAATTTGAGTTTATATTAAACCACAGAACCTCCACGATTAAAATGATTTTGTTAGAGAAAGTGCAGTTGTTTCATTCCCTACTTCGAGAAAGTTGGCTCTCGACAGGCACCCCATACTAGTGGCGAGCGTGCATCGCATTGTTACCGAGCAGCGGTGGGTGCCTGAATGAAACCGCGACAAGCATAGAACCAAAACCCTAAAGCTAAACCGGCCTTCTTGAACAGAGAACTTGAACATCGGCTACGTTCCTACGTCACTACGCGATGTCAAATTCTTATTTGTTATCCTG
>CAZDBA010000173.1:0-9967 GCA_964503615.1 uncultured Pirellulaceae bacterium
AGCAAGCGGTCGAGTTGATTGGCGAAAGTCTGGGTGTCTTTGGGCGTATGCGGCTTGGGGCCTTTTGTTTCCATCCCGGCGGCTCGTAATTGTTCCCCCAGATTTCGAGAGGCCAAGCGAGATTGGACGGTAGAGTCGTCATATAACTGCCCTCGTGTTCCGATCGCGATCCCTTTCTTTTCAACGACGAGTGCCGCTAAAGGGATATCACCGGTGACAACGATGTCTCCCTCGTTCATCAGCTCTACAATGCGTTTGTCAGCCACATCTGCTCCGTAGGGGACAGCGATGACGGTAATGTAATCTGACTTGGGAACACGAATCGAAGTATTGGCAACAACAGTGGTCATCACTTCACGTCTTTGCGCCGTCTTGAATAGAATCGATTTGATTGGTTGGGGGCAGGCATCGCCATCTACCCAGACTCTAATTTTGTCCACGCGTAACCTGTTTGCTGTTTGCGAAAAGATGTAGTGGACTTCGCCAGAAGTCCTTCGAAACCAAGTGGCAGGGAATTCTGGCGAATCCCACCGCGGGTTCCAGTATAGGTTTGTTTCATTGGGCGATGTGAGAGTTATCCGCCGGGCGTATCCAGATAGGGATCTTGCCCCATTTCTTTTTGCATCTCCTGGCGAAGTTTCTCCTGATGCAGCAGCATTTTTCTTGCGCGAAAATATTGCTTTTCAATTTTCTGCTGTGCTTTCCGAAACGTTGCTGCGAAACGAGCGAGCGATTGATGTTTTGAGCGGTGTTTATGTTCACCAATCGCAGTGAACTTGTCTGCTACTTTGTCTCCGAAACCGGTGCGGAGGATGTCATCTTCTAACGACATAAAGACTCGATAACTACCCGGGTCGCCTTGCCGTCCACAACGTCCGATCAATTGTCGGTCGATCCTGGCCGATTCGTGTAACTCGCTGCAGATTACGTGCAAGCCGCCCAGTTCCAAAGCGGTGTTGGAGAGCTTGATGTCGGTTCCACGACCTGCCATGTTGGTCGCTACCGTGACACGACCGAACTCACCCGCCGCCGCAACGATCTCTGCCTCTCGCGCGATGTTTTTTGCATTTAGTACTTCGTGGTCGATACCATATTCGTTCAACAGCTGAGATAGTCGCTCCGATTTGTCGATGCTGCGGGATCCGATTAACACGGGCCGTCCCGTCTTGTGAATCGTTCTGACTTCGTCGGCAATCGCTTCCCATTTTTGTGCTGCAGTTCCGTAGACTTGGTCAGGCAGTTGCTTTCGTTGAGGCGGGCGGTTGGTTGGGATCTGGTCAACGCGAACGTTGTAGATCTTTCGCAGTTCGGTCGCAGAGCTGGCCACCGTTCCGGTCATACCGCACAGTCGATCGTATCTTAAAAACAGATCCTGAATCGTGACTCGGGCCGCTTCGCCGGTTTCGAAACTGATCTCCAAACCTTCACGGGCTTCGATCGCCTGGTGCAAACCAGCTCGCCATTTGCGTCCTTCTGCCAGACGCCCCGTAAACTCGTCGACGATGACGACTTCTCCCTCGCGAATCACGTACTGTCGTCCGCGAATATAATGTTGCTCGACAAAGATCGCTCGTTCCAACTGGTCGTAGATGTCTATCGTTGGAATTTGCTTGACCAAGTCACAGTGTGGCAAACTTCGTGCAAGTCGCCGCCCACTGGCTGTCAGCGTAATTGTTTTGCCATCTTCCTGTTGTTCGTAGTGTTCTTCTGGCTGGAACTTCGTATTGATTTCGGCTGCCCAGCGATACAGGGCCTCTTTTGTTTCTACTTGCCCGTCCGGAACGCTGCTGACGATCAAAGGCGTGCGGGCCTCGTCGATCAGAATGCTGTCCGCTTCGTCGACCAGAATGAAATTCAATTCCCGTTGGACCGGTTTGAGTGCTGTCTGATCGCCGCCTTGCCCTACCAGTGAGGCGATTAGACTTGCATGCCCTTCTTCCAATTGTCTCATGTGCAAACGATCGCGAAGAAAGTCGAAACCAAACTCCTTGGCGGTCGAATAGGTAATGTCAGAAGCGTAGGCGGCGCGTCGTTGATTGCGTGGAGTATCTGATTGAACGATGCCTACGCTCATTCCGAGTGCTTCGTAGATAGGCCTCATCAATTCGGCGTCTCGGGCTGCGAGGTAGTCGTTTGCTGTGGCCAGGTGTGCGCCTTTACCACCTAAAGCAGCAAGGTAGATTGGCAAAGTCGCAGTGAGTGTTTTACCTTCGCCGGTTTGCATTACTGCGATGCTGCCATGGTGCATTGCGATTCCACCCAGCAGCTGGACATCGTAGTGACGCATGTTTAGTGTTCGTCGGCCCGCTTCGCGAACCATCGCGTAGGCTTCGATTAGCATCGAGTTGAGCGGTACGCCACTGAGTGCTTTGTAGCGCAAGGAAAGGCTGGATTTTCTGAGCGCTTCGTCATCCAGCGTTTCCAGATTGGCGGCCAAGGCATCGATTCGGCGGATTTGAGCTCGCCAATTGGAAATCGACACGCCTCGCAACTGGTCAACAAAGCCAGTTACGATGGGGATGCTAGATGAAGTGGCAGTGGACAAGTTTAGTTCCAGCGATTGGCGAAAACGACGGTCCGCTTGATTCGGCTGTGGTTAGCGATTTACGTTGGGGATTTGGCTGTTGCGCCAGCCTGCCTGTACGTTGCTGGCGGTACGTTCGGTAGTCGATTGCGCTAACACAGTAGGAGCACTGCTTGTGACAGGCGGATTGTAGACTCTTGCCTGTTGGTTGTACGTGTTCGCAGCGTAAGGGTTGGTGCCATATTGGCTGTTGACGTAGGGGTCGTTGGCGACGAGGTTCGGCTGCCCGCCTTGGTAAGGTTGCCCGCCTTGGTAAACGACGCTTCCGTTGATTTGGGTCGGAGATGTTGGAGGTTGCGTATAAGTCGCGATCTGGTTGGGGCTTGGTACCGCAGGGGCATTGGTCGCAACGGGAGTTTGCGAAAGCCGATTCGCGCTTCCCGTTTGGAAAAACCTTGCTGGAGCCCGGACAGCAGACGCATCCGTAACGGCCAAGCGACTGGGGTCTTGGCGTTCGTCGGTCACCGTCGTGCGGTAGTTTGGATTAACCTGAGAAGCCGTTGCGAAGTTCCCGCCGTTTTGGTTGTTAACAAACAGACTCGTTGGATTCTGTTGCTGCCCATTGTTGAGTTGGGTGTTTGAATTGCCCGGCAGTACCTGACGCCAACCTTGTGGCGAGAGGTTTGGGTTTGCGTTTGTATTCAACGGTGTCGGCGACCCAGAAGGTTGCAGCACGGAATTCTGGCCGGTGTTCGGTATGGTGTAGTAGTCTTGCTGTCGAGCAGTATGAGGGATTCCCTGCAAACTGTAGGTCGATGGAGAAGGAACAGTTGTTGCAACGGGTTGGAATAACCCGCCACCTGCAGTTCCGTAACCACCACAACGATTATTTCGGCAACCGACCGAGCTGGCGGCGAGAATGAGAACTAGTGCGAGTTTGATTGTATGGGCCATTTTGGAATCCACTTTCGACGCAGGTCGCGCATAAAGTACACGAAACACAAAGCCCCCACTTCAAAATTCGAGCGGAAGTTAGCAGGTTTCCAAATTGGATCAACGTGAGTTTTCTGTTGGCAGCAACCAAAGGCGTCGCTAGCAACCAAATGTTGCTTACTTTTCTTCTGCTTTTTGGATGTTGAGAGCTAATTCGTCCAGTTGTTCCTGATCTACACAACTTGGAGCTTCCGTCATCAGGTCGGTTGCTAGTTTTGTCTTGGGAAAGGCAACGCAATCTCGGATGTTGTCCAATCCTGCAAAGAGCATTACGACACGATCGATTCCCAAGGCGATACCGCCGTGCGGAGGCGCGCCGTATTTGAGCGCGTCCAATAGGAAGCCAAAACGATCACGGGCCGTTTCCGCGTCCATTCCCAGCAGCTCGAACACTTTCGACTGGATCTCCGAATCATGAATTCGGATCGTACCGCCGCCTGCCTCGAACCCGTTAATTACCAAGTCGTACGCCTTTGCACGGCACTTGCCTGCGTCGCTTTCCAGCAGCTCCAGATCTTCGTCCAGAGGAGCGGTGAAAGGATGGTGCATTGCGTGCCAGCAATTCGATTCTTCGTCATGATCAAACATAGGGAACCGCACGATCCAGGAGAAACTCATCTCTTTCGGATCGTACATATTCAGCTCTGCCCCCAATTTTCGACGTAGGCCGTAAAGCGCTTTGCAGCTTACTTCCCATGAGTCGGCGATGAACAGCAACAGGTCTCCCGGCTCGGCGCCGGTCATCTCTTTGAGTTGGGCAATTTTCTCGTCATCAAAAAACTTGGCGATCGGCGAAGTCATCGAGCCGTCGTTTTCATCGCACTTGAACCAAGCAAGTCCCTTTGCGCCAAAGTCTTCTTTGACGTATGTTTCCAAGATCCCGATTTTCTTCCGTGAGTAGCCAGGAAACGCGCCTTTGGCATTGATGCAACGAACGAAGTGCCCGGAGCTGACCGCATTGGCAAATTTTCCAAAATCACTGCCAGTCGCCCATGCCGTGCAATCGACGATTTCCATACCGAATCGGAGGTCCGGAGCATCGTGGCCGAAACGTGTCATCGCTTCGTCGTAACTCATTCGCGGCAAAGGCAACTCGATATCAAGGTCCAGGATCTTTTTGGCGAGATGTTTCATGAGCCCGTCGATCATGCCCATGATGTCGTCTTCGTCTACAAACGACATTTCCAAATCCAGTTGCGTAAATTCGGGTTGGCGATCGGCTCGCAGGTCTTCATCGCGAAAACAACGAGCGACTTGCATGTAGCGATCGTAGCCCGCAATCATCATGATCTGTTTATAGATCTGCGGTGATTGGGGCAGAGCATAAAACTCGCCGGGGTGAACGCGACTGGGAACGAGATAGTCCCGAGCTCCTTCGGGAGTGCTGCGCCCCAAAATCGGAGTTTCGATGTCGACGAAATCGTGTTCTTCGAGGTAGTCCCGAATTGCTTTTGTAATTCGACCGCGAAGGATAAGCGTGTCTTGCATCGCCTGCCGACGCAGGTCGAGGTAGCGGTACTTTAAACGCGTGTCTTCACCGGGCAGATCTTCTACTGCCGATGGCAAGAATGGCGGAGTTTTACACTCGTTGAGAATTTCGAAGTCGGTGATCGTGATCTCAATTTCACCGGTAGGCATTTTCGGGTTCGTTTGGCCTTCGGGGCGTTCAGCGACGGTACCGGTGACTTTAACGACGTATTCATACTTAATTTTATCTGCGACCTCGAGAACCGGAGCCGGCGATTGCGGATTCACAACGACTTGCGTTTTGCCGTAGCGATCACGGAGCAAAATAAACTTTCCCTGCCCCAGATCGCGAATGAATTCGACCCAGCCGCATAGGATTACTTCTTTTCCCGCATCAGATTTGCGAAGCTCGCCGCAATTGTGTGTTCGTAACATTGAATTCCTGAGTTTCTGTCGTTCGACCGATTGCCGTTTTCGAGCCGATAATATCGCAAGTTAATCGTCGCAGGCAAAGTCAGACTCAGGCCGTAGCCAAAGATTAGGCACGGTTTTTTTTGAAACGCGCAGAGAGTGGAGCAAGGTTTCAGGCGAACCAGCCCAGTTATTCCGATGCGTGGCCTTCGTCAAAAATCCTTTGGGCCAATTGCTCGGCGTTGCTGGACTCGTTGGCATCTGGGTTGGGGACGATATCTACCATGCGAACTTCGCTCAAACCTCGAAACCAGGTTTCCTGATGCCGCGCGAACTTTCTTGTCCTAACTCGCACCTTTTCCCGAGTTTCGGCAAAATCTCTTTCGCCTTGCAAGTGTTCGATCACCTCGCGGTAACCAACGGCTTGAGAGGCGGTGTGGCTCAAGTCCTTCCAGCGGTCCAACAAACCGCGGACTTCGTCGATCAATCCGGCTTCGAACATCTGGTCGACTCGACTTTCGATTCGTTCATGAAGGATCGGTCTTGGGTGGCGAATCGAAAAGACTTTGCACTTGTCCGCTTCTACGCCATCAGCAAATTGCATTTGCCAGTGGCTAATCGGCTTGCCCGTTAATTTGTGGACTTCTAATGCGCGGATCACTCGGCGACGATCATTGACGTGCAGTCTATGAGCCGATACGGGGTCAACGGCCGACAATCGTTCGTGCAATGCTTGGTTGCCGACGTTCTCCACTTCGGCTTCGATTTGCTTGCGAAACTCCCAATCGGCAGGAGGGCCGTCAAACATGCCTCGCAAAAGCGCTTTGAGATACAACGCCGTGCCACCGACGAACAGCACTTTTTTTCCGCGTGCATGGATCTCAGCGACTTTTTCCATGGCAGCTTCGCGATACTCGCTGACACTACACGTTTGGTTCGGGTCGCGAATATCGATCAAATGATGGGGGACTAGCGATCGGATCTCTTGAGAGGGTTTGGCGGTTCCGATGTCCATGCCCCGATAGATCGCCATCGAGTCCAGCGAAATGATTTCCGCTTCCAGTTTTTTAGCCAGCGCCAGGCTTACAGCCGTTTTTCCACCCGCGGTCGCCCCGGTGATGAACCAGCACTTCCGCGCTTCGATGCATTGCTGCTCGTTTTTTGAGATTTCTGTTTTTTCGATCATGTTTTCGTTTTTGTGAAGCGGATTTAAAGTCACAGACCACACAGCCTCCATTCTAACTGCTGAAGGAAATTCGCAAGAGCCTTGCCTACGTTTCGTCATCTTTCATTCGAATTTCGTCCAAACGTATAGGATGTTATGATTACAGTGTTGTTTTCCGGTCGTTTCCACAATCAAATGCATGAAGATTTCAGTCGCCATCTGTACATGGAACCGTTCTCGGTTGTTGCGGCAGACTTTGGATAGCATTGCAGCGGCCGACCATTCACAAGTCGATAACTGGGAATTGATCGTTGTCGATAACAACTCGACCGACGACACGCCAGCAGTCGTGGCAGAGTTTGAAGCCCGACTGCCAATCGTTTACGCCCAAGAGACAATGCAGGGCCATTCAGCCAGCCGAAACCGAGCGATCGAGCTCGCAACGGGGGACTTGATCGTTTGGACGGATAACGATGTGATCGTTGATTCCGACTGGTTAAGTGCCTATCGGAGTGCCGCAGATCGTTGGCCAAAGTCAGCTTTTTTCGGTGGTGTGATTGAACCGGTTTTTGAGTCCCCCAAACCTGCGTGGCTGGAGGAGACTTGGGAAAAGTGCAAACCGGTTTATGCGGCTCGTGATCTGGGGGAGGAAGAGTTTGCATTGGCTGCCAACCAATTTCCCTATGGTGCAAACTTTGCGGTGCGCTCGGAGGTGCAGAGAGAGTTTAAGTTCGATACTTTGGTGGGACGCGTCTCTGGCAGTTTGGTAGGCGAAGACGAAATCGATTTGCTCCGTCGGATCACTGCAGCAGGGTACGCGGGGACTTGGGTGCCGACTGCTAAAGTGCAACATTACATTCCGGACGATCGGGTGACGACGAAGTACGTTCGAGATTACTTTGTTGGCCAAGGTGTCGCTAACGTTTTAAATGACAAAGCGACTTTTTTCAGTCCGTTTCGCGCCCGCTGGTCGGCGTGGCACAACTGGATTTGTTTTAAACTTAAACAGAAGTCAAAATCGCCGGACGAGTGGGTGTCGCATTTAATCTGTAGTGGTATCGCGCAGGGAGAGTACTTGCAATTCAAAACCACCACCAAGCGGACGCAAAAAAGTGAAGGGGGAAAAAACGAATGAAGAAGGTCGTTTTTCTCACCGATGTCCGATACTGGCGATGTCGAACGGGTGCTCAGCAACGCATTAACGCGTTAGTCCAATACATGGTTCGTTGCGGGAACGAAGTCACCACTTTGTTTGCGGCTCCCTTGTTGGAAGAAGACGGAAGCAAGAATGCGGAAAAAGTTTGTGATCGCAGTTTGATCAACAACGCGAATCTGAAGGTCATTTCGTTGGTCGATGACTGGAATCCCTCTGGGTTGGCTGAGAAAATCAAATGGCAGGGTAAGTGCATTCTCAACGCGTTATCCAGCGGTTTGCGCAAAAATGATGGCGGAGCCGAAAATCCAAATGCAACGAATCAGGTAACGCTTGCCAGTCTGCAAACAGTTGAATTTGTTGAACGCGTTGATGAATTTTTGTGTCGAATCGATCCAGATGTGGTCGTTGTCGAGTATGTGACTTTGGCTTATCTTTTGCCACCGCTCGATTCACGTCGTTTTTTATCTGTTTTGGACACCCACGATTTGTTAGCCAGCCGTTGTCGTCAATTTGAAAAATTAGGACACTCGCATTGGCTTCAGATTACTTCCGAAGAAGAGTTCGCGGTGTTTCAGTCGTTCGATTGCGTGTTGGCGATTCAGGAACACGAAGCCCAAACGATTCGTGAGCACACGCGCGGACCGGATGTCGTTGTTTGCGGACATCCCGTTTTATCAAATGATGGGTCAAACGATGTGTCGCGCAACCCAGTCGATTCAAAGCAGCAAAACGAAATTTCGGTTGGGTACTTTGCCTCCGATAACGCCGCGAACCGTGATGCGCTGCAATGGTTGTTGACGTCGATTTGGCCACGAGTCTGTGAGCACGAATCGACTATTCGGTTGGTGTTGGCTGGTAGTGTTTGTAACGGCTTGGACCTTGAATCCTTGACAAAGGAGACGTTAACAAACGTTCAAGTATTGGGGAGCATCGAGCACGTTGAGGAGTTTTATTCTGAAGTCGATTTGGTGTTGAATCCGATTCGGTTTGGGACTGGGCTAAAGATTAAAAACATTGAAGCGATTCAGTTTGCTCGGCCTTTGATTTCGACCGCGCATGGGGTCGAGGCGATGCCAGTGATCGCAGCCGAGCTCGCACCTTGGGCAGTTGCCAACACTACTGACGAGTTTGCTGCGACGATTGTTGAAACGGCTCGGTCAAGCGAACTGCGCTCCAAGATGGGTGAAAACGCAAATGTATTTGCGAAATTGCTTACACCTGAGGCAGTCTACGGTGATTTGCTGCGGTTTATAAAAGAGCGCGCCAAATAGGACTGTAACTAGGTAGAACGTTGTTTTTGGCGTCTAAAGTTCTGTGTAAAACAAAGAAAGCAGTCTTATTCAGGAAAGAAAATACGGTTTACTTGATAACGCGATTTACGAATAATCGAGATTCTTCGAACTTTGAAGTGATTCGGTTCGTAAGTCTCTTGCAATTGTCGGGTTTAGAAAAACGATGTTCGGAATCGAGAAATGAAAAATTACAAGAAGTTGTGTGGGCTGTTTTTGATGTGGCTTCCATTGTTGTTGACGACTGTCTGTAACGGGCAGGTCAAGGGCGGCGGTCAAGAAGCACAAGATCTTCAACAGCAAGAATTGGAAAACGAGGAGAACATGGAGTTAGAGACGGCGACATTTGGTGGTGGTTGTTTTTGGTGCACCGAAGCGGTCTTTCAGGAGTTGAAAGGTGTGAAATCGGTAGTCTCCGCCTACACGGGTGGGGCAACTGAGAACCCGACCTATGAAGATATTTGCACTGGCCGAACTGGGCATGCCGAGGTGATTCAGATCAAGTACGATCCGGAGGTGATCTCGTTTCAGAAGTTGTTGGAAGTGCACATGATCACGCACGACCCTACCACGCTTAATCGTCAAGGAGCTGATACAGGAACACAGTACCGAAGTGCGATTTTCTATCACACTCCCGAGCAAAGAGATTTGGCAAATGCGGTCATTGATAAACTGGAAGAAGCACGTGTGTATAACACACCGATCGTTACTGAAGTGACCGAGGTGTCTGTTGTGTACCCGGCTGAGGATTATCATCAAAACTACTTTGCCGAGAATCCGAATCAAGGATACTGTCGTGGCACCATTCCGCCGAAGTTGGCAAAGCTCAAAAAAGTGTTCGCTGATCTGATCAAGGAAAAGTAACGAGTTCCCAAATCGTTGTGGTTCCATTGCTCCACATGCAGATGAGCATTAGATGCATAATATCTTTGATCCCTTGGCCCCGAGCGCCGCAGAAATTT
>CAZDBA010000174.1:0-2064 GCA_964503615.1 uncultured Pirellulaceae bacterium
CGAATCTCTTCGATCCGCTTGTTGTTGTAGGCGGTCAGCGGTTGGACTCCCCAAATTGGGCCGGGCCAAGCGGCATCGTTTGAGAACCGAACGACGTGGTGGAGATGAAGCTGAGGTGTAATATTCCCCAGCGCAGCTACGTTTAGTTTCTCACCACCGAAGATTTTCATAATCGAGACACTCAACAGACGCGACTCGTTCCAAAGTAGTTCGAAATCGACCGGGTCGAGGTCGATCGTATCCCGAATGTTCTCACGGGCAGGCACCAAGACGAACCAAGGATACGCCGCATCGTCAATGAGCAGAACTTGGCAAAGAGGAAAGCTCCCCAAGCAAATCCCATCCCGCAACAGGTCAGGATGCAATTCAAAAGCCATTCGAAATTCCCTTTTATGCGCTGGCAGCGTCCGATTTGCCGGGCCAAGCTGCCCACCAAGTCTTAAATAAATCGTACTGCGTCTCGATGAAATTCCGTTGGCTGGGACTCAGTTCGTCCGTAGCGTTAAAGTGCAATTTGTACTCCGATTCGCCGTTCAGCTCCAACAGGTACTTGTAGTAAAGCACCAAATCGGGACCTTCGTCGTAAGTAGATAGTACTTGTAACGCATCGCCCAGTTCGGCTGCAAATCGACGAGCTTGCACGTCACCCGTAGCAGCTCGACGGCAAAGCTCGACGTACCGCAACGTTTGCTCGGGGATCGCATTTCCGATCCCAGTAATCGCGCCTGTCGCACCGCAATTGACGTAGCCATGAAAGACCTGAGTGTCGACGCCGACCATCAAAGTCAAATCGGGATCGGCACCGGTGATATGTTCGGCGGCATAACTAAGCGAATCGGCTCCACCAAACTCTTTGAATCCGATCAAGTTTGAAAACTCGTTTCGCAAATCAAAAAACAGATCGGCCTTGGTTTCAAAACCGTAGTAGGGACTGTTGTAGATAACAGCCGGCAAATCAGGCGCAGCGCTCAGGATCGCGGCAAAATGGTTACGCTGTGCCGCGGGTGATGTTCCCCGCGACAGCACACGCGGGATAACCATCAAACCGGCCGCACCGACTTTTGCTGCATGAGCAGAATGGGCCACGGCCGTTTCTGTATTCACGGCCCCTGTTCCCACGACGACAGGCACACCCGCTTCGGTCAATCGCTGTACGCCCTCCATCCTCCACTGATCGGTCAGCAAAGGCCAGTCGCCCATCGAACCACAATAAACCATGCCAGACATTCCGGCGGTCATCAACTCTTGTCCTTTGCGAACCAACGCATCAAAGTCAGGCGTGCGATCTGCTTTGCAAGGAGTCATAAGAGCAGGGATACAGCCTGCGAAAATTTTCGTATTCATCTGATTTAATCTAACAGGTTTTGGGGGAGCAAGTTGTTTTTGAAACGATTGCCAAAACCTCATTTTGGCAAACGGCTTGCAAAAAATTCAAACAAGAAGGTTAACTTCGCCGACCAGCTCAAACAAGTCAAAAAGACGTCCTATTTCTGACCGCTTACCCACTGGACAAACTTACCGATCTCTTCATGGGCGAGTAAGAGCTCCACCGTATTGTATCGACGGCCAAGTTCCTTTTCTCGTGGTACGCGATCGTGAATTGCTGCATGGCAGTCGTGGCATAGAGGGATTGTTTCTGCCATTTGTTCACGTGAGAAGTTCTTTTTGAACCACTTGTTTTTGTGACAAGTTCGAGGGATCAAATGATGCTCGGTCGTGCCCGCTTTGGTGACTCTCTGGCAAAGTCGACAAGGTTTTGCCGTTGTTGATTTTGATTTTGAGCTCATCGAAGACTCTGACTCGCAAAACTGACCAATTCAAAAAATGGGGAATTTTCCCCATAACAACCTTAGAAATACAACTAACCGTGAGGTTCGGGCGCTGGTTTCCAATCTAACCCCGGCCAATTGTGTATGATTCAAGCGATTGATAGCTAACCGCTATTGTGAGAATTCGCGCATAGAACTTAAGATTCTTGTAACTGCAAGACTTTTCACCAATTGACTTTACAACTTGTTTGTGACTCAGTTCGCAATGGCTGGTGAAATGAACAAGTACTCACCT
>CAZDBA010000174.1:2164-3431 GCA_964503615.1 uncultured Pirellulaceae bacterium
CGCAACTAGCCTTTGGAGTGGTATTACCGAATCCATGGGCCCCCAACTCGGCGAGTTTCTGCCCAAGCTTTTGGGTGCAGCCATAGTTCTGATCGTCGGTTACATCATTGCCCGCGTCGTCCGGTGGATCGTAACCAATGTGGTTAACAAAACAGGCTTGGCAAACAAGCTTTCCAGCTTTACCGGTTCCCAGTCGGGAGGCGATGCAGGGACAGGGTTCGGAATCGGTGCGTTCTGGATCGTAATGTTGTTCGTAGCATTGGCGTGTTTGAATGTCCTTGGATTAGATGGTGTTAGTGAACCTCTGGCAGATATGCTGAAACAGTTCTTTGCCTTTTTGCCCAAGATCATCGGCGCGGTTGCGATAGGTGCTGTAGCCTATCTGGTTGCGACCATGGCCAAATTTGGTGTTGGTAAAGGACTCACAATGTCCAATGCCGATGAGCGACTTAAGCTCAAGCCAGGCACACTTACCAACACGCTTCCGATGGCTGCGTTCTGCTTCATCTTGCTTTTCTTTTTGCCCAATATTTTTGGCGCACTGGAGATGGAAGAGCTGAGTGAGCCTGTTTCGAACATGGTTGGAGATATTATCGGTTTCCTACCTAACCTGTTTGGTGCCTCAATTATCATGGGGGTATTTTTCTTTATCGGAAAATTGGTAAGCACTCTGCTCGGAAACTTTTTGGGTGGCGTCGGCTTTGATAAAGTCCCTCAACACTTGGGTCTGATGAGTGACACCAGCTCAATGAGCGCGACACCTTCTCAGTTGGCAGGAAAAGCCTCAATGGGCGCAATCCTTTTGATGGGAATTAGCCAAGCGGTTGAGAAATTGGAACTTGACGTACTGACGAACGTCTTTAGAGAAGTCTGGGATTTCGGTACTCCTGTTATCATCGGCGTGGTCATCTTGGCAATCGGTTTGTGGCTTGCGAATCTTGCCAAAAAGGCGGTTTCAGCAAGCGGCATGCAAAACTCGGCCATGGTTTCAAACATTGCGTTTGCGGGCATCATGGTTTTGACGGGCGTAATCGCTCTGAAAAAGATGGGCCTTGCGGGTCAGATCGTCGACCTCGGCTTTGGTTTGACGTTGGGCGGAATCGCCTTGGCAGCCTCGCTGGCGTTTGGCTTGGGCGGACGCGATGCAGCGGCCAAGTTCCTTGATAAACGAGTTAAGTAAAACTGAATTTATTAGTAAAACCCAAGGGCTGTGATTCAATCACAGCCCTTTTTTGTTTTCTTGGAAACCCGACGCGTTAGCGAGGAA
>CAZDBA010000174.1:3531-9964 GCA_964503615.1 uncultured Pirellulaceae bacterium
TGGAAACCCGACGCGTTAGCGAGGAAGCAGTGTGGGTCCATGTCCTCGGTTACCATATTCGTCCTTGCTTACGCTGCGGGTTACCAATAAAGACGCTATCGCGAAAGTAACGCGGACAACTAACTAACACCCAGTCAGCGATTGCCGCTTAGCTCTTAGCTGTTTTAGCTTTTTCGTACCAGCGACTGCCCATATAAAACAAAAATCCACCCGCGATCGTGCACAGTCCATACAACGCCGGCATCGGTTTAGATTTAATAGTGAACACCAGAAAGGAACAGGTAATCAACAAGAACAGGATTGGAACAAAGGGATACAGCGGTGTCTTGTAGGGCCGCGCGAGATCCGGTTCCGTCAACCGCAAGACGATTACGCCCAACACCGCCAACACGCTGCACCAGGCGAGCATGAAGCCCGCAAAAATCATGATCGTTTCAAACTTGGATGTCATGATCAACAGAACCGAAATTGCAGATTGCAAGGCGATCGCGCGCATGGGCATGCCCGAACTGCTGGTTTTTCCCAAGAAGCCAAATAGAGCGTGATCTTCACCGATCGCCTGTATCGCCCTTGGCCCGGCCATCGTCATCGCGCCCACTGAAGAGATAAACAGCAACGCGAACATAATACTGCTGATCTTTCCTCCCCAATCTCCAAAAGCGAAATTGGCCGAGATCGCTCCAACTTTTTCCTGTCCAATCATCGCTTCGACGGGAGCGGTTTTCAAAAACACAAAATTAAGCAGCACATACAGCAGCGTCACAAACGTCGTGCCCGTGATCAACACGCGAGGAAGATCCGCTTGTGGGTTTTCCATTTCTCCCAGAATATAGGTCGCAGCGTTCCAGCCCGAATAGGAGAATGAAACGTAAACCAACCCCACCGCGAAGGGTGCGGAAAAAATCGTTTTCAAATCGGCAGCCTTTGGCATCAGCTCCAAAGATTGCGGCTCAGGCACCAGGATCAACGCCAATGCACAGAACGCGAAAATCAAAACGATCTTCAACAAGGTAAAGCTGTTTTGAAACATGCTGCTTTGTCCATGATTGCGAATATGGAACCAAGTGCATGTTAGAACCAATCCAATCGCGATCGGTTTGCTCCATCCCTCCGGTAATCCCGGAAAAACGTCTAAAGCGTAATCGCTAAAACCCATTGCGATCGCGGCAATCGGCGCGGCAAATCCAACAGTTGCTGAAATCCAACCTGAAACGAATCCGACCGACCGATGATAGATGCGTCCAAGAAAATTGTACTCACCACCTGATCGCGGCAGCGCTCCGCCCAGCTCCGCGTAGGACATCGCCCCGGTCAACGCCGCCACCCCTCCTAAGAACCACATCATCAAAAGGGGAAACGCACATCCCTCTTGTAAGACTTGATGAGCAACCTCGGGTGCAACGTCAGGCGAATCGATTCGGGTTGCTTGAAACAGGCCGTTGATCGCGTCCAGCTGAAGGCCCAAACTGGTAAAGACTCCAACGCCGATCATGTTGGCGATAATCAGTGCAGTAGCCGTGCGTGGCGTAAAATGTTTCATCGCTGATTTCGTTTCCAAATGGACATGTCGTTACTTTGTCCTGTGCCAGCGGCGAAGCAATACGGACTATCCGCATTGGCTGGCGTTCATCAGCTGGTTGACTTTTTCAGAGCAAAGCCACGGTCCGATCGCATCAGACATTTCCAAGCCGGTCGGAGTTAATTGTAGCAGCGTATCGTCCCAATGCATGTAGCCCGCCAAAACAAGCTCCAGCAATTGAGGCAAATCATCCATAACGTAAGACCCATACCTCACTTCGTAGGCAAGCGTGTCCAGACCGTTAACTTGTAACAGTTCCTTCATCACGTGTCGCCGTTTTTGATCGTCTAACTCCAGAGAGTGACCAAAATGGGCGTGGCGAAATTCCTCAACCGTCTTTTGCGAGTAATCGTCGAGGACCGTGGAAGTCGATTTCGAAAACTGCTCATAAGAATAATGAAACTCACGCGTGTACGAGTCCGCGCCGCATCCTAAACCAATTAAACCGTCCGACTGCTCGGAAAAGCCAGTGCCTTCCGAGCTTTGCGAGCCTGCAGCTGTCCCGGCTCCTGCTTGGGCCTTTCGAAACATCCGCAACGAGACCTGCTCATAACCGCTGGCTGCCAGGAAATCCTTCGCCGCGCGGTAGGCGTCCAAACGTTGTTCGTCCCATTGAACTCGATCGGTTAGCTTGTCAGATGCTTGGTCAGCACAGCCCGTGTGGTAATCGTAAAAGGGATAGAGATGAATCTCTTCTGGTTGAAAATGAGTCGCTTGATCCACCGACTGTAGCCAATCGCCGGTCGACTGATCCTTTGCACCGTAGGTCAGGTTGATGTTAAGGATCGGAAAGCCGGCAGCTTGAACCGCCTGAATCGCCTTGATTGCCGTTTCCGGATCTTGCGGCCGGCCCATCGTTTCGGTCTCACTCTCGCGAAAGCTTTGCACTTCCAGACTCAATCGATCGACGCCCATCTCACGCAGAAGTTCAAGCTTTTCCACATCGACGGTTCCCGGTGAAGCTTCGCAGGAAAAAAGTGCGGATCGCGTGTCGATGCCCAAAGTCCCGTGCAACGTTTGAAAGATTTGTTGCCAATCCTGAACACTTAAAAAAGTAGGCGTTCCGCCGTCGATCGCCAGTTGAGTAAACCGAGCGGCCGGTAACTCGCTGCGAATCGCCTGAGCTTGTCGCTCAACCGCTTGCAAGTATTGCTGGATGAGTTTCTGTTCCGGCTGCGCGACCGTAAACTGATCGCAGCTCCCACAGCGAGACTCGCCAAACGGGATGTGCAGATAGAGTGGCAATGAGTCTTGCAGTTCGTTTTCCCAAACTTTCGACAAAGTGATCGCGGGATCGATCACGCGGTACGCCGATTTGTGCGGGTAGGATTTCGCGTAGCCTGGGAAAGCACTTTTGAACATTGCGTGGTGGGCCAAGTAAGATTGGCCTGCTGTTAAAAAATAAACTGAACTTGGAACGCGAACCTGAGAACTTTGAAAATGCCCCAATTAAAAAAGCCCTGCGAAACAAAAGTCGCAGGGCTGCGTTGTAAATCAGATCGGATTACTTGGGTGCAATCGTACAAGTCATCCGTCGAGCCTGTTGGGAAGGTGCACTGATCACCTTTCCATGCTCTTCGAGTTGAGCAATGATGCCCTGCATCACTTTTTTGCCTTCGTCGATGTGAGCCATCTCGCGACCACGAAACAGAATCGTGACCTGAACTTTGTCTTTGTTGTTGAGAAATCCAATCGCCTTTTTGACTTTGAATTGGATATCGTGCTCGCCCGTTTTAGGCCGCACGCGAATCTCTTTCAGCTTTGTCTGATGAGATTTGTTCTTGTGAGAACGCTTATTCTTTTCATACTTGAATTTGCCATAGTCCATGATGCGACAAACAGGAGGATCGGAGTCAGGAGCGACTTCTACAAGATCCAGCCCTGCTTCTTGGGCCTTGGCCAATGCATCTTTGGTGGCGATGATTCCGAGTTGGTTTCCATCTTGGTCGATGACGCGTAGAGGAGTCTTTCGGATGTCTTCGTTAATTCGATTCTTGTCTTTCAATTGGGGTGCTTGACGCTTTCGATCTATTGCGATTGTTTTTTCCTTTTTGAAGATGTGATAGGGACCCTACGGCGATCCGAAGGGCCAGAAGATTATAGCTTTTAGTTGATCAAGGTCCAAATATTACTTCGTCTTTTGGATCAACACCAGACTAGGTTAACCGGGCAAGCCGACCAGAATACGGCCTTGAAACCCGCAAAACTGGATTTGAGGGAGAAACTAAGGGCGCGCAGCGTTGGAAGTAAGTCTGTCATCCAAGAGTAACCAAACCTACAAATGGCCAGCATAGAGTCGCTAGTACTCGTTAGCGATATCGGAATCGCCTCCGAAATTAGCCGAATTCTTGTACGTTTTGCGGACAAGTTTCTCATTTACCTCATCTGTAAATTTGTCGATCGCCTGAGCCAGTGGCATCGCGCCCAGATCACCGTCGATCCGATCTCGAATTGAGACGGTGCCATTTTCGGCATCGCGAGGTCCAACGATCAGCATATAAGGAATCATCTCCAGCTGTCCGTCACGGATTTTCGCACCCAGTTTTTCACTACGGAAATCTCCCTCGACACGTAAGCCAGCCGCCCGCATCTGGCTCAACACTTTCTGGCCGTACTCTTCCGATTTTTCGCTGACGGTCAAAATCCGAATTTGCTCAGGGGCTAACCAAAGCGGGAACGAGCCGGCAAAGTGCTCGATCAACACCCCGATGAATCGCTCCATCGAGCCAAACGGAGCGCGGTGAATCATCACCGGCCGATGAGGCTTGTTGTCTTGTCCGATGTATTCCAACCCAAACCGCTCGGGAAGGTTGTAATCGACTTGGACGGTACCAAGTTGCCACTTCCGCCCGATGCAGTCACGCACGACGAAGTCGATCTTGGGACCGTAAAAGGCAGCTTCGCCCGGGTCTTCGGTAAACGGTTTGCCGAGCGTTTTTGCCGCGCTGCGACAGGCTTCTTCGGCGAGATCCCAATTGGCCGGGTCGCCAACATACTTTTCCGAATCCGGATCACGAAGACCGACACGGACTGAATAGTCTTCCATCCCCATCGCGTCAAAAATGACTTTGACCAATTCGATACAGCCTTTCAGTTCGTCGTCCAGCTGCTCAGGAGTAACAAACAAGTGAGCATCGTCCTGAGTAAAGCCACGGACTCGAGTCAAGCCGCCGATCTCGCCCGATTGCTCCCAGCGATAAACTGTACCGAACTCACTAAGCCGAATTGGCAGATCGCGATAACTACGTTGCTGAGAGTCATAGATTTTAATGTGATGAGGGCAGTTCATCGGCTTAAGCAAATAGCCATCGATCTCGCCATCCTTCATCTTGTTGGCCAGCTCTCCACAACTACACCCTTCCGAGGCGAGTTTTCCCAGTTGTTCACGACTGATGACCGCCGGGTACTGCGATTCTTGATAATACGGAAAATGGCCGCTGGTTTTGTAAAGGTCCAGTTTGCCGATGTGCGGTGTAAAGACTTGATCGTAACCCTGCCGGCGCAGGTGATGTGAGATAAAATCTTGCAGCTGTTGACGAACGAACGCACCTTTGGGAGTCCACAGGATCAGCCCCTGCCCTACCATCTCGTCGATGTGAAACAAACCCAGTCGTTTGCCCAACACACGGTGATCACGTTTTTTGGCTTCCTCCACCATCTCAAGATACTCTTCGAGATCGGCTTCGTTAAAAAACGCAGTCGCGTAAAGTCGTTGCAGCTGATCGCGCTCCTGGTCGCCTTTCCAATAGGCACCCGCAATCGACAACAGCTTGAAAGCTCCGATCTCTTTTGGGCTGGGGATGTGCGGACCGCGGCAGAGGTCGAGGAACTCCCCTTGTTGATAGAACGAAACGGTTTCGTGGTCGCCAAGTCCCATTTCGATATGTTCGACTTTGAATTTCTGGTCCATGTCCTTGCAGACCTGAAGCGCCTTGTCACGAGGCTCGACGATCCGTTCGAACGGTTCGTCCAGATCGATGAGCTTTTTCATTTCCGCTTCGATGGCCGGAAAGTCGTCTTCGGTCAGCGGCTCCTCCATCATAAAGTCGTAATAGAATCCAGAATCGGTGGTCGGACCGAACGCGAGCTGGACCCCTTTTTTGACTCGCATCACCGCGCGAGCCATGACGTGTGCGCAGCTGTGCCGCATGGTGCCGAGTGCATCGGAGCTTTTTTTGGTGATGATTTTGAGTTCGACTTCTTCGCCATCGATCATGTGATCGAGTCGAACAGGTTGCAGATCGATTTCGCCCCACATGGCATCTTTGGCCAGGCGAGAACCGATACTTTTGGCGACATCTTTGACCGAGACAGAGCCATCAAATTCTTTGATGCTGCCATCGGGGAGTTTTACAGAGGACATAGGGTTACGTTCCATATTTGCGGCGATTTGCCGGCCACTACAAACGGCCAGTCACAAGATCGCCCAGTATAGGAGTTCAGACAGATTGCCGGAACGTCGGTTCGCACCGGAACCGTTCAAACGACCGTAATTTCCCGCCCAAATTCAGCACCTTCAGCGATATACGGAAACCCAACACGTTAGCAACGCCCACCGAAACCACCCCATAAGCCGCGTAAGCGAGCTCGGAAACCCGACGCGTTAGCGAGGAACAAGCCCCATCACCCGAACCTGTTCCCCCAAGATTTGTCCATCTAATCGCAGTCCTGATATAAGAATCTGCATGCTGAAAACCAAAAACCGAAAAGCGATGAAAAAGCAAATAAAGATTCGGCGAGAAAATACCGATACCCAAACGAGCAAAATCGGCTAAAATACTGGCCGATGGGTTAGCCATCAAAAAGGACGATTAGCTCAGTTGGCTAGAGCGCCTCGTTGACATCGAGGAGGTC
>CAZDBA010000175.1:0-9937 GCA_964503615.1 uncultured Pirellulaceae bacterium
AGGCGTGCTACTTTGACAAGCAATCTCACATTCGCTTCTACGCGAGATCGCGGTCTTCGAATAGAACCAAAGCGATCAACAGAGCAATCGAACTGTACAAGCCGCAATAAATTACGGCCCAGCCCATATAAATCATGGGGACATGAGCATTACTGTTGATCGCCGCTTGCACTTCAAAGTGGTTCAGCACAGGAAAGATAACTGCGATCACGTTCGCAAAAACGACAACCGATTGAAATGATTGCACTACATCCGAGGACTGAACAATCAGTGGAGTAAGGTGACCGAGCACGTAGATTGCAAAGCAGATAATGAAGTTCGCAAGGATTCCAATACGAGTTGATATCGCGACGCTGATCGCAACGAAAATCACGACCTCCATAAACGCCAACGCCAACGCCGGGATAATCTGAATCGATTCGAGAAAACAAACGTCCCAGTCAATTAAGCCTTTTGAGGATTCGACCGCATCGTAATTAGGCTTGTAAGCGACCCAAACCAGAAAGCAAAGCCCCAACAAAGTAAACAGAATCGCTGAAGACAAAGAGATCCCAAAAAACTTGCCAAGGATAAACTGCCGCCGTCCGACCGGCTTGGACAAAACAGTCAGCGCAGTACGTCCCTCGATCTCTTCGGCAACCGATTTACTGGCCGCCCAACAAGCCATGAAAATCACTAGAACTTTGATCAGGGTCAGTCCCGAATCTTTGTACATTTTGATGTCTTCACCAAAAGTGTTGTACGGAACAAACACACAAGCAACGATCAGAAATCCACCTACGGCTAAAATCAACCAAAATAGCGGCTGACTAACCTCTGTCTTAAACGTCGAAAGTGAAATCGCAGCGATTTTGGGAAAGTTCACGGCCAGCACAAGGTAGAACAAGTACAAACCCAGTACACCGGCTGCCGTCCATGGAACCAACCAGACCTGTCGATAAATGGGGTCCAGTCGCCAGTTAAAGGTTACGTTTGCCGGCGTATCACCTCGATTGACAATATAAAAGTCACTGATCGGCCCATCAGGAATCCAGCCTCGCCCGCCCGGCCGCCGATACCAAAAACGAAAATCATCACCGCTCAAAGAGTTGACCTCGTGAATCTGATACGGAGCCAATTCCAACGTGACCGGTTCCGACGCGATCTCAATCGTCTGATCAGTTTTAACCGCGACCCAAGACACCTCTTCGCCTACAACCCCAGCGGAAATCCTGGTCCCCGGTTCGCCAGGTGCAGTGCTGGGCACCTCGATTTCTGGACCGTAGGTCCCTGCCAGCGGAAACCGTTTCAATGAATGCACCATACCCGGAGCATCATCTACGAATTTGATGATACCAAAGCCGTTGGTCATTCCCAGCACGATACCCAGACAAGCGAACGCGGACATCGCAATGCAGATAACTGAGACCCAACGTAGAAAACCTTCCGAGACCAACGCAAACGTCTCGTCGGCACCTCGCTCGGTGAGCAGACTCCAAATTCCAATTCCCAACAACAACGCAAGAGGAACCGCAAAGGCCAATGGCATCGTTAACGCCGACCATTCTTCCGTACTGATCGTTCCCGATTTGTCCAAGTCCAAACCATAACGCCACCAGTAAAATCCGATGAACAGGCCAACATAAATAACAGCAATCAAGACTCCGAAGCCTAAACGCAGCGGAATACTCTCAGCGATTTTGTTGAAAAACGGGAGCTTGGAAAAAAGGAAGACTTTAAGCAAAGTCACCATCACCAGCACTAACCCAATCCCTACTCCTAGCGAAAGCAACCAAATTGGCGTCAACCAATTTGTGATTTCTTGACTTTGAGCCAATAGAGGTATCGGAGAATCAAACATTCAATTAATTGCAGAAGGTTGAGGAACAGAACGGCTATACGAAACTGGCAAGAAAGCTGGAAACGTATTCAATTGTTACGCACATTATGCGGCAGTGGTTCAATTCTTCAAAGGGTTGCGGCAAAGTTTAGTAGCGAATTTCGAACCCACTCAAAGTCGAATCGATTTGCCCCAGCACTTGTTCCTGGTTCGTAATCTTGCCCGGTCCCTGCTGAATGGCTTGCTCTAACTGGCTCAGGTAGTCGCCTAAAACGCTGACTTCTCCCTGAATCTCCATTTGGACCCGTTTATCCGCAAGGTTCTTGACCCATCCCGAAATTTCGAAATCCTTAGCAACCTGAGCAGAGGTGTATCGAAAGCCGACCCCTTGGACTCGGCCACTGAACCACAATCCCCAATTTTGAGTAGACATAATTTTCAGAAGCCATACATTCAAACAACGAAAAACCCCATCATCACAAATTGCAATGATGGGGTTGGAACAGAGAAAAGGCAGAATGATTTGGTTGAAAAAAAGGTGGACGAACAAAGCTCGTTACCAGCTTAACCATAACTTAATATTAATAAATTTATTAAGAAAAGTCCAGCTAAATCGCTGCAGGATCGTCTACTCCTTGTCGAAAATTATCCAACAATTAGCGCAAAATTGCAGAACTCAGGACAGATCATGACTGACATGGAGCAAATTCTTACCACTGCAATCGACGCATCCAAACAGGCCGGTGAGCTGCTTTTAGGATACTTAGGGAAAGTCAAAGCGAAAGAGAAACAGCCACGCGATCTGGTTACCCAAGCGGACATCGAATCACAAGCGTTAATCAAATCGATATTGCTTGGAGCGTTTCCCGACCACGGATTCCTGGGCGAGGAAGGAGACGAATCGGATGTGGACGCAGAGTTCTGCTGGATTGTGGACCCTTTGGACGGCACCACAAACTTTGTCCACCAACTTCCCAGCTTTGCGGTATCGATTGGATTAAGGCATGGGCAGGATCTGGTGCTGGGCGTCATCTACGATCCACTTAGCCGCGAGTGCTTTTCTGCCGTGAAAGGCAAAGGCGCTTTTCTCAACGGGGCTCCGATCCAAAGTAGTGACTGCACAGACATCGAAAAAAGTTTGTTGGTGTGCAGCTTTCCCTCTCGAGTCGTGCGAGATAGCGTCGAAGTAAATCGTTTCCTGAATGTGCTGACCAAGTCGACAGTTCGCCGAATGGGTTCCGCGGCGATCAACTGCAGCTACGTAGCTTGCGGAAGACTGGACGGATATTGGGCGACCAGCCTGAGTGTTTGGGACATGGCTGCCGGGATTGTGATCGCACGCGAAGCGGGAGCAACCGTTACCAACATCCACGGCGACCCGATCGAGCTAAGCGATCCGCGATTCATCATGGCCGGAACCAGTGAACTACACCAGCAACTGCTGGAGCAAATGTAAAATTGCGGAACGTTGCTTGCTTAGAATGTCGCCTGCTTACCTTCGCAACAATCGCATCGAAAGCGTGGCCAGCGGCAGAAATACGATCGTCGGCAACCAAGCCGACAGCGCCGCGCTTTTAATAATGCTTAGCGAGCCCAACGACTGACAACCAAGCGTAGTGAGCTGTACAGTCAGGATCACGCCTACGCAGATTCCTGCCGCAGCAAACAGATTCTTGTTGGTTTGCGAAATGATCAACGGCAATCCGAGCAATAACAGGACCATATCCAGAACCGGTCGAATGATTCGCGTGTGAATCGCAACTCGTTTGCTGCGTGAATACCACTGGCTCGGTTGCTTGACCGAAGCGATCATCGTCTCCAGCGATTCGTAGCCGGTATCGGACAAACCAAACGCCATCTGTTCCAGAGTCACGTTCGTGGCAATGAAACACTGATCTGGCTTTAACCAAGGATAGTCTCGAGGCGAATAGACGATCATCTGATCACCGTTTTTCATCGAGGCCATCTCCAGCAAATTCTCAGGCTTCGTTACGTTGTGCATCATGATGCCGGGCGGATGATGGCGATTGGCTGGCTTTAAGTAACCATACTGAGCGTTCATTCGAGAAATCGAATCGCTCAAATAGATTGGCAACTGAATTACAGCTTCGTTTACTCTTGAATAGACAGGTTCCAACTCTTCACCGCGAATCAACAACCCCGTATCATGGTCCTTAATGATGTTCATCTGAACCAAGTCCGATTGGACATAGTTCTTTGCCGTTCGAGTCAGTTGATCTTTGAACTTGGGTAGCAGAAGCTCGCGATTCGCCACACTCAAGCCGATCAAGATCACCGCCATAAACAAAACGGGACGCACAATGCGGAACTTGCCAACTCCTGCAGCCTCGATAGCTGTCAATTCCCGACGACGTTGCATAAGTGCAATCGAGAATACTGCAGCCACCAGCACCAACACACCCGCCATGCGATCAAAGAACTCCAAAGTCCTCGGCCCGTAGAAATCGAGCAAAGCCTCTTTCATACCGCCACGCGCTTTCGCGATCTCCATGATCTCATCCAAGTTGGTAAACAAGTGGATGACGGTAAATAGTCCCGACAGACTAACGAAACAGATCAAAAAAATCTTGAGAAAGGCGAACGTTAAATAGCGGTCGAGGATTTTCATTGCTGTCGGCGTTTACCCAAAGAGATCTGGAAAAAGTTGTGTTATAGCTACTCTTCCCTGTAGCATGGGCCCCGGCCCGTGAACGTAGCATGAGCCCGGCCCGTGGTTCAGTCGGGAGCGGATCCAAGTCAATGTGACGGTCTACTATAGAGAAAGCGAAAAAGCCAATGGACATCAGTTTTGCGGTAGATTCTCAAATCCGATTTATGCTTGCACTTTTTAGAGGGGTTAATCAATACCCGCTCCAATCACGGCCCACCCCGACAAAATCAAAAAAGGCCACTCTTAGAACTCTTGCTGTCGCCAAAATCAAGCGGACCGCTGTTATACCAAAACGTTTAGTTTGCTAAGGTTTAGCAACATTCGGAATGGCTATGACAACCAATCAGTACCAAATACCTCTTCACTTACTCAACCACACCCACTGGTTGGATTGCGCTCCCGAAGCGCTATCCCAATTGGCAATCGAAAGACTTGGTGGCAAAAGCTTTGATCCAACCACGTTGGCTCAGTTCCTGGTGCAAAATCCAAACTGGTTGTTGCTTGCGATCACGGAAATCGCATCGACGGGAAAGCTGAAGCAAAAGCTCAAACTGATCGACATTAAAAATTGGCTGGTTAGCACCGATCTTTTGACAGAACTTCGCGTCAAACCGGAAACGAAAAAAGCAGGCTCTAAGAAGTCAGTATTGCGAAAATCCAAAACAGACTTAAAAGCAGCGCAAGCAATCAACAAACGTTTGGTCCTCATCGAATCGGGCGACGACTTAAAAGCCACACTGGTTCGCTTGGTCGACAAACCTTTTCGCAAATCGTTATTGGAAAGCTTAGAAACGCTACGGATCGCAAAGTCATGTTGGAAGGCGATTCGCCAATCGGCAAGATCGTGGACGGGAGAACTTTCCAGAGAATCAAGTCAGCCCCAGCTCGATCAACGCTCCCAACCCGACTACCGAGCCGTCTTTTCAACGCTTAACGCACTGGAGACCACACAAGCCGATTTCGATGATCAGCTGCTGATTCAAAAATTGGACTCGATGCGGCTGTTAGCCTACGGAGCAAGTCACGAAATCAACAACCCGCTTGCCAACATCGCAACTCGGGCTCAAGCGTTGCTAACTGACGAACATGATTTAAAGCGCAAGCAGCGGTTGACTGTAATCTACGAGCAAGCGATGCGAGCTCACGAGATGATCTCGGACATGATGCTGTTCGCACACCCGCCCAAGATAAACCCAACCCGGGTTGAGCTGAAAGAGATCATCTCTGATGTGGTTGGCGAGTTAAGTACGAAACTTGCCGCAGCCAAAATCGTTTGCAAGACGACCGCAAAGTCTCAGCGCCCTGCTGTGATGTCCATCGACCCAACGCAAATCGCCGTCGCAATAAAAGCGATCCTGGTCAATTCAATCGAAGCGATTGGATCCGATGGCCAGATCGACATTGAAATCACCTCCAAAAAACGTGGAACGACGATCAGGATCAGCGACAACGGGCCAGGGATCGACGATTCGATCAGCGACAACATTTTTGACCCCTTCTTTTCAGGCCGCGAAGCCGGGCGTGGACTTGGGTTCGGCCTCTCCAAAGCTTGGAGAATATTTCAACTGCACAACGCAACGTTGCGTCGGCAAGAATCGGAAAGCGGTGGAGCCATGTTCGATATTTTCATCCCGTCTAAGCAAAATTGCCTAAACGACTGCGTCGACGTCAAAGATGAGAACCGTTCCGAATCGGTCACAGTCTATACCGCCCAAACAAAACGCGTCGCTTGAATTCAACGGAAGTTTGGATCCAAGCGTAGGGCATGCTGTGCATGCCGATCTTGTTCATTTCGTCAGGCACAGCCTGACCTACGCCAGATAAAACTTGCCCGCCAACTTGAATATCGAAATTTCCGCGGGTAAATTCATGCATCCAACCCGTTAGTGAACCAAACTATTTCTGCGATCAAACAAACGCAGGTAACTTAGAAACCGAACTCCAATTTGCGGTAGTTCGATCCGATTTGATCTAAACGGCGCATTGACAAACCATATCAAGAGTCAGGAATTCGCGATGAAATTTGTACAACTTGTTTGTGTAGCTTCCTTAAGTTTGGTTACGATGTTCGCCGGATGTTCAAACACCCAAACTGAGGAGAGTTCCCAAGTGAGCAGCTTTAGTGACGACCTGTCATTTCTCAAATCCCATACACCGATCATCTTGCTTGAATCAAACGGAGCAGCGGTTGCTTTGGCTCCCGATTACCAAGGTCGTGTAATGACCAGCACGGTCGATGCCGAGAATGGTTCGAGCTTTGGCTGGATCAACCGCAAAGTTATCGAGAAAGGTCTCCTTTCCGAAGAAGACCGCAAGGGAACCCTCGAAGAACAGATTTACATCTTTGGTGGTGAAGAGCGATTCTGGCTAGGCCCCGAGGGCGGTCAATTCGCACTCTTCTTCAAAGCGGGCGACAAATTCGAATTTGCAGACTGGCGAACACCGGCCGCGATTGACACCGAACCGTTCGAGGTCGTAACGCAAACGAAAACGTCTGCGGAATTTAAAAGAGATTGCGAACTGACAAACTTTAGCGGCACCCGATTCGTAATGGGAATCAACCGTACCATTCGTCTTTTGGACAATGCAGCGATCGCCGAAACGCTAAAGACTGATACACTGCCCGAAGGATTAAAAGTAGTCGCGTACGAAAGCAACAACAAATTGACCAACAACGGAGAAGAAGCTTGGACCGCTGAAAAAGGGTTGCCCTCGATCTGGTTGCTGGGCATGTACAACCCTTCGCCAAGCACCACTGTCGTCATTCCATTTGTAAAAGGGGAAGAAGCCGACTTAGGCGTCAAAGTTAACGACACTTATTTTGGAAAGGTTCCGCCCGAGTACTTGGCCGTCGAGGATGACGTACTGTTCTTTAAAGGAGACGGAACCCGTCGCGGCAAGATCGGAATAACGCCCCAACGTTCCCAGGGAATTGCGGGCAGCTATGATGCGGACGGAAAAGTTCTCACCGTGGTTACCTACAACGTTCAGGAGGCCCCCAACGGTTTCGTGAATTCGGAGTGGAAGGTACAAGAAGAACCCTATAAAGGCGACGTAGTCAATTCGTACAACGATGGCTCTCCCGCAGAAGGCGAACCTCCGCTTGGTCCATTCTATGAATTGGAAACCTCATCACCTGCCGCCGCGCTCAAACCCGGCGAAACGATGACACACATTCAGCAGACTTTGCACATCCAAGGTACCGAAGAACAACTCGATCCAATCGCAAAACGTTTGTTCGGTGTCGGACTCAGCCAGATCCAAGCCAGTAAAAAATAATCTTGCAAGCGATATCATCATTTAATTACAGCTTTCAACCGCATGATGGTAACCCGACGCGTTAGCGAGTAGCCTCACTGGTCTCCTTTATTCCTCGCTTACGCGTCCGGTTGCCAATAAAATACCGCGGAGCCAAAGGCGACTTTTTAAGCGGCGAAAATTCTGGCGACTAGAATATTCAGGTGACCCAAGTCACTCAAACACTTTCCCATTTCATTTCGAGAACATAATGATTCGTATTTCGTATCTGTTAACTGCATTGCTTGGCTTCCTAATGCTGGCGCAGCAAGCGGACGCTCAGGTAACAGAAAACAAGACGCCACCCAACGTATTGGTCTTTCTGGTCGACGATTTGGGCTATATGGACATCGGTGTCTACAACCCGGATTGCTTTTACGAAACGCCCAACGTCGACGCGTTTTCTGCAACCGCAATGCGTTTCACTGATGGCTATGCTGCGAATCCCGTTTGCTCACCGACCCGTTACAGTTTGATGACGGGACGGTATCCATCCCGAGTCGACGCAACGAACTTTTTCTCTGGCAGACGGCCCGGCAAATTCCGCCCGGCACCGTTGACCGACCATATGCCGCTGGAAGAAATCACGCTTGCTCAAGCACTCAAGACTCAAGGCTACGCTACGTTTTTTGCGGGTAAGTGGCATCTCGGTCCAACCGAAGAATACTACCCTCAAAACCGTGGCTTTGACGTTAACAAAGGCGGCTTTTCAAAGGGTGGGCCTTACACGGGCAATAAGTATTTTTCCCCGTTCGAAAATCCTGAGCTCAAACCGGAAAGCCCAAAAGGAGTACATCTACCCGATCGCCTGGCAACCGATACCGCTGCGTTTATCAAAAAGAACGCGGAAGCGAACCAACCTTTCTTTGCCTATCTTTCTTTTTACTCTGTACACAACCCGCAGATCGGACGGCCCGATTTGGTTGAGAAATACAAGCTTAGAAAAGACGACATCCAAGGGGACGAGTTTGACGAGGAAGAACAAGTGTTTCCCAATAATAAACGTCGCAAGGTTCGAATTCTGCAAAACCAACCTGTCTATGCAGCAATGGTAGAAGCGATGGACGAAGCGGTTGGAAAAGTCCTCAAGCAACTGGACGATTCTGGCGTGACAGAAAACACGATCGTGATTTTCACCTCTGACAACGGAGGACTATCAACCAGCGAAGGAAGTCCTACCAGCAATTTTCCTCTACGCGGCGGAAAAGGCTGGGTTTACGAAGGCGGCATCCGCGAACCCTGGATCGTTCGCTACCCAGGAGTCACAAAACCGGGTTCGATCAACGAACAACCGATTTGCTCCATTGATCTTTTCCCAACGATCGCAACCGCGGTGGGTGCGACAGTCGAACAGGAAATCGACGGCGTTGACTTAATGCCCGCGCTCAAAGGAGAACCACTTGCTGACCGTGCACTTTATTGGCACTACCCCCACTACAGTAATCAAGGCGGTATCCCCGGAGGAGCAATTCGCATCGGTGATTTCAAACTGGTTGAGCGTTACGAAGATGGTCGAGTTCATCTCTACAATCTGAAAGATGATATAGGAGAACGAAACGATCTCGCCGAGGCACATCCCAAACGAGTTGCGGAGATGAGAGCGAACCTCCACAAGTGGTACAAAACCGTTGACGCAAAGTTCTTGCAACCCAAGCAGGACGGCCCAGAACCCTGGAAACCCGCTGACTAAGTAGCACGCTATTTTTTCAAACCAAACCGATGAGGCTGTGAATAAGCTTCAATCGGAGTAACGCTCAAGTCCGGCTTAGGCTCGCCCTCGGGCCAAAATGAAACTTCACCGCCAACCGGCAGCGACAGTTTGAACACGCCATCGCCAATCGCCGTCACCTCAGCCCCATCGCTGGCAACCCACTGGGCCTCTGCGATACTCGCATCGACTTCGACGCTTCCGCCAACTTCCGCATGGACAGTAACCCACTGCGTTTTTTGCTGGTTGCGAACGGCGCTGACTATAAAAGCCCCCTCACCTCGCAGTTGATGGAACCGGGCGTTGGGCCAAGCTTTGGGAACCGCTGGAAAGACCCGCAACCGACCTCCCCAGCTTTGCAATAACATATCCTGGATCGCCGTCGCCCCGTGAAACGGCGTTTCGATAACCGGCAGCTTTCCAAGTTCAACATAAAATGTAT